>NZ_JBFUMY010000008.1:0-132071 GCF_054049135.1 Kitasatospora sp. P5_F3 | reverse complement strand
CTGCCGGTCCGGGCCGAGGCGCCGGCCGCGGTCGGCCCGGCCGCCCGGTCCGGGCCCCGGTGGCACGGCCCGCAGAGCCTGGACGACGCGCTCTCCGAGCTGGAGCAGATGGTCGGGCTCGAGCCGGTCAAGCGTCAGGTCCGGGCGCTGTCCGCCCAGTTACGGATGTCCCGGCTGCGGGCCGACCAGGAGCTGCCGGTGCAGCCGCCGAAGCGGCACTTCGTCTTCTCCGGCCCCTCCGGTACCGGCAAGACCACGGTGGCCCGGATCCTCGGCCAGGTCTTCCACGCCCTCGGCCTGCTCTCCGGCGACCACCTGGTGGAGGCCCAACGAGCCGACCTGGTCGGCGAGTTCCTCGGCCAGACAGCGGTCAAGGCGAACGAGCTGATCGACTCCGCACTGGACGGCGTGCTCTTCATCGACGAGGCCTACAGCCTCTCCAACTCCGGCTACAGCAAGGGCGACGCGTACGGCGACGAGGCGCTCCAGGTGCTGCTCAAGCGCGCCGAGGACAACCGCGACCGGCTGGTGGTGATCCTGGCCGGCTACCCCGAGGGCATGAACCGGCTGCTGGCCACCAACCCCGGCCTCAACTCCCGCTTCACCACCCGGGTCGACTTCCCCAGCTACCGCCCCACCGAACTGACCGCGATCGGCCGCACGCTGGCCTCCGGCGGCGGCGACGACTGGGACCGGGACGCCACCGAGGAGCTGGCCAGCATCTGCGCCCACGTGGTCCGCGAGGGCTGGATCGACAACCTCGGCAACGGACGCTTCATCAGGACCCTGTACGAGAAGTCCTGCGCCTACCGCGACCTGCGCCTCTCCGCCCTCCCCGGCACCCCGTCCCGCGAGGACCTGGCCACCCTCCGCCTCCCCGACCTGGTCCAGGCGTACGGCGAACTGATCGACGGCCGAAGCTGAGCGAGGGGCCTCCCGGCACCGGCCGGGAGGCCCCTGCTTCAGTGCACCGCTAGACGGACGTGCCCTTGGCGGGCTTGGGCGCGGCCACCTTCATCGGCGGCTTCTTCAGCTCGGGAGCCGCGACCTTCATCGGCGGCTTCATCAGCGCCACGACGGCCTTCATCGGCGGCTTCGGGAGCACGGGGCCCGCCACGGCCGTGGTGTCCGGGGCTGCGGCGGCCGGCAGCAGCCCGGCCACCGGCAGGGCTGCCAGCGCGCCCCCTGCCAGCGCCAGCCTGGCCCGGTTGCGACGCCTGGGTGCGGCGTTCTCGGTGGTGTCGTCGCTCTCGTGACGCGGTGTCATAACGGTCCCTCCCCATGGCCCTGAACGGGCCGACCTGCCGGAGCCCGGCGGGCTCCCTGCCCCGAGGCTAGGGGCCGCACCGGGCCCCGACAAGCAAATCCGTTGTGAACCAAGCGAGTTGGCGAGGGGCGAGCTAAACCGTCCGGTGGTCCGGGTCGTGCATCTCGCCGACCAGCTCCTCCAGGACGTCCTCCAGCGCGACCAGGCCCAGCGGCTTGCCGTCCTGGTCCACCACGGCCGCCAGGTGGGAGGCGGCCCGCCGCATCGCGCCGAGCGCGTCGTCCAGCGGCAGCTTGCCCGGCAGCACCGTCACCGGACGCCAGAGCCGGGTCGGCATCGGGGCGTTCCGGTCCTCGGCGTCCAGCACGTCCTTGACGTGCAGGTAGCCGAGCACCGCACCCTCCGCGTCGACCACCGGGAAGCGGGAGAACCCGGTCCGCACCGCGAGCTCCTCGATCTCGGCGGCGGTCACCGTGCTGCCGACCGTGACCAGTTGGTCGGCGGGCAGCAGCACGTCGGTGACCGGGCGGCCGCCCAGCTCCAGCGCGTCCTCGAGCCGCTCCTGGCGGCCCTCGTCGAGCAGGCCCGCCTCCTTGGAGTCGGTCAGCAGGTAGAGCAGCTGCTCGGTGGTGAAGACCGACTCGACCTCGTCCCTGGCCTCCACCTTGACCAGCCGCAGCAGGCCGTTGGCGAAGGCGTTCAGGAACCGGATCACCGGGCCGAGCCAGCGGGCCAGCCGGTCCAGCGGCGGGCCGAGCCAGAGCGCGGCCTTCTCGGGTCCTGCCAGCGCGATGTTCTTCGGGACCATCTCGCCGACCACCATGTGCAGGAAGACCACCAGGGCCAGCGCCAGCGCATAGCCGATCGGGTGGATCAGCTGCTCCGGGACGCCGAGCAGCTCGAACGGGCCCTCCAGCAGGTGCGCGATGGTCGGCTCGGCCAGCGCGCCGAGCAGCAGCGAACAGACCGTGATGCCGAGCTGCGCGGCCGCCAGCATGGCGGAGACGTTGGACAGCGCGTGCAGCACCGTGCGGGCCCGCTTGTTGCCCGCCTCCGCCAGCGGCTCGATCTGGCTGCGCCGGACCGAGATCACCGCGAACTCGGCGCCGACGAAGAAGCCGTTGCCGAGCAGCAGCAACAGCGAGGCGGCCAGTTGGAGCGCGGTCATCGGTCCTCGTCCTCGGAGTGGGTGTGCCGGTCGGTCCGCTCGACCAGCACCCGGCTGGTCCGGTGGCGTTCGACGCCGAGCACGGTGAATCGCCAGCCGGGAAGTGACGCCTGCTCACCCGGCGCGGGCAGCTTGCCGAGCAGGTCGGAGAGCAGGCCGCCGAGCGTTTCGTACGGCCCGTCCGGCGCGTGCAGGCCGATGGACTCCAGCTGGTCGGTCCTGGCCCGGCCGTCGGCCTCCCAGACCGGCTGGCCGTCCTTCGGCGGCAGCTGCCGCAGCTCGGGGATGTCGGCCTGGTCGTGCTCGTCCTGCACCTCGCCGACGATCTCCTCGACGATGTCCTCGATGGTCACCACCCCCGCGGTGCCGCCGTACTCGTCCACCACGATCGCCATCGGCTGTTCGCGGCGGAGCTGGTCCAGCAGCAGTTCGGCGGGCAGCGTCTCGGGCACCAGCAGGGCGGTGGTGGCGAGTTGGGCCACCCTGGTGTGCGAGCGGCGCTCGGCCGGCACCGCCAGGGCGTCCTTCAGGGTGACCGTGCCGGTCACCTCGTCCAGGCTGTCGGCGTAGACCGGGAACCGGGAGAAGCCGGTGGCCCTGGTCAGGTTGAGCACGTCCGAGGCGGTGGCGTCCCGCTGCAGCGCGGTCACGTCCACCCGGGGGGTCATCACGCTCTCGGCGGTCAGGTCGGCCAGGCTGAGGGTCTTCACGAAGAGGGTCGCGGACTGTTCGTCTATCGCGCCCTCCTTCGCGGAGTGCCGGGCCAGCGAGACCAGTTCGGCCGGGGTGCGGGCGTGGCCGAGCTCCTCCTGCGGCTCGATGCCGAGAGCGCGCACCATCCGGTCGGCCGAGCCGTTCAGGAAGCTGATCAGCGGACGGCAGACGGCAGAGAACAGCCGCTGCGGGCCGACCACCGCGTACGCGACCTGGGTCGAGCGGGCGATCGCCCAGTTCTTCGGCACCAGTTCACCGACCACCATCTGGAAGACGGTGGCCAGCAGCATGCCGACCGCGACCGACACCCCGTGCGCGGCCGATTCCGGCACCCCGACGGCGACGAAGACCGGGCTGAGCAGGACGGAGAGGGCCGGCGAGGCCAGCATGCCGACCACCAGGGAGGTGACGGTGATGCCGAGCTGGGCGCCGGAGAGCTGGAAGGAGAGCTGGCGGAGCGCCTTCAGGACGCTCTCGGCCTTGCGGTCACCGGCGGCGGCGGAGCGTTCGACGGCTCCCCGGTCCACCGTGACGAGGGCGAACTCGGCAGCCACGAAGAGGCCGTTGGCGAGGATGAGCAGCACGGCCGCGAGCAGCAGCAGCCAGGCGGTGATCACAGTGCCGCCTGCCTTCCGATGATCGAAAGTGAGGCGGCGCGGGTACTACCGGACGGATCGTCCATCGAGGGGAGGTGTCACTCCTCTGGTCGTGGGTGGATGGGATGGGGCTTTGCCCCGGCTTTAACCAGCGTAAACGATATCCGTACGAGGATAAGGAACTCGTTCGGCCCCTCAGTTCCGCGCCACGCCGTGGTCTTCGACCAGGTCACGCAGGGCGCGGGCGGCGGCGACGGCCTGGTCCCGACCGCCTGCGGGCTGGATGCCGACGGCGGCCAGCGAGGTGCCGTCGGCGAGGTCGAGCATCACCCAGGGGTCGCCCTGACGGAGGTTCACCCTGACGATCTGCGGCCAGCTCAGCCGGTGCTGCCGGACGAAGTTGACCACCGTGACGCCCTCGGCGTCGGCGCTCACCCGGGGGCGGGCCAGCATCAGGCCGACCGCCGAGAACAGCAGACCGCTGACGAAGATCGCCATCCGGTCGTTGAACTGCCAGTTCGACGGCAGCGCGAAGGCCAGCACACCGAACAGCACCAGCAGCAGGGTGCAGATCCCGGCCAGCACGGCACGGTTGCGGCGCGGCGCCCAGGTGACGGGCAGTTCGACGGGGTGGGACACGGTGGCTCTCCGAACAGCGAAGTCTCAGGCGAGGACTCAGGAAAGGGCTCAGGAACGCGAAAGCGGGGCGGAGCCGGACGAGCCGGCCCCGCCCCGATGACTCGTCAGAGCCGGCAGGCGTGGATGTTGGTGACCAGGATGGCGCGGGCGCCGATGCTCCAGAGGTCGTCCATGATCCGCTGGGCCTCCTTGCGGAGCACCATCGAGCGGACCGCGACCCAGCCCTCGGTGTGCAGCGGGGAGACGGTCGGCGACTCCAGACCGGGCGTCAGGGCGACGGCCGCGGAGACCAGCTCGGCGCGGATGTCGTAGTCCATCAGCACGTACCGGCGGGCCACCAGCACGCCCTGCAGGCGGCGCAGGAACTGCTCGACCCCGGCATCCTCGCCGGAGCCCTTGGGCCGGATCACCACGGCGTCCGAGACCAGGATCGGCTCGCCGAAGATCTCCAGGCCCGCGTTGCGCAGGCTGGTGCCGGTCTCCACCACGTCGGCGATCACGTCGGCCACACCGAGCTGCACCGCGGTCTCGACCGCGCCGTCCAGCTTGGTGACGGTGGCCTTCACGCCCTGCTCGGCCAGGTGCTGCTCGACCAGGCCGGTGTAGGAGGTGGCGATCCGCAGCCCCTCCAGGCCCGCGACGTCCCCGAACTCGGCGCCGACCGGCCGGGCGAACCGGAAGGTCGAGCCGCCGAAGCCGAGCGCGAGCACCTCCTCGGCGTTGGACGCCGAGTCGAGCAGCAGGTCGCGGCCGGTGATGCCGATGTCGAGCCGGCCGGAGCCGACGTACACGGCAATGTCGCGCGGACGCAGGAAGAAGAACTCGACCTGGTTCTCCGGGTCGACCAGCACCAGTTCCTTGGGGTCCTTGCGCTGCCGGTATCCGGCCTCATGGAGCATCTCCGCCGCGGGACCCGAGAGCGAACCCTTGTTGGGAACGGCGATGCGCAGCATGAGAGGTGAATCCTTCGCTGTGGGGTGACGTGGGGTGTGCAGGAGGGTGGTGTTCAGAGGTACTTGTAGACGTCGTCGAGCGTCAGCCCGCGAGCGACCATCATCACCTGAAGGTGGTAGAGGAGCTGGGAGATCTCCTCGGCCGTCTCCTCCTCCGACTGGTACTCGGCGGCCATCCAGACCTCGGCGGCCTCCTCGACGACCTTCTTGCCGATGGCATGCACGCCCTGCTGGACGAGTTGCGCGGTACGGGAGGACGAGGGGTCGCCGGTGGCGGCCTTCTGCTGGAGCTCGGTGAACAGCTCCTCGAATGTCTTCGAAGCCATGATGGGCTCACCTTACGGCTTGCAGGCTGACGGACGGTAAACAGTCCCGGACCGTGGACAGTCCTTTGGACAGACCCCTACCGCCAGGGCTCGGAGACCGAGCGCAGCGCGGCGGCCGTGGCGACCGCGGCGGTGACCGCCTCGTGGCCCTTGTCCTCGGCCGAACCGGGCAGGCCCGCCCGGTCCAGCGCCTGCTGCTCGTTGTCACAGGTCAGCACGCCGAAGCCGACCGGGACGCCGGTGTCCACGCTCACCTGGGTGAGGCCGAGGGTGGCGCCCTGGCAGACGTAGTCGAAGTGCGGGGTGCCACCGCGGATCACCACGCCGAGTGCCACCACCGCGTCGTAGCCCCGGTCGGCGAGCTGCTTGGCGGCCACCGGCAGCTCGAAGGTGCCCGGCACCCGGACGATGGTGGGCTCCTCGATCCCGAGCTCCTTGAGGGCGCGGTGCGCGCCGTCCAGCAGGCCGTCCATCACCTGCTGGTGCCACTGCGCGGCGATCACCGCGACCCGCAGGTCGGCGCAGTTCTTGAGGGTCAGCTCGGGGGCTCCGTGGCCGCTCACGTCGTTCTTCCTGTCTGTCGAGAAAATGCGTACGGAAAGGGTGTCAGGAGTTCTGGTCGAGCCATGGCAGCTGGTGGCCCATCCGGTCACGCTTGGTGCGCAGGTAGGCCGCGTTGTGCTCGCCGGGCTCGATCTCCACCGGCCGACGGTCCGTCACCTTGAGGCCGTGCTCGGTCAGCGCCGCGATCTTGTCGGGGTTGTTGGTGAGCAGCGTGAGGGTGTGCACCCCGAGGTCGGCCAGCATGTGGGCGCCGATGCTGTAGTCCCGGGCGTCGGCGGGCAGGCCGAGTTCGAGGTTGGCGTCCACGGTGTCCCGGCCCTGCTCCTGGAGCTCGTACGCGCGCAGCTTGTGGGTCAGGCCGATGCCCCGGCCCTCGTGGCCGCGCAGGTAGAGCACCACGCCCCGGCCGGCCGCGGCGACCTGGGCCAGCGCGGTCTGCAGCTGCGGGCCGCAGTCGCAGCGCAGCGAGCCGAACACGTCGCCGGTCAGGCACTCGGAGTGCAGCCGGACCAGCACGTCCTCGCCGGACAGCAGCTTGCCGTCCTCGCCCAGGCCGCCCGCGACCAGCGCGATGTGCTCGACGCCGTCCAGCGTGCCCTTGTAGCCGATGGCGGTGAACTCACCGTGCACGGTGGGGAGTTGGGTGACGGCGGCGCGGGTCACGTGCAGCTCGGTGCGGCGCCGGTAGGCAATCAGGTCCTCGATCGAGATGATCGCCAGCCGGTGCTCGCGGGCGAAGGCGACCAGCTCGGGCAGCCGGGCCATGGTGCCGTCGTCGTTGACCACCTCGCAGATCGCGCCGACCGGCGGCAGGCCGGCCAGCCGGGCCAGGTCGACGGCCGCCTCGGTGTGGCCGGGACGGACCAGCACCCCACCGTCGACGGCGCGCAGCGGGAAGACGTGGCCGGGCCGGGTCAGGTCGCCCGGCTCGGTGGCGGCGGTGGCCAGCAGCTTGACGGTGCGGGCCCGGTCGGCAGCCGAGATGCCGGTGTCGACACCGTCCTTGGCGTCCACCGAGACGGCGTACGCGGTGCCCTTGCGGTCCTCGTTGACGGCGGTCATCGGGGGCAGCTTGAGCCGGTCCAGCTCCTCGCCGGTCATCGGCACGCAGATCACGCCGGAGGAGTAGCGGATGGTGAAGGCCATCAGCTCCGGGGTGGCGGCCGAGGCGGCGAAGATGATGTCGCCCTCGTTCTCGCGGTCCTCGTCGTCCACCACGATGACCGGGCGGCCGAGCGCGATGTCGGCGATGGCCCGCTCGACCGGGTCGAGCGCGAAGGCGTCGTCGATCAGCTGACGGATGTCGGATTCGGGCTGGGTGGTCATGCCGAAACTCCCTGCAGGACGGCCGCCTTGGCGGGACGAGAGGTGCGGGTACGCAGCCACCAGGCCCGCAGGCCGAGCAGCACCAGCACGAAGTAGATGGCGTAGGTGAGACCGGAGAAGGTGTAGCCGCTGGCGAAGGCGAGCGGGACGCCGACCAGGTCGACGGCGATCCAGGCGAACCAGAACTCGACCCAGCCCCTGGCCTGGGCCACCATCGCCGCCAGCGTGCCGACGAAGATGTAGGCGTCGGCCCACGGGCTCCAGGAGAGCGAGGGGTAGGCCAGGAAGACCCCGGCCACCGCCAGGGTGGCCAGCGCGGTGCCGCCGACCAGGGCGGCCCGCTCCTTCGCGGTGGCGAACCGGACCTCGATCTCACCGGTGGAGCGGCGGCCGCGCTGCCACTGGGTCCAGCCCCAGACGGCGGCCACGATCACGATGCCCTGCTTGCCGATCAGCCCGGTCAGATGGGCCGACAGGTAGGCGCCGACCAGCACCACGGCGGACAGCAGCTGGACCGGCCAGCTCCACACCGAACGGCGCCAGCCGAGCGCGAGCGCGGCCAGGCCGAGCAGGTTGCCCACCATGTCGGTCCACTTGACGGACTGTCCGAATATCGAGAACGCGGTTTCGTTCAGCCAGTTCACGAGGCGTCCTTGGTGAGGGTGTCCGGCAGGGTGCGCGCGTCGAGCAGCCGCTCGACGTACTTCGCGAGGACGTCCACTTCGAGGTTGACCGGGTCGCCGATGCTCTTGGTGCCGAGCGTGGTGAGGGCGAGGGTGGCCGGGATGAGGCTGACGGTGAAGCTGTCCAGCGCGGCCTCGACCACGGTCAGGCTGACGCCGTCCACGGTGATCGAGCCCTTCTCCACCAGGTAGCGGGTGATGGACTGCGGGAGCGAGAAGCGCAGCACCTCCCAGCGCGGCAGGCCCTGGGCGTCCAGGTCGCCGGGCTCTCGGGAGAGCAGCTGGCCGGTGGCGTCCACATGGCCCTGGACCAGGTGGCCGCCGAGCCGGGCGCCGAGTGCCATCGCCCGCTCCAGGTTGACCCTGGAGCCGGGGGCGAGCGCACCGAGGCTGGACCTGTGCAGCGTCTCGGCCATCACGTCGGCGCTGAACTCGCCGGTGGTGGCAGCCAGTTGATCAGGTGTGTCGACGACGGTCAGGCAGACGCCGTTGACCGCGATGGAGTCGCCGTGGCCGGCGTCGGAACAGACCACGGGGCCACGCAGGCGGATCCGCGACGATTCGCCGATCTCCTCGATGGAGACGACTTCGCCGAGCTCTTCGATGATGCCGGTGAACACCCGGGTTCTCCTCGCGCTGAGAGCGCGGACTCCGGGGCGGCATTGGGAGATGACACGACGAACAGCGACCAACCGGGTACTCAGAGGGAACTCCCACGCATGAGAGCTCTCGCCTGACCCACGTCTCTTCGGGGAGAGCCGTGGCACCGCTGGTCACTACCCGCCCGCGCACGCCTCCCATCCGGACTTTAACCGTCGGTCCAGGAATTTCACCTGGTCAACCGGCCGCTGGCTGCGGACGGGTCGCGGACTGTAACCGCCGGTTCGGATTTTCACCGACCCCGGAGTGCGCTGAACGTCACTGCTACTACTTCCGTCATTCTGCCACGCCCCGCAAGGGGGCCGGGAGGGGTGTCCCCTGTGTCCTGGTTCACTCCGTCAGGTCGACACCCCGGGGAATACCGCGGGGGTGGTCGGCAGGCCCGGCACCGGCAGCCTGGTGGCGTGCAACTGGCCTGCATGGCGGGAGAACTGACCGTCCGCCGCCGGCTTCCGGGCGGTGGTCACGTACAGCGTGCGCAGGTCCGGGCCGCCGAACGTGCAGCTGGTCGGGTGCGAGACGCCGACCGGCAGCACGGTGTCCAGCGTGCCGTCGGGGGTGTA
Source organism: Kitasatospora sp. P5_F3 (assembly GCF_054049135.1). Classification (NCBI taxonomy): domain Bacteria; kingdom Bacillati; phylum Actinomycetota; class Actinomycetes; order Kitasatosporales; family Streptomycetaceae; genus Kitasatospora; species Kitasatospora sp. P5_F3. The sequence continues at coordinate 122,612 of NZ_JBFUMY010000008.1, read as the reverse complement.
GCGGTGCAGCACACCACTCCCCCAGCGGGCCACCCAGACCGCCCCCTCGGCATCCACCGTCAGCCCGTCCGGCATCTCGGTGACCGCGAACGGGCGCCGGTCCCGGATGCTGCCGTCGGCCGGGTCGAAGTCGAACACGTCGATCCGGCCGGTCGGGGTGTCGGCCCAGTACATCCGCCGGCCGTCGGGGCTCCAGCCCAGGCCGTTGGAGATCGAGACGCCGCTCACCTGCTCGGTGGCGGTGTCGCCGTCGATCCTGAACAGACTTGCCCGGCGGGTGACTTCACCCCCGGCCATGGTGCCGACCCAGATCCGTCCGGCCGGGTCGGTCTTGGCGTCGTTGCACCGGTCGGCCGCACCGAGCGGCACCGGGGCGACGTGGCCGTCCTGCTCCACCCGGTCCTTCCGGACCGTCGCCCAGCCGGTCGCGGTGGGCAGCACGGCGGTCACCGGCGCGGTCAGCTGCTGCGAGCTGCCGTCGGAGCTGTGCACCACCCCGCCGGGGATGTCCACCCACCGCAGACTGCCGCTCCTGACGTCCCAGACCGGACCCTCGCCGAGCCCGCTGACCCGGTCGTCGATCGGCTTCATGGCTGCCCCCGTTTCGTTTTCCCGGGAAACTATCAGGGCCACTCCCGGCCCTCAAGATCGGCGACCGACCCCGAGACCGGCCCGCGCCGGCCGTCCGGGTAGTGCGGCTTTCGTCCTGGGAAACTCCTCGTAGTCACCCCCTGCCGTCAAGATCGCCGGTCGGCTACCGTGCTGGTACGTGACCACACCGAACGCCTTCGAGGCCCTGCGGGCCAATGCCCTGGCCGACCCCGCCCAGCTCCGCGAGCTGTACGAGCAGCCGGGCGAGCACGCCCGCCGTAAGCAGGTCGACCACCTGCACGACGCCGCCCGCCGCCTGATCGGCTGCTCCTCGCTGGTCCTGATGGCCAGCACCGGAGCGGACGGCAGCTGCGACGTCACCCCGCGCGGCGGGCCGCCCGGCTTCGTCTCGGTGCTCGACGACCACACCCTGGCCATCCCCGACGCCACCGGCAACAAGCGGCTCGACAGCCTGCACAACATCGTCGCCACCGGCCGGGTCGGCCTGCTCTTCGTGATCCCGGGACGGGACAGCACCCTGCGGGTCAACGGCCGGGCCTGCGTCTCCGCCGACCCGCAGCTGCTGGCCCAGCTCACCGCCGTCGGCAAGCCGCCGCGCAGCGCGGTGATCGTCGGCGTCGAGGAGATCTACGGCCACTGCCCGAAGGCGTTCCTGCGCGGCGCCGCCTGGAAGCCCGACCAGTGGCTCGCCCCGGACGCGGCCCCCAGCTCCGCCGAGGTGACCCTCTCCCACCTGCGCGACCCGTCGCTGACCGTCGAGATGATCGAGCAGAACGAGCGCGAGGCCCTGCTCCACCGCTACGAGTGAGCCGCGGGTCGAGTCACGTGCCGGGCCGTCAGACCGAGGCGTGCTCCTGCTCCTCGTCGTACAGCCGGGCCGCGATCGACTCGATCGCGCGGTCCAGGCCGGCCCGGTCCTCGGGGTCGGTGACGTCCCAGTCGTCCAGCTGGTGGCCGACCCAGCGGCGCCAGGCCTCGGAGAGCCGGTCGACCTCGGTCCGGCCGGCCGGGGTGAGGCCGAACTGCCCGTCCTCGGCGGTGGCGTAGCCGCCCTGGACCACTCGGTCGAAGGTCGGTTCCAGGACGTCGCCCGGCAGGTGGTGGGCGACGGCGATCGACTCCAGGTCCGCCCCGCCCATGAACCGGCCACGCCAGTAGATCTGGCCGAGCGCCCAGGCCGAGCCGGGCGGCAGGGTGGTCCCGGAGTCGGCCAGGATCTGCTTGCCGACCCCGGGACGGCCCTTGGACTTGCGCAGCAGGTTCGCCAGCGCCCGCTCCAACTGCTTGTCCGCGTCGGCGGTGTCCGGTGCGCCGAAGCCCTCGCCGAGGTCGGAGGCGGCCGCCCTGGCGCTGTCCCGTAGCGGTACCTCCTTGAGGAACCACGCCACCAGGAAGCCGACCACGGCCACCGGGACCACCCACTGGAACACGTAGTTGATGGTGTCGGCGTACGCGGCGATGAACGGCGCCGCCTGCTCGGGCGTCAGCGCGTCCAGCCCGGCCGGGCTGGTCACCGCCTCGGGCGGCACGCTCGGCTGCTCGGCGGAGGCCTCGGCCAGACTGCGCGTCAGCTGGTTGGTGAACAGGGTGCCGAACACGGCGGTGCCGAAGGCGCTGCCCAGCGTCCGGAAGAACGTCACGCCCGAGGTGGCGGTGCCCAGTTCGTGGTAGGGCACGGTGTTCTGCACCGCGATGGTGAGCACCTGCATGGCCAGCCCGATGCCCAGGCCGAACACGAACATGTACAGCGACTCCAGCCAGACCCCGGTGTCCGGGCCCATGGTGGACATAAGCCAGAGCCCGACCGCCATCACCCCGGTGCCCAGGATCGGGAAGATCCGGTACCGGCCGGTGCGGCTGACCACGATGCCGGAGAGCATCGAGGTGCCGAGCAGCCCGACCACCATCGGCAGCGTCCGTACGCCCGACACGGTGGCCGAGACCCCGTCCACGAACTGCAGGTAGGTGGGCAGGTAGGTCATCGCGCCGAGCATCGCGAAGCCGACGATGAAGCTGAGGATCGAGCAGACCGTGAAGACCGAGTTCCGGAACAGGTGCATCGGCAGCATCGGCTCCTTCGCCCGGAGCTCCACCAGCACGAAGCCCACCAGCAGCAGCACCGAGCCGACGAACAGCCCGATGATCACCGGCGAGCCCCAGGCGTACTCGTTGCCGCCCCACTCGAGCCCGAGCACCAGGCCGCACGCGCCGAGCGCCACCAGCACGATGCCCGCGTAGTCGATCACCGGCCGGACGGCGGCCTTGACCGAGGGGATGGTCCTGGCGGCCATCACCACCATCACGATCGCGATCGGCACGTTGACGTAGAAGCACCAGCGCCAGGACGCGTGATCGGTGAACAGCCCGCCCAGCGTCGGGCCGACCACCGTGGTGACGCCGAAGACCGCACCGAGCGCGCCCTGGTACTTGCCGCGCTCGCGGAGCGGGATCACGTCCGCGATCAGGGCCATCGCGGTGACCATCAGACCCCCGCCGCCGAGGCCCTGCACCGCGCGGCCGATGATCAGCATCGTCATCCCGTTGGCGGCGCCCGAGATGACCGAGCCGAGGATGAAGACCACCGCGCTGAGCTGGAAGACGATCTTGCGGCCGAACAGGTCGCCGAACTTGCCGACCAGCACCGTGGCCACCGTCTCGGCCAGCAGATAGGCCGTCACCACCCAGGCCATGTGCCCGCCGCCGCCCAGGTCCGCGACGATGGTCGGCAGGGCGGTGGAGACGATCGTCTGGTCCAGCGCGGCCATCAGCATGCCGAGCACGATGGTGGCGAAGACCACGTTGGTCTGACGGCGGCTCAGCGCGGGCGGCGCCTTGGGTGTGTCGGCTACTACGGTGGCGGACAAGCTCCCGGGCCTCCCGAGTCGGCGTACAGGTAGGACCCTCCGGCAATTGGGGGGCGGGTGAAGGAGGGTCTGAGCCCCACCCTTGGCCGTACCGGGAACTGACGCCACCGCAGGCGCCGGTACGGGTGACGACACGCCGTCAGGACGACGCCTGCTGCTCCGCCATCGCCGCCTCGTCCATCCAGACGTACTCCCACTGGTGGCCGTCCAGGTCCTGGAAGCTGCGGCTGTACATGAAGCCCAGGTCCATCGGGTCGATGGCGGACCTGCCCCCGGCGGCCATCGCCTTGTCGACCAGCTCGTCCACCTCGGCCCGGCTGTCCGCGCTCAGCGCGACGATCACCTCGGTGGCGGCGGTGGCGTCGGCGACCGGCTTCCTGGTGAAGTCCTTGAAACGGGCCTCGGTGACCAGCATCGCGAAGATGGTGTCACTGATCACCAGGCAGGAGGCCGTCTCGTCGGTGAACTGCGGGTTGAACGAGTACCCCATCGCCTCGAAGAACCCGATCGACTTGTCGAGGTTCTTGACCGGGAGGTTGACGAAGATCATCGTGGGCATCGGAACGGCTCTCTTCCGTACGGTGCTGACGGTCGCTCAGCCGGTAGGCCGGGCAGTACCGAGCCTGGCACCGCGCACCGCCGGCGTCTCCCGGGGCTACTGCGGTCAGGCGACCGTCCCGGCCGCGAGCCGGGCGTCGAGGGCGGTGTGCAGCCAGTGGTGGGTGGCGCCCATGGTCGGCTCCGGCGAGCCGGAGACCTCGGCGGTGAGCTTCCAGTAACGGACCATCACCGAGTCGGCGCTCTGCGCCAGTACGCCGCTGAGCTGCCGCCGGAAGTCGGGGGTGTCGCGCAGTCCGCGCGACTCGGCGTGGGCGGCGACGAAGCAGTCCAGCGCCTCGCTCCCGGGCGGCCGGTACGCCAGCAGGTCCGTCCGGGCCAGCGCGTACGCCTCGCCGAGACCTTGGTAGAACACCGCCGGGCGGTAGCCCTCCTCCTGCTGCGGCACCGGGCGGCAGTCGTTCCGGCAGAAGTCGTCGGCCAGCGTGTGCAGCCGGGCGAAGGCCAGCACCTGGGCCGGGGTCGGATCGGCCGGCGGCTGCGGCACCGCCTCGTCCAGGATCGAGGACATCAGCCCGGCCGGCAGGCGCAGCGGCAGCAGGCGGCGCCAGAACCTGGCCAGCACCTCGGTGTTCGGCGGGGTACCGATCGCGCCGATCAGCCGCAGCCGGTCGGCCCGCTCCTCGCCGGTGCAGTCCCGGAGCAGCTGGAGCGCGGCCTCCCGCCAGCGCAGCGCGGTCAGCTGCGAGCCGAGTTCGCGGAGCTGACCGGCGATCACGTCCTCCAGCACCTCCTCTCGCTCCAGCACCCGGGTGACCTCGGCGACCGGCAGGTCGAGGGTGCGCAGCGAGCGGATCAGCCCGAGCCGCTCCAGCGCCTCGGGCCCGTACCTGCGGTGGCCGCCGGAACTGCGGGCGGCCTCGGGCAGCAGCCCCTGGTCCGAGTAGTAGCGAACGGTCTTGACCGTGGCCCCCGCGCGCTCGGCGAGTTCTCCGATGCTCCACATGCCCTCAGGATGTCACCCCTTGAATCTCCCTCAGGGGGAGCTCCTACCTTACGGACCAGCGCAGCCGACCGGGGCGCGGACCGAAGGTACGAGGAGACAGTCATGACGGCGTTCGTTCTGGTGTCGGAGAGCTTCACCGGTGGCCAGGTGTGGCAGGAGGTGACGGAGCGTCTGGTGGCGGCGGGCGCCGAGGTGCACCCGGCGACCCTGACCGGGCTGGGTGACCGCCGCGACGAGGCCGGGCCCGACACCGACCTGGAGACGCACGTCGAGGACCTGGTCCGGCTGATCGACGAGGTGGCCGCGCCGGAGCTGGTGATCGTCGGTCACGGCTATGGCATCCACCCGGTGCTGGGCGCCGCCGACCGCCGCCCCGAGCGGATCACCCGGATCGTCTACCTGGACGCGGGTCTGCCGCAGGACGGCGACGCGGCGCTCGCGCTGGTCGCGGACCCGGCGGTCCGCAAGGAGCTGCTGCACCCGACCGACAGCGGCTGGGGGATCGCCCCGCCGGCCGCCGACGGGTGGCAGCGCTGGGGCAGCACCGAGGGGGTCTCCCCAGACGGGCTGGCCCGGCTGACCGAGCTGGCCGCGCCGCAGCCCCGGGGCACCCTGACCCGGCCGCTCGAACTGACCGGTGCGGTCGCCGCGCTGCCGACCACCGGGATCATCTGCACGGCGGGCGGGATGAGCATCGCGGTGGTCGAGCAGCTGGTGGCCGTCGGGCCGCCGCAGTTCCGGGTGCTGGCCGATCCCCGGGTCGGCTTCTTCGAACTGCCCACCGGGCACTGGCCGATGCTCTCCACCCCGGCCGAGCTCGCCGACACGCTGCTCCGCGCCGCCGCCGGGGAGGGCCACCGGATCGCCCCGGCGGCCGGTGAACTGCCGATGTTCCTGCGCCCGTTCCTGCTGGACCTGCCCGAGAGCCCGCGCGAGCGGCTGGACCGGGTGGACCTGTACCTGCCGGAGGGGGACGGGCCGCACCCGGCGATCGTCTTCGTGCACGGCGGCCCGATCACGGCCGAGCTGCGGCCCACCCCGCGCGACTGGCCGCAGTACGTCGGCTACGGCCGGTACGCCGCGAGCCACGGCGTGGTCGGGGTGACGGTGGATCACCGGCTGTACGGGCTGGCCGACTTCGACCGGGCCGCCGAGGACGTCGCGGCGACGGTCGAGCTGGTCCGGGCCGATCCCCGGGTGGACGGCGACCGGGTCGCGGTCTGGTTCTTCTCCGGCGGCGGCCTGCTCAGCACCGACTGGCTGGCCGCGCCGCCGTCCTGGCTGCGCTGCCTGGCCGCGACCTACCCGGTGCTCGCCCCGCTCGCGAGCTGGAGCGTCGTGGACCCGCACTTCACCCCGGCCGCAGCGGTGGGCGGCGCGGGCGGGCTGCCGGTCGTGCTGACCCGGGTGGGCCTGGAGTCGCCCGAGATCGCGGCCACGGTCGAGGAGTTCCTGACCGCCGCCGCGAAGGCCGGGGTCGGGGTAGAGGTGGTCGACGTACCGAACGGCCACCACGGCTACGAGGTGCTGGACCACACCGAGGAGTCCGTACGGGCGCTGGAGCGGGCGATGCGGTCCGTCCTGGCGCACCTCCGGGACTAGAAATCCTGGGCTGGCGGCCGCGCGTCCGGTATAGCTGGAGGCTGCCCGTCGGAGTCGAGGAGAGGTTGCCGCCCATGCCGCTGCTGGAGCCCGACCCGGAGGCCCTGCGGCCCACCACTCTGGCGGGGCCCGCCCACGACCGGGTCGAGGCGGCCCGGTCGGGCGGCACTCCGGCGGGGCTGCGCGACGGGCTGACGGCGGTGCTCGGCCCTGGCAAGGTGCTGAGCAAGGTCTCCGACCTGGTGCGGTACGCCTCGGACGCCAGCCCGTACCGGTTCGTGCCGCAGGTGGTGGTGATCGCCGAGTCGGTGGCGGACGTGTCGGCGGTTTTCGGGTACGCGCACCGGCACGGGCGGCAGGTGGTGCTGCGGGCGGCCGGTACCAGTCTCAACGGGCAGGCGCAGGGCGAGGACATCCTGGTCGACGTCCGGCGGCACTGGGTGGGGATCGAGGTCGAGGGCGAGCGGGCCCGGATCAGGCCGGGCACCACGGTGGCCCGGGCCAACGCCACGCTGGCGCGGCACGGGCGGGTGCTCGGCCCCGACCCGGCCAGTGCGATCGCCTGCACGCTGGGCGGCGTGGTGGCGAACAACTCCTCCGGGATGACTGCGGGGACCACCCGCAACTCCTACCGCACCCTCGCCTCGCTCACCGTCGTACTGCCCTCCGGCACCGTCGTGGACACCGCCGCCCCGGATGCCGACCGGCTGCTGACGGAGCGTGAACCGGAGCTCTGCGCCGGGCTGTTGGCGCTCAAGGCGGAGATCGAGGCCGACCCCGCGCTGGTGCGGCGGATCCGGGCCAAGTACGAGATCAAGAACACCAACGGCTACCGGCTGGACGCCTTTCTGGACGCCTCGACCCCGGCCGCGATCCTTCGCGGGCTGATGGTGGGTTCGGAGGGCACCTTCGGTTTCATCGCCGAGACCGTCTTCGACACCCTCCCGCTGCACCGGCTGGTCTCCGCCGCGCTGCTGTTCTTCCCCTCGCTGCGCGCGGCGGCCACCGCCGTCCCGCTGTTCAACGAAGCCGGCGCACTGGCGGTGGAGTTGATGGACGGCAACACCCTGCGGGCCTCGGCCGCCGTGCCGGGCGTACCGGCCGACTGGGCCGGGCTGCCGAAGGAGACCGCCGCGCTGCTGGTGGAGTTCCGCGCCCCGGACGAGGCTGCGCTGGCGGCGGCCGAGGCCGTGGCCACCGGCCTGCTCGACGGGCTGCCGCTGATCACGCCGGCTGCCTCGGTGACCAACGCCTTCACCCGTGACCCGGCCACCGTCGGCGGCTACTGGAAGGCACGGAAGGCCTTCGTCACCGCGATCGGCTCGGCCCGGCCGCCCGGCACCACGCTGATCACCGAGGACTTCGCCGTACCCCCCTCCCGACTGGCCGACGCCTGCGAGGCCCTGCTCGCGCTCCAGGCCGAACACGGCTTCGACGCGGCCGTGGCCGGGCACGCCGCGCACGGCAACCTGCACTTCCTGCTCGCCTTCGACCCGGCCGAGCAGCGCGATCTGGACCGGTACGCCGCCTTCATGGCCGCGTTCTGCGAGCTGACGGTGCGCCGGTTCGACGGCTCGCTCAAGGCCGAGCACGCCACCGGCCGCAACATCGCACCGTTCCTGGAACTCGAATGGGGCCAGCAGGCCACCGAGTTGATGTGGCGCACCAAGCAACTGCTGGACCCTAACGGCATCCTGGCGCCCCGGGTGGTGCTGGACCGCGACCCGGAGGCTCATCTGCGCGGGCTGAAGACCATCCCCCGGGTGGAGCCGATCGCCGATCCGTGCATCGAGTGCGGCTTCTGCGAACCGACCTGCCCGAGCGGCGACCTGACCACCACCCCACGCCAACGGATCGTGCTGCGGCGCGAGTTGATGCGCCAGCCGGCCGACTCCCCGGTCGGGGCCGAGCTGCTGGCCGCGTACGGCTACGACGCGGTGGACACCTGCGCGGGCGACTCCACCTGCAGGCTGGCCTGCCCGGTCGGCATCGACACCGGGGCGCTGATGAGGCAGTTCCGGCACCAGCGTCACTCGCCGCGCGAGGAGCGCACCGCCGCGCTGTTCGCCGAGCACTTCACGGTGGTGGAGCGCTCCGCCCGGCTCGCGGTCGGCGCGGCCGGTCGGATCAGCGACCGGCTGCTGGAGTCGGTGACCGGCGCCGCCCGCCGGGCGGTCCGCCCCGACCTGGTGCCCGCCTGGCTGCCCGAGATCCCGGGCGCGGCCGAACGCACCATGCCCGCCACCACCCGCCCGGGCGCCGCCGCCGTCTACTACCCCGCCTGCGTGAACCGCATCTTCGGCGAGCCGACGGGCCATCAGGGCCCCACCCTGCCCGAAGCGCTGGTCGCGGTCTCGGCCCGGGCCGGAAAGCCGGTCTGGATCCCCGCCGACCTCAGCGGGACCTGCTGCGCGACCATCTGGCACTCCAAGGGCTACGACCGGGGCAACGCCGTGATGGCCAACCGGATCGTCGAGGCAGCCTGGGGCTGGACCGGCGGCGGCCGACTCCCGCTGGTGGTGGACGCCTCCTCCTGCACGCTCGGCATCGCGCACGAGGTGGTCCCGTACCTGACCGCGCAGAACCGCGAACTGCACGCCGAGCTCACGGTGCTGGACTCGGTCGTCTGGGCCGCCGAACTGCTCCCCGCCCTGGAGATCCTGCGCACGGTCGACTCGGCCGTGCTGCACCCGACCTGCTCGATGCGGCATCTCGGCGACGAGGAGCAGCTCCGCGCCGTCGCCGCCGCCTGCGCGGACGAGGTGGTCACCCCGGACGACGTCGGCTGCTGCGCGTTCGCGGGCGACCGGGGCCTGCTGCACCGAGAACTGACCGAGTCGGCCACCGCCCGGGAGGCGGCCGAGGTGACAGCACGTCAGTTCTCGGCCCACCTCTCCGCCAACCGGATGTGCGAGGTCGGCATGGAGCACGCCACCGGCCGCCCCTACCACTCCGTCCTGCTCGAACTGGAGCGGGCGACCCGACCATGACCACCCTGACCGTCACCACCGACCGCTGCCGTACCCCCGCCGGCCATCGGGGCGCCGAGCATCAGCAGGCAGAGTCCCGTGGCGGCGGCACAGCAGGCAGCTCGACCGCAGAACTTATTTCGATATGGTTAGGCTTACCTAACTTCAGGAGCTCGGATGCCGTCCCTCTCACCGGCCGACACCCTCACCCCGACTGCCGTCCGGTCGGCCACCCGGGTCGATGCCCGCGCCCTGTTCGCGCTCTCGGCCCCGTTCGTCCGCTCCGGCGCGCTGCGCCGCCGCAGCCTGGCCGACTACCGCTCGGCCGTGGCCGACTTCCTGGTCTCCCCCGGGCCGTCGGGGCTGTCCGAGCTGACGGGCTGCGTGGCGCTGCGCCCGCTGCCGGGCGGGGCCGCCGTGCTCTACAACTTCTGTGTGCACAGCGCCCGCCAGGGCGGCGGCCTGGGCTCCGAGCTGCTCGACGCCGCGCTCTACCGGGCCGACGGGCGGTCCGTCTACACCGCCACCACCGGCTCCGCCCGGCTGTTCCGCCACTACGGCTTCACCGAGATCCCGCCCTGGCAAGCCCCGCCCACCTGGGCCGCCACCCTCGACCCCGCCCGCAACTCCCGGGTCTACCTCCGAGCCTGAGCCCGAGTGCGGCGTGGCCCCGTCTACCGGGAACTGACCCCGGGCCCGGAGGCTGCGCGGAAAGATTCCGGAAAAAGATCGGCCGCCGGTGTCGAGAATCCGTGCCGCTCTCCGACGTAAGGGTGACGGCGCACCGACGGGGTGCGCGGGACAGAGAACGGGACACCATCATGGGCAAGCTGATCCACTTCGTGCACCAGTCGCTGGACGGCTTCGTCGAGGGGCCGGAGGGCGAGTTCGACTGGCCGCTGATGGGGCCCGAACTCTCCGCCTACTCCCAGGAGTTGACCGGCGGCGACAAGGTGTTCCTGTACGGGCGGGTGGTCTGGGACATGATGGCGGGCTTCTGGCCGCAGGCCGAGCAGCACTCGACCCACGAGCACGACCTCGCCTTCGCCCCGGTCTGGCGGGCGGCACCCAAGGTGGTGGTCTCCCGCACCCTGGAGAAGGCCGACTGGAACACCCGGGTGATCAACGAGAACGTGGTCGAGGAGCTGACCGCGCTCAAGGAGTCCGGCGTCACCCTGCTGCTGTTCGGCGGCTCCGGCCTGGCCGGCCACCTCACCGAGCACGGGCTGATCGACGAGTACCGGGTCTTCGTCCACCCGGTCCTGCTGGGCGGCGGCAAGCCGGTCTTCCAGCCGCAGCACCGGCGGATCGGCCTGGAGCTGGTCGAGTCGCGGGTCCTCGACTCGCAGGTGGTCCTGCTCCGGCACCGTCGCACGGACGGCTGACACCCCGTCGGGTCGGTGCCACCCTGGTAGGCATGTTCCGTCACTCCGAGCTCCTCCAGCGGCTGGCCGACCGGGACGGCGTCACGGTCCGGCACGCCCACTGCACCGGCCCGCCCGAGGAGTGGCTGGTCAGCCTGGCCACACGGACCGGCCGGTGCACGGACGCCCGGGCCTTCCTGGCCCCGGGCGACGAACCGCCCCGGGTCGGCGACGTGCTGGAGCAGTGGCTGAGCATCGCGGCCCGGCACCACCCGATGCTCGCGGCGCCCGCCCCGGCCCGGGCCGCGCTCGCGGCCGACCTGGCCCGGCTGCTCGGCGACCTCCTGCCCGAGTACCTGACGGCGGCGGGCATCCGCTGAGCGCCTCGGCCCGGGCCGAGTCGAAAATCGGCTGGCGGCAGCGGCCCGTTCTCGGGCAGGCTCCGCGCTGATGAGTGACGGATCAGAGAGTGGGCGAAGGTACGCGCGGGCCAACACGCTGGAGGGGATGCTGCAGCGGGGCCGGGGGCGCGGTGCGGTCCTGGCGGCGCAGGATCCGGCGGCGGCCGCCGAGCTGGTGTACGGCTGCGTCCGGTACGACTGGCGGTGGGACTCGGTGGACGAGCGGCACCTGTACCTGGCGCGGTTGATCAGGGACCTGGAACTGCCGCACGGCCCGGTCGTCGAGCTGTTGGCGGGGGACGAGGATCAGTGCGAGTGGGCGACCCGGATCCTGGAGTTGCTGGCGAAGTCCGGTTCGACGGAGGCCAGAGAAGCGCTGCGGGCCTACGTTCGCGAGGGCGAGCACTGGCTGGAGGTCCTGGAGTCGGTGGCGTCCTGCTGGCCGACCGAGTGGTGGCGGGATCTGGCCGAGGTCGCGTACACCCGACTCGACGGGGACGAGCGGCGGCGGATGGACTCGGAGGCGGAGGAGACTCTGCGCTCCCTGCTCGGGACGGCCACGCCGCCGCATGCCTCCCGTCGCCTGAGCGACGTCGAGGTGACGCCCACGAGCGGTCGCCTGCTGGCCGTCCTCGCTGACCCCGGCACGGGTGACGACGAGAAGGGCTGGGCCCTGCGCCTGCTCGCGTACCGCTCGCCGGAGGCGCACCTCCTCGCCCTGGTGCCCTCGCTGGGCACGAGGGACGGTCAGTTCCCACTTCCCTTCCTGGCGCGGGCGGTTGCGCAGTGCGGTGCCCTCGCCGTGCCGGCGGCCCGGTCGTGGGTGGCGGACGGGCGGAGTTGGCTCGTCTGGATCGGCCTGGAGGTACTTGCCGAACACGGCGACGCCGTCGACCTCCCGGTGCTGTCGGCGCACTTCGCCGCCGAGTGGGAACAGCACAGTTGGTGCGGCCCCATGATGCTCGCGGCCGGCCTGGCCCGCTTCGGCCCCCGGGCCGCCGAGGCCGTACCCCTGCTGCGCCGGTACTGGGTGCGCACCCCGCACTCGTACGAGCGGCCGGCCTACCTGAAGGCGCTTGCGGCGATCGACCCGGACGGGCTGGAGTACGCGTACACCGAGTCGCTCTGGGACTGCGAGGCGGACGCCCGGCTGCTGGGCATCGCCGGGGCACCCGACCTGCCTCACGTGCGGGACCGGCTGGCGCAGCTGCGTGACGACCCGTTGGAGGAACCGGAGGTCAGCCGCGCGGCGGCGGCCCGGCTCGGGCAACCGGCGCAATCGGGGCATCCGCCCGTCAACAGGTATATTCCCACCGGAAATTGAGCAGCAGAATCCCCCTGCTAGGGTGAGCCGATGGCAACGATCAAGCATTTCCAGGTCACCTTCGACTGCGCGGAACCCGAGCGTGTCGCTCGTTTCTGGTGCGAGGTGTTGGGGTACGTCGCACCGTCGCCACCGGCGGGGTTCGCCACTTGGGACGATGTCAATCGCTCGCTGCCGCCCGAGGATCAGGATTCATGGTTCGCATGCAGTGATACCTCGGGGGTGGGCCCGCGACTGTACTTCCAGCGCGTTCCCGAAGGGAAGGTCGTCAAGAATCGGCTGCACCTCGACGTGCGGGTCGTCACCGGACTCGTGGGTGCAGAACGCCTGGCCACGCTCGAGGCCGAGTGTGCACGACTGGTCGCGCTCGGCGCGGTACGCGTGCGACTGCTGCCCGCCGATGACGAGAACGAGTCGTGCATGGTGATGCAGGACGTCGAGGGCAACGAGTTCTGTCTCGACTGACACACCTCGGGCACCGGCGGTGCATTCGAAACGGGAGGGCCACCATGATCGACGGACTGGCGGAGTACTGCGTCGAGGCGCTGCGCGAACACGGCTGCCCCTCGGCCTCCGTGGCGGTGGCCGAGCGGGGCGAGGTCGTCCTCGCCGAGGCGTACGGACTGGCGGAGGTAGCCGGCGGGATCCCGGCCACGCCCGGCACCGCGTACGGGCTGGCCTCCGTCACCAAGGCGGTCACCGCCACCGCCGTCTGCCTGGCCGCTGACGACGGGCTGCTGGAGCTGGACGAACCGGTGCCCGGCAGCTACCGGTGGCCGGCCCCGACGGTGCGTCAACTGCTCCAGCACCGGGGTGGCTTCACGGCTTTCTACGACTTCCACTACGGCGAGGGCGCGGGGCCGATCGACGCGGGGCGCTACGCCGAGCTGTACCGGGAGCCGGGCTCCGGGTTCGAGTACGCCAACCTCGGCTACCGTCTGCTGGGCCGGCTGCTGGAGGAGGTCACCGGCCAACGGCTCGCGGACTTCGTCCGGGAGCGGGTGGCCGAGCCGCTCGGGCTGACCGACTGGCACCTCGGGCCGTCGCATCCCGGCCCCGCCCCGGCGGCGGTGAAGTACACGGTCGACGGCCGCGCCTACCCCGCGCGCTGCGCCAGCAGCCATCCGGGGGCCACCGAGGGCTGGGCGACCGCCACCGACCTGGCGCTCTTCGCGCAGGGCTACGAGCGCCTGCTGAAGCCGGAGACGGCAGCGGCCGTCCGGGCCGCCGTTCCGCTCAACGCGCACCTCGGGTACGGGCTCGGCTGGGTGGTGTCGTCGGGCGCCGGTCCGGTGGTCCAGAGCCACGGCGGCGGCATGGGCGGCGTAGCGGCGATGCTCGCCACCGTTCCCGAGCAGCAGCTCTCGGTGGCGGTGCTGACCAACTGCACCAACAAGGCGGCCCGGGACGCGATCGTCCGGCATGTCCTGACCGCGCTGGTCCCGGGCTACACGGACCAGCGGATCGCCCCGGTGATCGACGACCCGGAGCGCCCGATGGACCTTGCGCCGGGCCGCTGGACGGGCTCCGTCGGTACGCCGGAGGGCCAACTCCCGCTGCTGCTCGACATCCTGGCGGACCGCACGGTCGAGGTGGAGCTGAGCACCGGCGAGCGGGCCACCGCGCCGGCCACCGCCTCGCGGGTGTACGACCTGCGGGCCTTCCTCCCGCTCCAGCTGCCGACCGCCGACGCCCGGGTCGGCAGCCCGCTGCTCGGCCTCGAACTCCGCCTCGACCAGGGTGGGTTGACCGGCCTGGCCCGCACGTTCAAGAACGGCGACAGCGAGGGCCTGCTGGGCAACTTCCTCAGCCACCGCTGCGAACTACGCCCGAGCTAGAGCCTGCACGCCCTGCTCGGCGTCCGGGACGACCAGGGTCCCGGTGGGGTCGGCGGTGAAGGACCGCAGCAGGCTGTGCCGGACCCGGCCGTCGAGGACCCGGGCGATGGCCACACCCGCTCGGACCGCCCGCAGGCAGCCCTCCATCTTCGGCAGCATTCCGGTGGTCAACTCCGGGAGCAGGACGTCGAGTTCACTGGCCGTCAGCCGCCCGATCAGCGAACCCGGGTCCGGCCAGTCGGCGTACAGGCCCTCGACGTCGGTCAGCATCAGCAGCCGGTCGGCGCCCAGCGCGATCGCCAGGGCCGCAGCGGCGGTGTCGGCGTTCACGTTGTAGACGTGGCCGTCGGCGCCCCGGGCGATCGAGGAGATCACCGGTATCCGGCCGTCCGCGAGCAGTGCTCGCAGGGCGCCCGCCTCGACCCGGACCACGTCCCCGACCAGCCCGATGTCCACCGGCTCGCCGTTCACCACCGCGTACCGCTTCTCGGCCGTCATGGTGTGCGCGTCCTCGCCGGTGATGCCGACCGCGTACGGCCCGTAGGCGTTGACCAACCCGACCAGCTCGCGCTGGACCTGACCGGCCAGCACCATCCGCACCACGTCCATGGTCTCGGGCGTGGTGACCCGCAGACCGGCCGTGAACGAGGACTCCAGGCCGAGCCGGCCGAGCTGGGCGCTGATCTGCGGGCCGCCGCCGTGCACCACCACCGGGTACAGACCGGCCTGCCGGAGCAGCACCACGTCGGACGCGAAGGCGGCCTTCAACTCCTGGTTCACCATGGCGTTTCCGCCGAACTTGACCACCACGGTACTGCCGCGGAACCGCTCCAGCGACGGCAGTGCCTCCAGCAGACCAGCGCGACTGCTCAAAGCTCCCCCAAGGCTGATCCGAACCGATGCGAACCGTCGCCACGTCGGCATGGCTCGCTGTCGACGCCATCCAACGGGCCGCGAACGGCCCGAGGGTGACGTGCGGGAGAACACCGGCGGTCACTGCGGGGCCGAGCTCGGGCCGCCCGGCCGCCGGCGGGTCCGCGAGGGCACCCGGGCCCGCTCGCAATCGGTTTGCCTCGGTCCGGGGCCAGTCGCGATGATCAGGCAGAGCTACGACCGTCGGACGAGCGTTCCAGCGCCACCTGAGTCGTGACCGCCGACCACCAGGAGGAGCCTGTGAACACCGAACTGACCGAAGCCTGGCAGCTGTTCGACTCCGGCGACCCGCAGGGTGCGATCAGTGCCCTGCGGGCCGGGGCGGACCGGATGCCGGTCGCCGAGCTCGCGCCGCTGGCCGGGCGGCTGGCCGCCTCGGCCGGCTTCGACGACCTGGCCGGGGCGGCGGCCGAGCTGGCCGACCGTCCCGACGGGGCCGAGCAGCTCTTCGCCTTCGGCTACGCCTGTATCGAGCGCGGGGTCTCCGAGCTCGCCGTGCCCGCCCTCCGGCAGGCGCTGGCCGTGGGCCTGACGCCGCGTCGGCGCCTGTTCGGCCTCGGCCGCTCCGGCCCCGGCTCCCGGCAGGTACTGCTGGAGCTGGCCGTCGCGTTGGAGGACGGGCAGCGGCACGCCGAGGCGGTGGCCGTGCTCCAGGAGCACGACCGGCTGACGGAGGACTGGCCGGACCGCTACCTGCTGGTCCACAACGCCCTGATGGACGGCCGGCTCGACCTGGCCCGCCAGGTCTTCGCCGCCCTCGGCACGCCGGGCGAGGACTGGGAGGAGCCCGCCGACCGGATCCACCGCTCGCTGGCCCGGGCCACCGACGCCGCCCCCGCCGACCGCCAGGACCTGCGCGGCTGGCACTACACCCTGACCGGTGGCCTGCTCACCACCCTCTCGCCGTACGGCTTCCGGGCCGGGATGACCGGCCGCTGGGCCTACCTGCACGACAGCTTCGAGTCCTGCCGCCACGGCCTGGAGCGGCTGCGGGCGGTGCTGGCCGCCACCGGCAGCACGCCCCGCTCGGTCGCCCTGCTGCCGGACCGGGGCAGCCACGCCCTCGGCCTGGCGGCCGCCCGGCTGCTCGACCTGCCCGCCGAGCCGTACCGCGCGGGGACGCCGGGCGCGCTGGTGGTGGCGTACAACCTGAACGACTGTGACCCGGAGCTGGTCGCGGAGCTGCACGAGCGCGCGCCCGAGGAGATCCTCTACGAGCACGCCACCTGCTGGACCGACCCGCCCGCCGTCTCGGCCGACATCTGCACCCTGCTCGCCCAGGTGGTGATCGCTCCCTGGGAGTCCGGCATGTCCTTCACCGAGGACGGCGAGCCCGAGGACGCCCCGGCGGACGAGCGCTCGCCCGAGCAGCTCGCCGACGCCGTGCTGGCCGCCTCGGCCGAGCCGGACGAGGGCGACGGCGAGACCCCGGCCGACCCGGAGCAGGCCCTCACCGCCTTCGCCGAGCGGGTGAACGGCAGCTGGCTCACCGGCGCCCGGAACCGGATCCGCTCCGCCGGGCCGGTGCGCAGCTCCAGCTTCCGCTGACCCCGGCAGGCCTCAGGGACTGGCCAACCGGCTGAGCAGTACGGCGAGTTGGACCCGCTCACCATCGGTGAGCGGGGCCAGCAGATCCTGCTCCACGGCCGCCAGCTCCTCGGCCAGCTCGGCCAGCAGCGCCCGGCCGGCCGGGGTCGCCGAGACGTCGATCCGGCGCCGGTCGCGGGCCGATCTGGTGCAGGCCAGATAGCCCTGGCCGCCCAGGTCGTCGACCACCTTCACGACGTCGCTCGGGTTGATGTCCAGTCGGACGGCGAGTTCGCCCTTGGCCAGCGACCCGGCCTCGACCAGCGCCTCCAGTACGGCCACGTGCCACAGGCGCAGGCCGCGCCGCGCGACGCTCGCGGCCAGGCCGGCCCGGGCGGTGCGGCCGGTACTGGACATCAGATAGGTCGTCAGACCGAGCAGCCGGGTCATCCGGACCACCCCTCGGGGCCGACCCGGACGCACCGCGACGAGAGCAGCGTCGGGACGTCGACCAATGGTTCGACATTCATAGTTAGGCAAGGCTAACCTAGCTATGAAAGCTGGTCAATGTCCAAACCAATCCCTGAAGAGCCGTCAACTGGCCTCGGGGGCCTACCAGGTCCGCACCCGCGCCGCGACGGCCCGTGCGACGAGGGCGTGCGCCACCAGCGCGGCCCCGACCCCGGCCACCACCCCGAAGGCGGTGGTCGGGATCAGCTCCCAGCTCGAGGCGCCGGGATACGCATCGGTCCAGCGGTCGATCCGCAGCGTCGCGCCGACCACCGCTCCGGCGGTCACCACGCCGAGCACCGCCAGCCGGGTCGCCGTGCTGTACGCCGGTGCGGGCAGCGGGGCGACCCGCTCGGCGTCGATCAGCCGCAGCTCACGCAGCAGGTACCAGCCCACCGCGACCAGCGCGACGGCCGACGAGCCGTACTGCAGCACCGTGTACAGCGGCTGGCCGGCCCGCCGCCACTCCGCCAGGAACGGCAGCAGCCGGACGCCCTCGCGGTCGTGATGGGTGAAAGCGTCCCAGCCGACGTGGGTGGCCGCACCGATCGCGCAGGACAGCAGCAACCAGCCGGTCTGCCGGGGCAGTTCGGCCCGGGGGCGCTGCGCGGCGGTCAGCCGGTCGGCCGCCCAGGCCCAGCGCACCGGTAGCAGGGCGACCAGCGGCGCCCGCAGCAGGCCGTGCCAGAGCAGCACCAGCAGCGCGGCCACCAGCACGTCGACGGTGGGCACTCCCCACCAGGAGTGGGTCTGCTCGCCGAAGCCGTACAGCCCGGGGGCGAGCGAGGCGAGGAAGTACGGCAGATCGGGTGTGACCGACCCGGCCACCAGTCCGGAGGCGATCAGCCGACCTCGGCCTCGCCCCTGGGACAGCAGCGGCAGGATGGCAGCGGGGTGACTGAAGGTGAACGGCACGGCCATACCGTACCCAACTTGCCTGGTCAGCCCAAGGGGTGAAGCCGGAGGATCTCATTCCGGACCGGCGGCGGGCGGGCCGGAACTCCAGGCCCGCCCGCCGGTGACTCAGAAGTTGATCATGTGCCCGGCCAGGCCGTGCACGGCCTCCTTGACGGCCTCGCCCAGCGTCGGGTGGGCGTGCACGTTGCGCGCCACCTCGTGGACGGTCAGGTCCCACTGCTGAGCCAGCGTCAGCTGCGGGAGCAGCTCGGTGACCTCGGGGCCGATCAGGTGGGCGCCGAGCAGCTCGCCGTGCTTGCCGTCGCTGATCACCTTCACGAAGCCGACCGCCTCGCCCAGGCCGTGCGCCTTGCCGTTCGCGGTGAACGGGAACTTCGCCACCTTGACGTCGAAGCCGAGCTCGCGGGCCTGCGCCTCGGTCCAGCCGAAGCTGGCGATCTGCGGCTGGCAGAACGTGGCGCGCGGGATCATCACGAAGTCGAGCTCCATGGTCTCGGCGCCGGCGATGGTCTCGGCGGCCACCACGCCCATCGCCTCGGCCGCGTGAGCCAGCATCAGCTTCGCCGTCACGTCGCCGATCGCGAAGATGTGCGGCACGTTGGTGCGGCCCCGGGCGTCCACGTCGATCGCACCGCGCTCGGTCAGCGCGACACCGGTGTGCTCCAGGCCGTAGCCGGTGACCCGGGGCGCGAAGCCGATCGCCTGGAGCACCTTGTCGGCCTCCAGCACCTCCTGCTGCCCGTTGCGGGTGACGGTCACCCTGACCTTGCCCGCCGGGTTGCTGTCGTCGATCCCGTCGACCCGGGTGGAGGTGAGGATCGTGATGCCCAGCCTGCGGTACCGCTTGGCGAGTTCGGCGGAGACCTCGACGTCCTCCAGCGGCACCGGCCGGTCCTGGAACTCGACGATGGTCACCTTGACGCCGTAGTTGTGCAGCACGTAGGCGAACTCGACGCCGATCGCACCTGCACCCGCGATGATGATGCTCTCCGGCAGCGAGTCGGTGAGGATCTGCTCCTCGTACGTCACCACCCGCTCGCTCAGCGAAGTGCCGGGCAGCAGCCGGGTGGTGGCCCCGGCCGCGATGACGCAGTGGTCGAAGGTCACCGTCTCGGTGCCGCCCGCGGTCAGCGCCACCGACAGGGTGTGGTCGTCGACGAAGGTGCCCCGGCCGTTGATCTCGGTGATGCCGTTCTTCTTCATCAGGTAGTGCACGCCGGCCGCCCGGCCGTCGGCCACCTTGCGGCTGCGCCGGTGCGCGACCCCGTAGTCGAAGCTGACCGTGCCCTCGACCTTGATCCCGAAGGTCTCGGCCTCCTGCTGGAAGATGTGCGCCAGCTCGGCGTTGCGCAGCAGCGCCTTCGAGGGGATGCAGCCGACGTTCAGACAGACCCCGCCCCAGTACTTCTCCTCGACGACCGCCGCGCGCAGCCCCAGCTGGGCCGCCCGGATCGCTGCGACGTAACCGCCGGGGCCGGCTCCGAGGACGACGAGATCGAAATGCGTGCTCATGTTTCCTTCTTCGTGCCGAGTACGTCTGTGAGGGTGCCGGGCTTGAGAACCCGACGGTGAACCGCATGTGATGGTGCCTTGGCTGCCCGGCCTCGTCCAGCAGCAGCTCGTCGGTACCAACCCGGAACCGTCCGCTGCGCTTCCCGGGCGCCCGCCGGGGTGGCCGGCTCTGCGTCAGCCTGCCGTCCTGGCCCGTTCGGTGAGGTTGCGCGCCATACCCCCGAAGACCACCGCGTGGAACGGTGCCACCGACCACCAGTAGGCGTGCCCGCCCAGCCCGTGCGGGTGGAACAGCGCACGCTGGCGGTAGACCGCCCCGCCGTCCGGGGCCGGGTCCACCGAGAGCTCCAGCCAGGCCGGGCCCGGCAGCCGCATCTCGGCCCGTAGCCGCAGCAGCCGCCCCGGTTCGATCTCCTCCACCCGCCAGAAGTCGAGCGAGTCGCCGACCCGGAGCCGCCCGGGGTCACGGCGGCCCCGGCGCAGGCCGACACCGCCGACCAGCCGGTCCAGCCAACCGCGCAGTGCCCAGGCCAGGGGGAAGGAGTACCAGCCGTTCTCCCCGCCGATCCCCTCGATCGCCCGCCAGACCGCCGCCGGCGGGACGTCCACCACCCGTTCCCTGACGTCCTGGTACAGGCTGCCGCCGGCCCAGTCCGGGTCGGTGGGCAGCGGGTCGCTGGGGGCGCCCGGCAGTGAGGCGGAGGACCAGCGGGTGGCGACCTCGTCGTCCCTGATCCGCCGCAACGCCAGCCCGACGGCCCGGTCGAAGCCGATCAGCCCGTCCGGCGGGTCCGGCACGTACCGGGCGATGTCGTGCTCGCCGCAGACCACCTCGTGCCGCAGGGACTCGACCAATGGCCGGGCCAGCGAGCCGGGCACCGGCGTGACCAGACCGACCCAGTGGCTGGAGAGCCGGGGCGTCAGGACCGGCACCGGCACGATCAGCCGCCGGGGCAGTTCGGCGACCCGGGCGTAGCGCACCATCATCTGCCGGTACGTCAGCACCTCGGGGCCGCCGAGGTCGAAGGTCCGGTTCACCCCGGCGGGCAGCTCGGCCGCGCCGACCAGGTAGCGCAGTACGTCGCGGACCGCGATCGGCTGGATCCGGGTACCGACCCAGCTCGGGGTCACCATGGCCGGCAACCGCTCCGTCAGGTACCGGAGCATCTCGAAGGAGGCCGACCCCGAGCCGAGGATCACCGCCGCCCGCAGCTCGGCGGTGTCCACCCCGGACGCCCGCAGCGCCTCGCCCACCTCGGCCCGCGAGCGCAGGTGCGGCGACAGCTCCGCCGTCGGCACCCCGCCGGGCAGCAGTCCGCCCAGGTAGACGATCCGGCGCACTCCCGCCGCTGCGGCGGCCGCGCCGAAGACCAGGGCTGCCGCCCGGTCCTTCGCCTCGAAGTCGGACCCGGTGCCGAGCGAGTGCACCAGGTAGTAGGCCACCTGGACGTCGTCGAACGCGCCCGCCAGGGTCTCCGGCCGGGTCACGTCACCGGCCACCGCCTCGATCCCGGCCCGCCAGGGGTGATCCCGCAGCCGTCCCGGGTCGCGTGCCAGGCAGCGCACCAGGTACCCGGCGGTGAGCAGCTCGGGCACCAGCCGCCCGCCGAGGTAGCCGGTGGCTCCGGTCACCAGACAGCGCACTGGCCGGGCGGTGGGCTCGGGCATCTCGGGCTCCCCTGCTGCGGACGGTCCGTCAGAACGGCACTCCGCCTCCATGCTCTCCGCGACCGGAGGCGGACGCACCCGCACCGCTTGTGCAGACGACCGGATATCCGACACCCGCAGCGGCCCGGTGTGCTGAAGTGGCCGCCAACAACTTCACGGGGGAAGGACACTTCCGCATGTCCGAAAACATTTCACGCCGCACCCTGCTGGGCCTCGGCGCCGCCGTCGGCAGCTCAGCCCTGCTCGGCTCCACCCTGCTGGGCTCCACCGCCCGGGCGGCCGACCTCTCGGGCACCCGGTGGCCGGCCGAGTTCGCGCTGCCGGACGGCTTCCGGCCCGAGGGCATCGCCATCGACTCCCGGGGCCGGGCCTACTTCGGCTCGCTCGGTGACGGCGCCGTCCACCGGGTGGACCTGGCCACCGGTCAGGGTGCGGCGTTCAGCGCCGGGCCCGCCGCCGGCACCCCCTCGCTCGGGATGAAGGTGGACGGCCGGGGCCGCCTGTTCGTCGCCGGAGCCTTCGGTGGCGACGCCCGGGTGCTGGACACCAGGACCGGCGAGACGCTGGCCTCGTACCGGCTGGCCGCCGGGGACGACACCTTCGTCAACGACGTGGTGCTCACCCCGGAGGCGGCCTGGTTCACCGAATCCTCCCAGGCGGTGCTGTACGGGCTGCCGTTCGGCCCCGGCGGGCGGCTGGCACGTCCTGACCAGGTCGTGCACCTGCCGCTCACCGGCGAGTTCGACCAGGCGGCGGGCACCTTCGGCGCCAACGGCATCGAGACCACCCCCGACGGCTGCGCCCTGCTCGTGGTCAACATGACCACCGGCAGCCTCTTCCGGGTCGACCCGCGCAGCGGGGACGCCCGGAAGGTGGACCTCGGCGGCGAGAGCCTGACCCGCGGTGACGGCCTGCTCCGGCAGGGCCGCGAACTCTTCGTGGTGCGAAACCTGTTCAACGAGATCGCGGTGCTGCGGCTGGACCAGGCCGGCCGCAGCGGCCGGATCACCCGCCGGATCACCGACCCGCGGTTCCGGATCCCGACCACCGTCGCGGCCCACCGCAACCGGCTCTACCTGCCGAACGCCCGCTTCGACACCGAGCCGCTGCCCGGCACCGACTACAACGTGATCGCCGTCCCGCGCGGCTGACGCCCGACCGGGSCCGCCCCCAAAGCGGGGCCGGCCCACCGAGTCACCGGCCGTCCGGCGTAACCCGAGGCCCGGGGATCGGTTGTGCTGGTACGTAGTGCGGGCACCGGTTCCCCGCGGCGAGTCGGCACGGAGGTACAACAGCAGTGAGCAGTGAACGTGGTTCCAGGAGCGCCCCGATGGCCTTCCCGTCCCAGGGCAACGGCAGCGCCGGCCAACGGGCGGCCGCCCAGATGCTGGGGCTGCGCGACGTGGTGCTCCCCGCGGCGGTGGTGACGGCGGCGGTCGAGCTGCTGGCCGAACGCCTCGACGACCCCGACCCGGTGACCCGGGAGGCCACCGCGGTGGTGGTGGCCCGGCTGCGCGCGGCGGTCTCCGCCTGACGGGTGGTCCGCCGGCGAACGCCCGAGCGCGCTGCCCATCCTCCCCGCCGTCCCGGGCCGGCCCGCCCGCTCGGAGCGGCGGCCGGCCGAGGGGCGGAGGAGGAGACGGGCCGTCAGGCGCACCCAGCCAATCCGACGCCCGGCACGGTGGTCAACCCCTGCCTTCGAGCCAGGGGCTCGCGGGTCAACCTCCAGGGGGCTACCCCTAGTTGACTGGGTCGTGTGCCACTTGGCATGGTCGAATCCACAAGGCGGCAACGACGAGCGGGACGCACCCCGCCATCGCGTCGTACCCGGCCCCTGCCCCCAGCACGCCGTCCTCCCACACCCCGTGAAGGAGCGCTGAGCCATGCCCGGAACCGGAACCGGTCCCGCCTTCTGCGTCCTGGTCGGCCCCGACTACGCAGGCAAGTCCTCGGCGCTGTCCCGGCTGCGGAGATCCGACCGGCCCTGGCGGACGCTCTCGGTCGACGACGACCAGCTCGCCCCGGAGCACGCGCTGCTGGCCCGGCTGCGGCGCGACGTGGTCCGCGAGGTGGCCGGGCAGGCCGGAGCGTGGTCACCGGACTTCCTCGTCACCATGCTGCAGACCGCCGTCGTGCACCTGCGCGACCGGCTGGACGAGGCCCCGGCCACCCCGACCCTGGTCGACTCCTACTACTACAAGCTGCTCGCCAAGGCCCGGCTGGCCGGCGCCGACGGCAGTGCGCTGCTCGCCTGGTGGCGGTCCTTCCCGCAGCCCCGCCGGGTGCTCTACCTGGACGTACGCCCCGAGGTGGCCTGGCGCCGCAGCTCGGACGGCGCCGCGCTCAACTGCCTGGAGTACTACGGCGACCGGCCCAGCTGGGACGGCTTCCGCCGCTACCAGAACGACCTCGCCAAGACGATGCACGACGAGATCTCCCACCTCCCGGTCACCGTGATCGAGCAGCAGGACGACCCGGACCGGACCGCGGAGTCGATACGAAAGGTGCTCGCAGATGAACTCGGCTGAGGCCTGGCAGGACCCGGACCGCCTGCTCCGCTACCGCGAACGCGTCTTCCGGGAACGGGCCCGGCTGCGCACCGCGCTCGCCGACGCCGACGGCCACCGCCGCCGCGTGCTGGCCGACCTGCTGGAGTTCAACTCCGCCACCCAGTACGGGAAGCAGCACGGCTTCGACCGGATCAGGACCCTGGACGACTTCCGCAAGGCCGTACCGGTGCAGGACTACTCCACGCTCGGCCCGTGGATCGAACGGGCCGCCGCCGGTGAACCGAACCTCCTGACGGCCGATCAGCCCGCCGTGTACTTCACCAGCAGCGGCACCACCGGGGCACACAAGAAGATCCCGGTCACCCCGCGCTTCATGCGCACCACCTTCTTCCCGTTCTACTACGCCGCCTGGGCACCGCTGATCGAGCACTTCCCCGACGTCCTGGACCGGCCGGACGCGGTGCTCAACCTCAAGCACGACCCGCTCTCCGCACCGCCCACCACCGGCGACGGCCGACCCCATGTCGGCGCCAGCCAGGTCGACTTCGGCGCCAGGTTCGGCGAGCCGCTGTCGGCGGAGCCCGGCACCGGCGCCCCCTGGGCCACCCTGCCGGTGCACGTCGAGCCGGGGGCGCACCTGGAGCGGATGTACCTGCGGCTGCGGCTCGCGGTGGAGAGCGACGTGCGCTGCGTGATCGGGATCAACCCGGCGATGATCGCGGCCCTGCCCTACCAGCTCGACCTGTGGTGGCCGAGGATCGTCCGGGAGGTCGCCGACGGCACCCTGGGCGGTGTCCCGCACCGCGCGCCCAACCCGGGCCGGGCAGCCGAGTTGGAGCGGATCGCCGCCCGGCGCGGCACCGTCCGGCCCGCCGACGTCTGGCCGCACCTGCGGGCACTGTTCTGCTGGACCACCGGGCTCGCCTCGCTCTATCTGCCGAGGCTGCGCGAGGAGTTCGGCGCCGGGGTGACGGCACTGCCCGCACCGGTGGCCGCCTCCGAAGGGCCGACCGGCGTGGCCCTGGACCGGCACGGCAGCGCGGGCAGCCTGGTGGTGACCGCCGCCGTCCACGAATTCGCCGACGCCGACCAGGACCTCGGCCCGGACACCGCGACCCTCGACCCGCAGGAGTTGGAGGTGGGCCGCGACTACCACGTGGTCTTCAGCCACGTCGGCGGCCTCTACCGCTACTCCGTCGGCGACGTGGTCCGGGTGGTCGACCGGCTGGACGGGGTACCCCGGGTCGAGTACACCGGCCGCAGCACCCGCTCGAACGCGGCCGGCGAACGCCTGCGGGACGGCCAGGTCACCCGGGCGCTGGCCGGCGCACTCGACCGCACCGGCCTGGAGCTGCGCAACGTCGCCTGCCGGGTGCGGAGCCAGGACCCCTCCCCCGCCTACGAGTTCGCGATCGCACCGCGCACCCCGTGGAGCGCCGAGGAGACCACCAGGTTCGCCGCGCTGCTGGACCAGGGCCTGCGCGCCGAGTCCGCCGACTACCGCGCGGCCAGGTCCGGGCAGCGGCTCGGCGACCCGACCGTACTGCGGCTCGACCCGGACGCCTTCCTGCGGGACTGGCAGCACACCGTCGGCACCGGGGTCCGCCCGACCCAGGTGAAGGACCGGCTGTTCCGGCAGGACCCCGAACAGTGGAACCGACTCACCGGCCGACCGGCCGCCGAAGGGAAGCCCGCATGACCACCGCACCGGACACCACCGCACCGGCCATCGCCGCGCTGGACGCGGTGGAGCGCACCTCGCTGCTGACCGCCGCCCTCCGGGCCACCGAGACCCAGCGCGCCGACCACCTCTACCAGGACCCGTACGCCGCCGCCCTGGCGGGCGAGACCGGCCTCGGACTGCTCGCCGAGCTCCGGGCCGCCACCTTCCCGGCCGCCGGCGCGCGGACGGCGCCGAGCACGCCCGACTACAACGCGATCCGCACCCGGTTCTTCGACGACTACCTCCAGGCGGCGGCCGCCGACCCGGAGACCACCCAGATCGTGCTGGCCCCGGCCGGGATGGACTCCCGGGCCTACCGCTTCGACTGGCCGTCCCGGGTGCGCTGGTTCGAGGTGGACCGCCCGGCCGTGCTGGCCTACAAGGAGCAGCAGCTCAGCGGTTTCACCCCGCGCGTGGACCACCGCAGGGTGGCCGTCGACCTGACCTCGCCCGACTGGGAGGAGCGGCTCGGAGCGGCCGGCTACGACCCGTCCGTCCCGTCCACCTGGCTGCTCGAAGGGCTGCTCTACTACATCCCCGAGGCCGACACCCACCGCATCCTCGAGCGGGTGGCCGCGATCTCGGCGCCCGGCAGCCGGATCGCCGCCGACCTCGTCAACACCGACGCGCTGGTCCTGCCCCAGATGCGGGCGCTGCTCGACGTGTTCGCGGAGTGGGGCTGCCCGTGGCTGTTCGGCAGCGACGAGCCCGAGGCGCTGTTCGACACCTACGGGTACACCGCCGAGGCGGTCCAACCCGGGGATCCCGGCGCCGACTTCGGCCGCTGGCCCGATCCGGTGCCGCCGCGTGAGGAGCGCGGCGTACGGCGGGTCTTCTTCGTCCACGGGAGGCGGAACTGACATGCCGACCGTCGTGACCGCCGAGGCCGGTGTCGCGGGTCCGGCCGGTGCGCAGGCCCTGCACGACGCCGGCCACCGGGTCCGCCCGGTCGGCGGCCGCCGGGTGCTGCTCGCGCCGATCACCATCACGCCGTCCAAGCCGCTGACGCCCAGTCACCTCAAGGGGCTGCTCTGGACGGACGTGATGTACCGCGCCACCCGACCGCTCGCCGAGGTCAACTACCGCTACAGCCACACCACCTACCACCCCACCGAACAGACCCTGGGTTTCTGGGAGTTCCTCGACCGCACCCAGGGTGACGCCGCCTACCAGGACCTCACCGAGCAGGAGATCGGCGACCACTACGTGGCGTTCCGCGCCGCCGGCGAGCGCGCCTCCGCCCGGTCCCTCCGGCCGTACGCCGACGCGGTCGACCAGGGCTGGGTGCACCCGGCCAGCGCCCGGATCCTCGAGCTGTGGTCCGAGCAGTACCGGGCGCTCGGCCTGCACGACCCCGGCCTGCGGGCGCACCAGCCGCCCGGCCTCGGCCTGGACGAGATGCTGGACGGGCTGGCGGCGCGGGGCATGTGCCTGGACCACCGCCGGATCGGCGGCCCGGTCCACCTCGACCTGACCCGGCACGGGCTCCCGCTGCGGCAGATCGTCACGGCGGACGGGCGACCCAACTACCTGGCCTGCGCACTGCGCGAACTCGTGCCGCTGGCCGGTGACTTCGACGAGATCGTGCTCCTCTACGACCCGGAGCTCGACCCCGACTACCAACTGCTCGAGCGGATCCTGGCCGACCTCGGCCCGACCGTCCGGCGCGTCCCGGTCGGCCGGGTCCCGATCGACGGCTCGATCCGCTCCGCCCGGCACGGTGGCTGGGGCCACCACCACGCCGGGCCGCTGCTCACCGCCGCGCTGGCCGAGTACGACGGACCCGCCGTCCGGCTCGGGATGCGGCTCTACTTCATCGCCGTGCTCGGCCCCGGGCAGGAACAGTCCTTCCGGCCCGAGCTGCTCCGGCAGTGCCTGGGCCGGGCGCAGCGCCTGCTGGCCACCGGGGAGTCCGACCCGCCCGGTATTCCCGCCCTCGCCGGGCTGCTCGGCCGTCATCGGCGCGACCACACGTACGTCGACCCGTACCGGCTCACCACATCGCTCCTCGGCAGGCGCGCCGCCGCGCCCAGCCCGGAGCTGCTCACGGAGGTGTTCCTATGAGCCGGCTCCAGGAGGACCTGGTCGACCGGGCGGGCCGCCGGGTCCGGCACGCCCGGCCCGACCTCGCCGAACGCTTCGACCTCAGCACCCTCGCCGGGCTGCTGGACGCACAGCAGAGCGTGGCCGCCGCCTCGGCCGAGGACACCCTGGTGGTGGCGGTGATCCACCACCTCGAACTGGCCGAATGGGCCGGTGCCACCTGCGCGTTCGCCTTCGGCCTCGACCCCGTCGCGGGCGCGCGCTGGCGCCGCTCGTTCACCCGGACCGTGTTCCTCGCGGGCAACCCGGCGAACCTCAGGGAGCGCTTCCGGTTCGCCCACGTGGCCGGCGACTCCACCGCCGCCTGGACCGCCCCCGGCCCCGGGCCGAGCGCCACCACGCTGCGACGGCTGCTCAAGCTCTTCGACGCCCCGGCCGGGCCACCGGCCCGGCCGGACACCCTGGTCCGGCTACCGGGCCGGCCCACCACCAGGCACCGCGACCTGTATCTGGCCACCGAGGGGTGCACCCTCGCCGACGCCCTGGTGCACCTCAACCACGTGTTGGTCGAAGCCGTCCTGGACGGGCTGATCGCCCCGGGCGACAGCCTGACGCTGCGCCAGGTGCCGCGCCTGGTCGGCATCGCCACCCCCTTCGCCGCCCTCCGGGTGGTCACCGATCCGCACCGCCCCGACCGGCTCAAGGCCGCCGCCGGCCTCACCGAGGAGACTCCCCTCCCCTGAGACACCGCTCTCAGGGTGTCCGCGGCGCCTGCGGGCCGCGGAACGGCAGCGTCCGGCTGAGCACGAGGTTGGTGGTCGTACTCCCGAACTGGGCCAGGGCGTCCACGAGTTCCTCCAGGTGGGCCATCGAGGTCGCTGCCACCTTCAGGACGTAGCAGTCGTCGCCGGTGGTGCGCAGGCACTCCAGGATCTCCGGGCGCTCGCCGAGCAGGCGGCGGAGTGGCTCGTGCCGGGTCCCGGGGTACTTCAGCCGGATCACCGCGAGCACGGCGTGCCCGGTCCGCTCCAGGTCCACCTCGGCCCGGTAGCCCGTGATCACCTGGGCCGCCTCCAGCCGGCGTACCCGTTCCGTGGTCGCCGACGGGCTCAGGTTCACCCGCCGGGCCAGCTCCGTGAAGGCGATCCGGCCGTCCTGCTGAACCTCCGTCAGGATCGCCCAGTCCGTCGCGTCAAGACTCTCGGTCATCCGCCCAGATTACCGGTGATTCCCCGGGCGGACCGCCTCTGAACAGGCAGGAATCCCTTCTGGCGGCCGATACCTGCTGACTAGGCTCGACCCCGTGAAGATCGGAGTGAACGTCCTCAATTTCGGCCCGGGCACCGACCCGGGCGTCCTGCGCGACTGGGCCCGGACGGTGGAGGGTCTGGGCTTCGACCTGCTGATGGTCTCGGACCACGTCGCCATCACGCCCGATGTCGCCGAGCGCTACCCGGCGCCTTTCTACGAGCCGTTCACCACCCTCGCCTGGCTGGCCGGGATCACCACCCGGGTCCGGCTCGGCACCACGGTGCTGATCGCCCCGTACCGGCATCCGCTGCTCACCGCCCGGATGGCCGCCAACCTGAACGAGCTGAGCGACGGCCGGCTGGTCCTCGGCGTGGGGGTGGGCTGGGCGCGGCAGGAGTTCGCCGCGCTCGGGATCCCGTTCGATCGGCGTGGCCGGCTGACGGACGATCACCTGCGGGACATCCGGGCGGCCTGGGCGGACACCGCCGCGTACGGCGACCGGCGGATCCCGGTCTGGGTCGGCGGCAACAGCAACTCGGGACTGCGCCGGGCCGTTCGGCTCGGGGACGCCTGGCACCCGCTCCGCTGCACCATGCCGTGGCTGCGCCAGGCGGCGGTCAGGCTCCGGGATTCGGCGGCGGAGCAGCACCTGCCGGTGCCCGCCCTGGCTCCCCGGATCGCGCTCAGGCTGACCCCGGCGCCCGTCACCGGGCCGCAGCGGCTGGCCGGCGAGGGCACCATCGACCAGATCATCGACGACCTCGACCAACTGCGGCTGCTGGGCGCCGAATCCGTCGTCCTCGACCCGTACCACGGCGACCCGCGCGAGACCTGCCATCCGCAGACGGCCTGGCAGGCCCTCGCCGCGGTGGCCGCACACCTCTAGAACGGAGCAGTCATGACGACCCCCGACGACCACACCCTCCTCCGCCGGGCCATCGCCCTCGCGGCCAAGGCACGCGAGGGCGGCGACCCGCCGTTCGGGTCGCTGCTGGCGGCACCGGACGGGACGGTGCTGGCGGAAGCGCACAACACCACCCGCACCGACCACGACATCACCGCGCACCCCGAACTGAAACTGGCCCGGTGGGCCGCGAGCGAACTGGACCCGGCGACCGCGGCGGAGACCACGCTGTACACCAGCTGCCAGCCGTGCGGGATGTGCGAGGCCGTCATCCAACAGGCCGGCCTACGGCGGGTGGTGTTCGCCCTGTCGAACGAACAGCTCCTGGACATCAGGCCGGGCAGCGGCCGGCCGCCGGTGCCGCAGCACGGCCCCGCTCTGCTCGACGAGGTACGGGCCGTGGTCGAGGGGTACTACCGCTGACCCGTCGGGCCCGGGCTCACGGGGCGATCGGCAGCTGGCGCTTGTGCTCGGTGAGCCGGTACCGGCGGACGATGACGGCGCCGGCCGCCTCCGCGACCGGCTTGCCCTCCAGGAAGTCGTCGATGTCGTCGTAGGTGACGCCGAGCGCCTCCTCGTCGGGACGGCCCGGGTTCAGGGTCTCCAGGTCGGCGGTCGGGGTCTTCCAGACCAGCTCGGCCGGCGCGCCGAGCTGGTCCGCCAGCGCCCGCACCCGCCGCTTGGTGAGACCGGTGAGCGGCACCACGTCGGCCGCGCCGTCGCCGAACTTGGTGAAGAAGCCGGAGACCGCCTCGGCGGCGTGGTCGGTGCCCACCACCAGGCCGTCGTGCGCGCCCGCCACGGCGTACTGCGCCACCATCCGCTGGCGGGCCTTGATGTTGCCGTGCACGAAGTCCTGGTGGTGCGCGTCACGGAAGACCGTGCCACCGGCCAGCGCCGCATCCAGCGCAGCGTCCCCGGCCGACTTCACGTCGACGGTCAGCACCCGGTCGGGCCGGATGAACTCCAGCGCCAGCTGCGCGTCCATCTCGTCCGCCTGGGCGCCGTACGGCAGCCGCATCGCGAAGAACGTCGCCTCCTGGCCGGCGGCCCTGACCCGCTCGACCGCCAGCTGGCACAGCCGGCCCGCCGTCGTGGAGTCGACACCGCCGCTGATGCCCAGCACCAGCGACCGCAGTCCCGTGGAGGTCAACTGCCCGGCGAGGAAGGCCACCCGGCGCTCGATCTCCTGCTGCGGGTCGAAGGACGCGCTCACCTGGAGATCCCGGGCGATCTCCTGCTGCAGGGAAGTGGACGCCAGGTCGGTCACGGTTGCTCCTCGTTCGGGCCCGCACGAGCGGGGTCGGCACGCACCGCCGAGCCGGGGCCCGGGGCGCGTACAGGGACGAAAGCACTCTAGACCGGGACTTCGCGGGCCGTTGATTCGGGTGGATCGAATGGCTGGGCGGTGTCCTGGGCAGACGCAGCATCAGCCGTGGGGCGAACCCGAGCGGCAGCGGGCGTCTCGCTGTCGGCTTCATCCACTGGTGCGAGCCCGCGAGTTGGCTGAGTGGATCAGTCCCCGCTCTTCCATCATCAGCGTGCCGCGATGCAAGAACAAGACTGCAATTTTCAGACCGCGACCAGGACCATGGATCGCATGGCCTCCCCTTTCTCGGACACCGAGACGCGTAGCGAACTGGCTGGTCTGCTGACCCACGTGCGCTGGATTGCCGGCGGCACAGGTGCCGGCAAGAGCACGCTGGTTCGGATACTGGCCGACCGGCACGACATCGCCGTGTACGACGGCGACCGTGCGGAACACGACTGGTCGACGCGGTGCACGCCACAAGGTCACCCGTACCTGTCCGCGTTGCGCGGAGCGCCCCCGGGCGCGATGTGGCAGGGCCGCACCCCTCAGCAGGTGTTCCAGTCGATGCCGAGCCTGCACGGAGAGACTGTCGGCTTCCTTGTCGAGGACCTCCTCGCCATGCCCTCGAACCGCGTCATCGTGGTCGACTACTTCGGGATCCTGCCCGGTCACCTCGGACCGCTGCTGCGGCAGCCCGACCAAGCCGTCTTCCTCCTGCCAACACCCCGGTTCCGGCGGGACACCCTCACCGCACGCTACGCGGATCCTGCCCGTGCGCGCGCCAACTGGGGTAGCAACGACCCCGAAACCATGCTCGCCAAACGCCTCGGACGCGATGCCCTCTGGGATGAGGCGATCCGCAGGCAGGCAGACAGCCACGGGCTCGACACCATCACGATCGACGGCGGTGTTCCCGTCACCGACCTGGCCGCTCGGATAGCAACTCGGTTCGGGCTGGATCCCGGAGCATAGGGCTCACCCGGCCACCGCGCGTCCCAGGCGGCGGCCGGGCCGTGACCCAGCCGCCGAGTGCCCGACCACGGACCGGAGCAGCCGACTCGGGATCAGGAGATGACTTCGGCCTTCTCGATGACGACGTCGGTCTCGGGGACGTCGGCGAACGAGCCGGACCGGGTCGTCCTGACCTTCTCGATCGCGTCGACGATGTCCTGGCCTTCGGTGACCTTGCCGAACACGGTGTACCCGAAGCCGTCCTGTCCGGGGTAGTCGAGGAAGGAGTTGTCCTTGCAGTTGATGAAGAACTGCGCGGTCGCCGAGTGCGGGTTCGAAGTGCGGGCCATGGCCACGGTGTAAGCCTCGTTCCGCAGCCCGTTGTTCGCCTCGTTCACGACCGGGTCGTTCACCGGCTTCTGCTTCATGCCCGGCTCGAACCCGCCACCCTGGGCCATGAAGCCGGGGATCACCCGATGGAAGATCGTCCCGTCGTAGTGCCCGCTCTTGACGTAGTCCAGGAAGTTCTCCACCGTCCTGGGCGCCCTGTTGCCGTCCAGTTCGAGCGTGATCCTGCCGTGGTTGGTGGTGAGAACTACGACGCTCATGATCTCCATACCTTTCGGTTGCGGCCCGGCTCGGCAATCCTCAGGCAGGTGCTCCCTGCCGGGACGAAAACGGACGGATTGAGCCTAGCCGTGCGGCGCCGGGACGGGCGATCCGTGCCCCCGAAGTTCCCAGCCCGGTCGGCCCGCCCGGTACCCACCCGGTAGGGCCGGCCACGGTGCGGGCCCGCTGTGCCCGGTACTTCTCCTCGACCGACGGCTCCACTGCCTCGGCGCCGAACAGCCCGCGCAGCCGCGCGGTCACCGTCGGCCGGAGCGGCAGGCGGTGACCGAGGCGGCGCTCGTGGTAACGCTCCATCATCTGGACGTACTGCAGGCCCGCCTGGCCGTAGTGCACCAGCTCCTCGGGTGCCCCGCTCTCCACCAGGTCGTCGACCAGATCGAGGTAGACCGAGTGGTACGCCCGCTGCCGGAGTGGCCCCAACTCCCCATTGGCAGTGGGTTGGTGAGCGTCCAGCCGGTAGACGTCCAGGGCCGACTTGGCCAGATCCATCGAGATGGCGTCGGCCATCCCGCTGTCCAGCAACCAGCCGGACGAGACCAGCCCGGTGGCTCCGGCCCGCGCCACCGCGATCCCGCATCCGTAGTTGTTGGCGGAGTGCATCCGGTAGACACAGGCATCCCAGACGCCGGTGGAGCCGTTGAGCCGGGCGTGCAGACCAGCATCCCCGCCGGCCGGCCCGTGGTCGAGCTTCTCGGCGTACTGGTACACCCACTGCCGGACCAGCGAGAGCAGGGCGTGCACCGCATCGTGCCCCCAGCCCTGCTCGTCCATGGCGGCGACGAGATCACCGACCGAGTGCCCGTACAACCGGAATCGGCCGCCTACCAGGTCCAGCGGCGGAATGCACAGGTCGTCGACGACGGTGCTCACAGCGGTGTAGCGCAGGTAGGTCGGGTCGTCGCAGTAGCGCTCGCCGGACCAGGTGGCCACCCATTGCAGGGCATCGCGGCAGGCGTAGGCCACCACCTCGGCAGCCGTCGCGTCGCCCTTCCTCGCCCAGTCCGAATAGTCGATCCGCTCCCCTGCCCCGGCGGCGGCCCTTGCGGTGATCCCGAGCAGGAGCGGCCAGAGGTTCGTTTCGTGGGTCTGCGCGGTGTCCTCGGCGTATCCGTCGCCGCCCATGAGCTGGAACAGGCCCGCGGTGTCCTTGTTGTACCGCACCCGCGCGGAGCGACGGATCACCGGAGCTGGAGCGGTCCTCGGGTAGTGCAGGAACGCACACGTCACCGTGCGGCCGCAGCCCGGGCCGCACCACATCTCGTGCGCCGACTCCAGCAGTTCCGTGGTGGTACGGCAGGAGGCGAGCTCCGCCAGTGCCTCGGTCGCCGAACCCCGGAAGTGCAGGGCATCGGCGCACACCTCGAAGCCGCGACGGCGCGCTGTGGAACTTGGCAGAGCTGCGACCGAGGCAGGCGGAAACGCCGTATACCGATCAAGTTGACTGAATCTCACTCACCCGGTCTACCGCCCGCATCAATCCACCCGAGCCCCATCGGCCGCCCTTCACCACAACGAGTGATCCACTCCGGCCGGGGCGGTCGGTACGGAGTTGGCGATCGGACGGCAGCCGGGTGAGCGGTCCCTGCCGGGCCGTCAGGAGAGCTCGGCCAGGCCCGCCACCCGGTCGTACGACGGCGCCTCGCCCCGGACCGGCCGCCCCGACCGGACGTCCTCCAGTGCGCCGAGGGCCGCGCCCAGCGCCGCCCGGTACAGCAGTGACCCCAGGCTGACCCGGCCCACGCCCAGTTCGGCGAGTTCGGCCAGGGCGGGGCCGGTCGGCGAGTGGAGCACGTTCAGCGGGACGTCGATCCGGTCCAGCACCGCCGTGATCTCCGTACGGTCGGTCAGCCCCGGCACGAACACGCCGTCCGCGCCCGCCTGTTGGTAGGCGTCGAGCCGGTGCGCGGTCTCGGCCTGCCGTCCGCCCAGCCAGTAGGTGTCGGTCCTGGCGTTCACGAACAGCTCCGGCACCGCGGCCTTCACCGCCGCGATCTTCGCGGCGTGCAGCGCCACCGGCGCGAGCGTGCCGTCGGCCCGGCCGTCCTCCAGGTTGATGCCCACCGCCCCGGCGGCGGCCAGTTCGCGGGCCAACTCCGCAACCTCGTCCGGGTCTTCGCTGAATCCGCCTTCGACGTCCACCGAGAGCAGGAACGCACCCCTGCCGAGCCGCCGGGCCAGCCGCAGCGTCTCGGTCCGGGTCGCCCCGGTGCCGTCCGGCAGCCCGCTCGCCGCCGCCACCCCGAGGCTGGTGGTGCCGATCGCCGGGAACCCCTGCGCGGCGAACAGGGCCGCCGATGCGTGGTCCCAGGCGTTCGGCAGCAGCAGCGGCGCCCCGGTCC
The DNA here is from genome assembly GCF_054049135.1 of Kitasatospora sp. P5_F3. Classification (NCBI taxonomy): domain Bacteria; kingdom Bacillati; phylum Actinomycetota; class Actinomycetes; order Kitasatosporales; family Streptomycetaceae; genus Kitasatospora; species Kitasatospora sp. P5_F3. Next base: position 87,343 of record NZ_JBFUMY010000008.1, on the reverse strand, counting down.
GGTGCAGCGCGGCGAAGGCGCTCAACGGCTCGACCGCCGCCTGCGGCGCGAGGATTCCGGTGGCCAGCGCCAACGCGTGCTCCCGGCCCGGGCAGCTCCTCGGTTCGCTGCCGAAGGTGAGGGCGGGCGGGCCGGACCGGAGCGGGTCGAACTGCTCGGGCTGCGCGAAGAGTTCGGGATCCCGGTTGGCGGCGGCCAGGTCCAGCAGCACCAGGTCGCCCTCGGCGATCGGCACCCCGGCCACCCGGGTCGGCCGGACGGCCATCCGCCGCATCACCCGGACCGGCGGGTCGTGCCGCAGGGTCTCGGTGAGCCGCGCCCGCACCGCCGAACCGGCCGGAGCCGTACGGGTGTTGTCGACCAGCGTGCCGGTCGCCTCGAAGGCCTGCAGCAGCAGACCGATCCGCTGGGCGGCGGTCTCCTGGTCCGCTCCCCCGACCCGGGGCAGCAGCCAGGCCACCGCCGCGTCGGCCGCCGGGTCCGCGCCGCCGAAGTACGTCCGCGCCGCCGTGCCGACCGCTGCTGCCACCGCGTCGGGTTCGGCCAGGCCCATCACCTCGGCCAGCGCCCGGACCGCGAGCACCCGGGCGGCGCCACCGGGCCCGGGGGCGGCCGCTCCCACCGCGGGGGGTGCGCCCCCCCCCACCACCCCGCCCAGCGCCCGCCCCGCGCGCACCCGGGCGCCGCCACCGGGCCCGGTGGCGGCCGACCGCCGCAGCTCCGCCGGGTCCAGACTCGCCAACTCGGCCTCCACCAAGGCTCGTCGGCGCGTGTGCTCCGCTCCGCTGCTGAACCGGGCGACCGTCGCGCGCAGCCAGGCCATCGTGCCGACCGGGCCGGGCTCGGCGGGCAGCGGGACCAGGTGCGGATCGGCCAGCGCGGCCCGGACCTCGGCGTACCGGTCGAAGCTGTGCTCGGTGCTGTTCATGCCTCGCAGGCTAGACCCGCAACACTTCGGCCGCCGCCGAACCGTGCCGGGGGGATGATGGAGTCATGTCGCTCGCCGAAACCGCCGGACTGCTTGCGGACCGTACCCGGGCCGCCTTCTGCCTCGCCCTGATCGACGGCCGGGCCTGGACCGCCGGGGAGTTGGCCCGGCACGCGGGCGTCTCCGCGTCCACCGCGAGCGAGCACCTGTCCCGCCTGGTCGCCGGCGGCCTGCTGGTCGAGGAGCGCCAGGGCCGCCACCGGTACGTACGGGTGGCCGGCCCGGCGGCCGCGCAGCTGATCGAGAGCCTGGCCGCCTTCGCCCCGGACACCGCCACCCCGGCCGGCCTGCGCGAGTCCACCCGGCTCGGCGCGGAGGCCCGCGCCCGCACCTGCTACGACCACCTGGCCGGACAGCTCGGCGTGCGCGTCGCGGCCGCCGCCCTGGAACGCGGCCTGGTCACCGAGGAGAGCGGTCTCGCGGTCACCGAGCCGGGACACCGCTGGTTCGCCGAGCTGGGCATCGACCTGGCGGCACTGCGCAAGAGCGGCTCCCGGCCGCTGCTGCGCAGCTGCCTGGACTGGACCGAGCGCCGAAACCATCTGGCGGGCGCGGCGGGCGCCGCCCTCTGCGCCCGGGCCCTCGACCGGCGCTGGGTCGAACGGATCGGCTCAGGCCGGGCGTTGACGGTCACCGCAGCAGGCCGGGCGGCCTTCCGGGACCTGCTCGGCCTCGATCTGACTGCCATTTAGGGCAGACGGTCCAGGGTGATACCGAAGTACGTCCGGTACGCGGCCAGCGTGGCGGCCTCGCCGAGCTCCTGTTCGGTCCGCGAGCCGTCGGCGGCGGTCCGGATCAGCCGGGTGCCGCTGAGCGTGATCCGGCCGTCCTCGGCCAGGCGTGAGCAGGTCGTGGAGCGCCCGAAGTGCGAGTCCGGCGAGGTGGCCTGCCACCAGCAGGTCGGCACGAAGTCGGCCAGCTCGTACGCCCGTTGGTCCAGCCGGTACTGCGGCTCGCCGTTCTGCCGCACGTCGAGTTCGTCGCCGTGCGGCACGACCGTGAACACCCCGGCGGGATCGGCCTGTTCGCCGCGCTCGTCCAGGCGCAGCGGCAGCTCGCTGAACCGGCCGAACCCGACGTCCGCCAGCCAGGCCGCACCGTCCAGCTCCACCCGCAGCGCCATGTGGTCGAACGGCGGCCCGAGCCGCCCTTCCCCGAACACCCGGGCCCCCAGCAAGGTCACCCGGAAACCCAGCGCACGGAGCAACTCGGCGAACGCGCCGTTGAGTTCGTAGCAGAACCCGCCCCGGTGCCGCCCGACGATCTTCTCCACCAGCGCGCCGGGCTCCAGCACGATCGGCTCCCCCAGCCGCACACTCAGGTTCTCGAACGGGACGGTCCCGAGGTGCGCCCGCTGGAGCGCGGCCAGCGCCGCCCGGTCCGGACGGTCGGGCCGCGGCACACCGATCCTGGCCAGGTAGCCGGCCACCTGGGCGTCGGTCAGGGCACTGGGTACTGAGGGATGATCCACACCGCCCATTCCACCCGAGCGCTCCCGTTCGGGCAAGCTCCGACCGCCTCAGGCCTGCGGCCCGACGGCGGCCATGACGGCCTGCCAGGGGGCGGAGTCGAAGAGCAGGGTGATCGCCGTGATCCGGCCGTCCCGCAGGCGGAAGTGCTCGGCGGTGTGCTGGGTGCCGACCGGCGAGGCGGTGTGGACGTCGTAGAGCAGCGTGGCCTCGGCATCGCCGTACAGCTCGCTGATCAGGTCGACGCCGGTGACGATGCCGAGCAGTCCGTCCAGTCCGTCGAGGTGGCCGGTGGGGCTGGTCGAGCTGACGAACGGGCTGCGGAACGTGAACTCGTCGGCGATCAAGGCAGCCGCGGCCGCGACATCACCCCGGAACCGGGCCTCGTGGTAGGCCCTGACGGTGTGTCGGGTGGACGGGGAGGCGCTCACGAGCCGGGTCACTCCTTGGTCTGCTGGGTGAGGTACTGCTCGATCCGGCGCTGGTTCTCCACCAGGCGCAGGCAGAGGTGGCGGAACTGGGTCAGCTCCGCCGGGGTGAAGCCCTGGAAGACGGCCGACATCGCGCGTTGGGTCGGCTGCCGGAAGGCGTCCAACCAGTCCCGGCCGGCCGGGGTGATCCGGGCCCGGACCGAACGGCGGTCGTGCCGGTCCTGGACCCGCTCGGCCAGCTGGTCGCGCTCCAGGGTGTCCACCAGACCGGTGACGTTGCGCGAGCTGACGCCCCCTGCCCGGGCGAGTTCGCCGATGGTCAGGCCGTCCTCGTCGGCGGAGCTCAGCCGGGCCAGCACATCGAGCGCCCCGGCACTCAGCCCCCGCCCTCCCGCGCCCTGGCCGCGCAGCCGGTCCACGGCCTGCGAGGCGGAGCGGACGGCGGCGGCGGCCTCCAGCGCGAGCGTGTCACCGCCCAGCGCGAACGCCGCCATCGAAGCCCGGACACCGGGGTCATAGAACGAGCCGTCGGGGTCAATGCCCAGGCTCTCGGAATTATGTACCTGCTTCACAATGAAGTTCTACTTCAAATCTGACGGACCCGCAACTGCCGCGCGCCGCCCCGGAGATACCCGGAACGGCGCGCGACGGGAGAGCGATGGTCAGGCGGTGATGATGCCCGGGTCGGAGAGGCCCGCGACCCCGGTCTCGACGTGGCCCGCCAGGCGGCGGACGAAGTCGGCCGTGCCGGCCGCGGTGACCGTGACGTCGTACCAGTTGCGGCAGCCGCTCAGGTCCACCGCGACCGTGACGGTGGCGCCCTTGCGGACCGTGAAGGTCTGCGGGGTGCCGCCGTAGGCGTTGGTCACGGTGAGCTTGGCGTCGGCCGTGGCGGCGTTGGTGAGGGTCAGGTCGAGGTTGCCGGTGGCCGCGTTGTGGCGGGCGGTGACCTCGGGGCCGGCCGTCTTGCCCGAGTTGCGGAACCGGCGCAGGAAGCCGTTCGGGCCGTGGACCGTCAGGTCCGTGATGCCCTTGGAGTACTTGGTGTCCCAGGTGTCGGCGATCGTCTTGCCGGCCTCGGTGGTGTAACTCCACGGCGCGTCGGTGCGGTTGGCCGAGGTGACGTAGAAGTGCGCACCGGCCGCGGCCCCACCGCTGAAGGTCAGCCGGTACTTGCCGATGGTGTCCGCCGAACCGTCCACGTACGGCGCGTACTTGAGCGGACGGGTCGGCCGGCTGCCCGGCTCCTGCTTCGGCATCGTGCCGACCGCCGGGGCGGGCGCCTTGAAGTCGGGGTGCCGGTCGCGGTCCGGCGGGTAGTACCCGGCGGTGGGCGGCAGCGCAACCGGGGCGGTCGAGGTGCGCGCGAAGTCGAAGGCCGCGGTCAGGTCACCGCAGACCGCCCGCCGCCACGGCGAGATGTTCGGCTCCGTGACACCGAACCGCCGCTCGATGAACCGGATCACCGAGGTGTGGTCGAAGGTCTCCGAGCAGCTGTACCCGCCGGTGCTCCACGGCGAGACGACCAGCATCGGCACCCGGGGGCCGAGCCCGTACGGCCCTGCCACGTACCCGGTCTTGCCGCCGAAGTAGTCCAGCGTGGTGGGCACCGTGGACAGGCCCTGGCTGCTGCCGGACGGCGCGTACGGCGGCACCACGTGGTCGAAGAAGCCGTCGTTCTCGTCGTACGTGATGAACAGCGCGGTCTTCGCCCACACGTCCGGGTTGGAGGTCAGCGCGTCCAGCACCTGGGAGATGTACCAGGCGCCGTAGTTGGCCGGCCAGTTGGAGTGCTCGGAGAACGCCTCGGGCGCGGCTATCCAGGACACCTTGGGCAGCGTGCCGGCCTGCACGTCGGCCCGCAGCCGGTCGAAGTAGCCCTCGCCCGACTTGGCGTCGGTGCCCGTACGCGCCTTGTCGAACAGCGGGTTGCCCGGCTGCGCATTGCGGTAACTGTTGAAGTACAACAGCGAGTTGTCGCCGTAGTTGCCCCGGTAGGCGTCGTTGATCCAGCCCCAGGAGCCCGCCGCGTTCAGGCCGTCGCCGACGTCCTGGTAGACCTTCCAGGAGACCCCGGCCGCCTCCAGCCGCTCCGGGTAGGTGGTCCAGCCGTACCCGGCCTCGGCGTTGTTGAGCACCGGGCCGCCGCCCGTGCCGTCGTTGCCGGTGTGGCCCGACCAGAGGTAGTAGCGGTTCGGGTCGGTCGAGCCGATGAACGAGCAGTGGTACGCGTCGCAGACCGTGAAGGAGTCGGCGAGCGCGTAGTGGAACGGGATGTCGTCACGCGTCAGGTACGCCATCGTGGTGGCGGTCTTCGCGGGCACCCACTGGTCGTACTTGCCCTTGTTGAACGCCTGCTGGCCACCGGCCCAGTCGTGGTTCAGGCCCTGCAGGAACTCCATCCCGAGGTCGTCACCCGGGGGCCGGAACGGCAGCGTCACCTTGGTACCGCTCGCCTGGTTCCAGACCGACTTGCCGCTCGGCAGGGTGACCGGGCGGGGGTCGCCGAACCCGCGGACGCCCTTCATCGCACCGAAGTAGTGGTCGAAGGACCGGTTCTCCTGCATCAGGACGACGATGTGCTCGACGTCCTGGATGGTGCCGGTGCTGCCCTGGGCCGGGATGGCGGCGGCCCGGGCGATGCTGTCGGACAGCATGGTGAGCGCGGACGCGCCACCCGCCAGCTGGAGGAAACGGCGACGATTGAGTTCAGCCATGGGTGAGTTGACCTCTGCGGGTGAGGGGTGGGCAGTGGGCGACCCCAGAGAAGCGTGTGTGGGGTACCTCCTGGCGGACTTGTCATGTCTGCCCGCCGTACGCCAGGCGAACGCCTCACCCCAGTTGTTTGGCCAACTCCGGTGCTGCGGCCGTCAGCTCCACCGGTAGCGGCGGCGCAGCGCGGCGACCACCAGGGCGAACCGCGCCCGGTCCAGCGCACAGGCCTCCCGGCGCATGCCCTGGTCGTGCACCCGCATCACCCGGTCCAGCGCCACCCAGGAGTCGCGCCCCGAACGGTCCCAGGGGCCGGCGCCGATCGGCACCCAGTCCGCGTCCCGGTCGTGCCCCTTGCTCGAGAGCATCACCGCGAGCAGCGTGCCGCCGCGCTCACGGGCCACCACCAGCACCGGGCGGTCCTTGCCCCGGCCGTCCCGCTCCTCGTACGGCACCCAGGTCCAGACGATCTCGCCGGGATCGGGGTCGCCGTCGTGGTCCGGGGCGTACTCGGTGTGCACCCGGCCCACCTGGTGGGCCTCGACCTCCACGGTCGCGGACGCGCCGAAGCGGCCCGGGGTGTGCTCGTCCTGCTGCGTCAACTCGGCCATACCCGCAGGCTAGTCAGCCCGCGCCGGGCCGATCAAGCTACCGCGGAAAAGGGTTTGGGCGCGGCGGCAGGCAGCTGATACCGTCCGGGCAACCGCGAAGCCGCAACCAGGAGGTGAGACCCGTGACCGCAGTAACCCATGGGTACTCCCCCAGTCCTTCACGGTTGGGCGACTGACGCAGCTGTCGCCGGGAGTGCCTGAGAGCAGAGCACTCCCGAGAGGCAGACAGCTATGAACGTGAACAGCGCGCATTCCACCACCGGGCACCCGGTGACGGTCCTTCAGGTCTCCGAGCACCTGTGGCACGCCCTGCAGGACGACCAGGTCGTCGGCCGGGCCGATGCCTGGCGCAGGCCCGACGGGCGTACCTTCGTCAGCCTCGACGCCTGGGACGGCGCGGTCTTCGACCGGCTCGCCGAGGCCGTCTCGACCCAGCTGCCGACCCCGCTGTACACCCTGGTCGACGAGAACGACCCCGATCTGCAGGCGAGTTGGCAGCGGGTCGGCTTCACGACCCACCGCCGCGAGTGGCAGTACGCCGTGCCCACCGATCCGGACGCCACGGGGCTCGACGCCCTGCGGCCGCCGTCGGGCGTGACCATCCTGCCCGCCGGCCAGGCGGAGGAGGGGCCGCTGCGCGCGCTCGACCGCGCGATCCGCGCGGAGGTCGGGGCCACCGTCGGGTGGCAGTCGATGCCGGCCGAGGTCATCCCCCTCCCGGACGGGGTCACCGTGCCGGACCCGTCGAAGTTCGCGGTGGCCGTACAGGCCGGCCGCTACGTGGGCCTGCTCCGGCTGGCGCCGGTGCCCCGGCAGCCCCGGATCGGCCTGATCGCCGTCCTGGCCGACCACCAACGGCAGGGCATCGCCCGGGCGTTGCTGGCCGACACACTGGGCGCGCTGCACCACTCCGGGGTCGCTGCGGCGACGGCCGAGGTCAGCGAGTCCAACCACGCCGCCCGGCAGCTCTTCGAGCAGATCGGCGCCCAACGCACCGGCGGCAACCTGGAGTTGGTCCGCCACTGACACCCCACCAGCTCATCACACACCCGCACAGAGTCGAGGAGACCGCATGCCCAAAACCTCCAAGGGAATCGAGATCGACGGCACCGTCGTCGAGTGCCTGCGCAACGCCACCTTCAAGGTGGAGCTCCAGAACGGGCACCAGGTGCTCGCCCACATCAGCGGGAAGATCCGCAGGCACCACATCAAGGTCCTGCCGTACGACAAGGTGCTCGTGGAGCTCAGCCCGTACGACCTGACCCGTGGCCGGATCCTGTTCCGCTACCGGTAGCGGTGCTGGCCCACCGGCGGGTCAGTCCCTGACCCAGCCCCGCCGGTGGGCCTGCCAGCCGAGCTGGATCCGGGTGTCGGCGCGGGCCAGCGCCATCAGCCGGCTGATCCGGCGCTGGACCGTGCGCAGGCCCAGGCCGAGTTGCTTGGCCACCGCCTGGTCGGTCGACCCGATCAGCAGCAACGAGAGGATCCGGCGGTCGAGTTCGTCGGGGCTGCCGCCCGGGACGGACTCGACCAGCAGGGCACCGTCGTCGTCCCGGCCGAGCGGGTGTGCCCACTCCCAGGTCTGCTCGAACAGCGTCACCAGGACCTGGACCAGGGCGGGGGCGCGTACCGACAGCACCACCGGATCGGTGCCGTCCCTGCCCTCGGACAGTGGGACCAGCGCCCGGGCCCGGTCGGCCACGATGAGCTTGCCGGGGACCCGGTCGACCACCCTGACCTGCTGCTCCCGGTCCAGCGCCTCGAACAGGGCCTCGACCGACTCGGGGGTGTCCAGGGCGTGCCGCTCCAGCACCACCCGGTAGCTGACGCCCCGGGTGACCGCGTCGGTCTCCGCGCCGGTGGCGTCCGCCCTGACCACCTGGTGACGGCCCGTCACCAGGGCCAGCAGCTCGGTGGTGGCGCCGAGCTGGAGCTGGGCGACCCGGTGGCCGACGGCCGCGTGGCCGGTCACCACCTCGACCAGGTCACGGTGGCTGTGGTCGGCGGCGGCGACCCGGTAGGCCTCGGCGAGTGAGGCGGCCGACAGCTCGGCCTCGCGCAGCGCGTGCCGCTGACCGGTGAGCAGCGCCTCCAGCGCCACCGCCGGCGGCGCGGCCGCGAACCGGGCCGACCCGTCGGCCTGCGGGGCGATCAGCCCCCGGGTCTGCAGCAGGACGAGTGCCAGCTCCGCCTCGGTCTCGCCGGTGCCGCAGTGCGCCGCCAACTCCCGTGCGGTGGCGGCGCCGTGCACCACCAGCCGGCTGTAGAGCCGCTCGGCCCGCTCGTCCAGCCCTATCGCGGCCAGCATCGACGCACCCCTCTCCTGACCCGGCGTCAGCCGTCGCCGCTTGGCGGGTACCTGCCCAGGCGGTGATCCGCCAGCCACATCATGCCCGGTCAGAGCCGCCTTCTGCCAGGCTCACCGGCCAGATCCCCCCGACTCCCGAGGAGTGTCCATGGCATTGGCGACACGTGTCCGCCGCGCGCTGGCGGTGACGGTGGCCGGTCTGCTCGGCAGCGCCGCGCTGACCGCTCCACCGGCCGCCGCAGCGACCGGCCCCGGGCTCACCGGCGCGACCGCACCGGCCTCCCGGCACACCGTCACCCTGATCACCGGCGAGAAGGCCGACCTGACCACCGACGCCGCCGGCCGCTCCCGGGTCTCCCTCCAGCCGGACGAACAGGGCCGGATACCCGTCCACTTCACCCGCCAGGTCAACGGCGACCAGTACGTCTTCCCGCAGCGGGCCGCCGCCGCGCTGGCCGCCGGTTCGGTCGACAAGGCACTGTTCAACATCAGCGCCCTGGTCCGCCAGGGCTACGACGACCAGGGTGCCAAGGCCCTACCGGTGATCGCCGTCTACCGCGACCAGCAGACCGCCGACAGCAGCGCACCGGCCCGCAGCCGAGCTGCCGGCGTGAAGTCGCTGACCGCCGTGCACGGTGTCGCGTACGCCGCCGACAAGGGTGCCGCGAACCGGACCTGGGACACCCTGGTGGACCGTCAGGGCAAGGGCCGGGACGGTCTGGCCAAGCTCTGGCTGGACCAGAAGGTCAAGGCCACCCTGGAGTCCGAGAACAAGCAGATCGGCGCCCCCGCCGCCTGGGCACTCGGCCTCGGCGGCCAGGGCGTCAAGGTCGCGGTGCTGGACACCGGCATCGACGCCGACCATCCCGACCTGGCCGGACAGGTGCTGGCCGCCCGGAACTTCACCGCCGAGACCCCCGACACGGACGTGCACGACGCGATCGGCCACGGCACCTTCGTCGCCTCCGAGATCGCCGGCACCGGCGCCGCGAGCCAGGGCGCCCAGCGCGGCGTCGCCACCGGCGCCAAGGTGCTGGTCGGCAAGGTGCTGGACGACTACGGCTCCGGCACCGAGTCGCAGATCATCGCGGGCATGCAGTGGGCCGTCGACTCCGGCGCCGACGTCGCCTCGATGTCGCTCGGCAGCGCCGAACCCACCGACTGCACCGACCCGATGTCGGTGGCCGCGCAGCAACTGGCGCAGAGCTCGAAGACGCTGTTCGTGATCGCGGCGGGCAACCTCGGCCAGTACCAGTCGGTCTCCTCGCCCGGCTGCGCGCCGGATGTGCTGACCGTCGGCGCCGTCGACTCGGCCGACCGCACCGCCTCGTTCTCCAGCCGGGGTTCGGTCACCGGCGTGCACACCCTCAAGCCCGAGATCGCCGCCCCCGGCGTGGATGTCACCGCGGCCGCCGCCGGCGGCCGGGGCGTGTACGCCTACACCGCGATGTCCGGCACCTCGATGGCCACCCCGCTGGTGGCCGGGGCCGCCGCGCTGGTCAAGCAGCAGCACCCGGACTGGACCGCCGACCGGCTCAAGGCCGCGCTGGTCTCCTCGGCCGATCCCACCCTGGCGGGCGACGTGCAGCAGATCGGCGGTGGCCGGCTGCGGGCCGGGCAGGCCGTCCGGCAGACCGTGCTCGGCTCGCCCTCCGTCGGCTTCGGGAGCTTCGCCTGGCCTCAGGTGAAGTCCGACACCCGCACCGTCCAGGTCCCGTACACCAACACCGGCAGCGCACCGGTCAAGCTGCGGCTGGCCGTGCAGCGCACCGACGGTGACGACGACTCGGCGATCGGCTCGCGGATCGTCCGACTCGGCCAGGACAGCGTCACCGTCCCGGCGGGCGCCACCGTGCAGGTACCGCTCACGCTCGACCCGACCGCTCGGCTGACGGGTGGTCAGTACGGCGACGTCACCGGCCGGGTGCTGGCCACCGACGAGGCCGGGCGCACCGTCTCGACCCCGTTCAACGCCTACCTCGAGCCGGAGACCCTGACCGTCCGGGTGAAGCTGATCGACCGCGACGGCCGGCCGGCCACCGGCGACACCGGGACCTCGGTGGACCTGATCGACATCAGCCAGTCCACCGGACAGCGCGCCGCCCCGGACGCGAACGGCGAGATCGCGCTGCGGCTGCGCCCCGGCGTCTTCTCTCTCACCGGCTTCGTGGTCACCCCCGACCACCGCGACACCACCGGCGAAGCCGCCGCGCGCTCGGTGGCCGCGATGGCGATGCCCGAGTTCAAGCTGACCAAGGACACCGTGCTCACCCTGGACGCCCGCAAGGCGGACCGGATCGAGGTGCGCGCCGACCGCACCGTACGCACCCTGGACGCCACCCTCGAACTCTCCCGCTGGTGGGGCGACAAGTGGGTGGACGCGATCGGCGCCCGGGTCGGCAACGCTCCCGTCGAGCTGTACAGCTGGGGCTCCGGCAAGGCGAGCACCGGCGGATTCGAGGCCGGCAGCTACCTGCGCCTCGGCGCCCCGCCGGTGGTGTTCACCGGCGCCGGGGTGACCCTGGAGCCCACCTACCTGCCGTACGCCGCCGAGGCGCGCCTGCCCGCCACCGGGTCGGCCCGGCTGGTGGCCGCCCGCAGCGCCTCCGCCGCCGACCTCGCGGCGGCCGGCGTCACCGGGCGGCTGGTGCTGGTGCCGGACGACGGCACCGACGCGAACGAGGTGAGCGCCAACGCGCAGGCGGCCGGAGCCGTCGCGGTGCTGACATACCGTCCGACGCCGGGCTCGTTCCGCAAGAACGACATCAGCATGCACGCCCCGGTCTTCCAGATCACCGCCGACCAGGCCGCGACCCTGACCGCCCGGCTCGGCGGGAGCGGGGTGACGCTCACCTGGGTATCCACCCCGGACAGCCCCTACGTCTACAACCTCGCCTTCCACGACGCCCAGCAGGTGCGGGCGAGCCAACAGCACACCGTCCGCGACCGCGATCTCGCCACCGTCACCGAGACCTGGCACTCGCTCGGCGCGGCCACCCACATGTTCGAGTACGCCGACGCGGTGCGGCCGTGGAATCCGTACGCGCAGATCCCGGCCTTCCAGGGCCTGGTGGCCGCACCGCTGACCCGGACCGCCTACTACACCGCCGACGACGGGCAGTGGGCGCACGCGGTCCAGAGCAGCTGGCCGTTCGCCGAGTACCTGGCGGACGTCAACCGCTCCTACCGCAAGGGCGAGAGCCGCAGCGAGGAGTGGTACCGGGGCGTGCTGCGCCCGACCGGCGGCACGGGCACCGACGGGGCCGCCCGGCTGGTCGGCGAGCGGCAGGCGGACCGGATCGGGGTCGACTTCTCCCGCTCGCTGTGGGGCGACGCGAACCCGGACCACACCGGCACCGTCTCGTACTTCGGCGACGCCGCGGGCGTCGAGCTGCTGGCCGACGGGACGTCACTCGGCGAGTCCTGGTACGGCCCGTTCAACGCCTGGGACGTCCCGGCCGGGGACGCCCGGTACCTGCTGAGGCTCACTCAGCAGCGCTTCCACCACCGGGACATCTGGCAGCGCTCCAGCGCGGTGCAGACCGAGTTCTCGTTCCGCTCGCACGGCGACCCGGCGGTCTACTCGCAGGCGTTGCCGCTGCTCTTCCCGTCCTACGACCTTGCGGTGGACGCCGACAACACGGTGGCCGCAGGACCGCTGCGGATCGGCCTGTCCGCCACCGGCCAGGCGGGCTGGACGCCCGGAGCGCTCGACTCGGCCACCCTGTCGTACTCCTACGACGGCGGCACCACCTGGACGCCCGGCACCATGACCCGCAGCGACGGCCGCTGGACGGCCGCCGTCGACCACACCGCCGCGGCGGCCGGCAGCAAGGTCGCCCTCCGGGTGACCCTGACGGCGGCTGACGGGGTGTCGGTCACCCAGACCGTCGCCGACGCGTACGCGGTGCGGTGAACCAAGCGGGGCCGGGGCAACCACCCCGGCCCCGTGCCGGTCAGGCCGCGCCGGCGGCTTCCTCGATCAGGTCGGCGACGGCCTCGGGCAGCGAGGCCAGCGAGGCGTGGCCGGAGCGCAGCTCGACGGTCTTGCGGGTGTCCATCCTCGCGGCCATCCGGCGTTGGTTGTCCGGGTGGATCATGCGGTCCTCGCTGGAGACCTGGTACCAGCAGGGCTTGGCCCGCCAGGCCGGGGCGGTGACGTTGTCCCCGAAGGCAGAGGCCGGCGGGGCCTTCTGCGTGACCGCCATGACCAGCGCCTCGTCGGCGCTCAGGTCCTGGCAGAAGCTCTGGTGGAACTTCTCGGGCTTGATCCACAGGAAGCCGTCGGAGTCCGGGGCGAGGTTCTCCAGCGCGGCGGGCGGCAGCTCCTGGCTGATCTGCCCGGGGCTCTCACCCGCGTCGGGGGCGAACGCGGCGATGTACACCAGGCCGACCACGTTCGGCAGATCGCCCGCCTCGGTGATCACCGCGCCACCGTACGAGTGGCCCACCAGCAGCACCGGTCCTGCGACCTGACGGACCATCTTGCGGGTGCGCTCGGCGTCCTCGGCGAGCGAGGTGAGCGGGTTCTCCACCGCCCGCAGCTCGGTGAAGCCGCGGTTCTTCAGCTCGACGATCACCTTCGCCCAGTGGGCGGCACCACCCCAGAATCCGTGGACCAGGACGATGGTGGGCTTGTCGGACATGCCGGGCCTCCAGGGCGCTCCGGGGAGACCCGGAGAGGGGGCCTCGCAACCGTGAGCGACGATACCCACACCTACCGTGACATGCCCGGCAGTGGCGGCAGCAGCGGGTCGTACAGCCAGGCGTGGAACAGCCCGTCCAGCGGCGCGGCCGCGTAGCGGTCGGCGTGCGCGGTGAAGTCCAGCGTGCCGACCACCCCGTGACGGTGTCTCACCGCCCAGTCCTTCACCAGCCGGAAGAACGCGGCGTCGCCGAGTTCGCAGCGCAGCGCGTGCACCGTCAGACCGCCGCGCTGGTACAGCCGGTCGTCGAACATCAGCTTCCGGCCCGGGTCGCCGAGCCGCAGGTCCTGCGGCAGCCCGGACAGCAGGACGTGGGCGGCGGCCGCGTGCGCGGCGGCGCTGAGGCCGCCCGCGTGCTCGGCCCAGAGCCACTCGGCGTACTTGGCGAAGCCCTCGTTCAGCCAGATGTGCCGCCAGTCGGCGATCGTCACGCTGTTGCCGAACCACTGGTGGGCCAGCTCGTGCGCGACCAGCCGCTCGGAGGTCCGGCTGCCGTCCAGATGGTTGGTGCCGAAGGTGGCCAGGCCCTGCGCCTCGACCGGCACGTCGAGCTCCTCGTCGGCCACCACCACCGCGTACTCGCCGAACGGGTACGGGCCGAACAGCTCCTCGAAGTAGTGCATCATCCGGGCCTGCCGGGCGAAGTCGGTGGTGAACTCCGGCAGCAGCCTGGCCGGCACGTAGGCGGTCTGCGGCACCGCCCGGTTCGCCCGGGGGGTCGAGGAGCCCTCGATCAGCCGGACCGTCTCGTACTGGCCGATCGAGACCGTCACCAGGTAGCTGGCGGTGGGCGCGGGCTGCTCGTACACCCAGGTGGTGCTGGAGGACCGGGTGGTCCGGCTGAGCAGTCGGCCGCCGGCCACCACCGTGTACGGGGACGGGGTGGTGACCGAGATCTGGTAGCTCGCCTTGTCCGCCGGGCGGTCGTTGCACGGGTACCAGGACGAGGCGCCGACGGGCTGACTGGCCACCAGGGCACCGTCCGTCAGTTCCTCCCAGCCCAGGCCGCCCCACTGGCTGCGGATCGGCTTCGGGTTGCCCGTGTAGTGCACCTCGACGGTGAACGCCGCCCCGGCGGCGAGCGCCTTGGCCGGACGGATCCGCAGCTTGCCCGCCCGGTGGGTGTAGTGCGCGGCCTTGCCGTCCACCAGCACCCGGCCGATCCGGAACTCGGCCAGGTCGAGGGCGAACTCGGCCAGCGCCGAGCCGCCCGCCACCGCGCTCAGCCGGGCCGAGCCGCCCAGGCGGTTCGGCCCGGGCCGGTAGTCCAGCGCGAGTTCGTAGCGGTGTACCCGGTAGCGGGCGTCCCCGTGGGTCGGGAAGTAGGGGTCGACGCCGGTGGGCGGCACCTGCTTGGGACTCACGGGTCGTACGCTCCTGCGTCTGTGCTGCCGGTCCGTCAGGACTGCCAGGATTCGATCGGGTTGCCGAGCCAGCGGGTGTCGGCCGGCACGGACTCCGCACGCATCACCAGTGAGGCGGGCCCCAGTGTGCTGCGCGCGCCGACGGTGCTGCCGGGCAGCACGATGCCGCCCGGGCCGAGGGTGGCACCCTCGTGAAGGATCACAGTATCCATCCGCATGATCCGGTCGTGGAAGAGGTGGGTCTGCACGACGCAGCCCCGGTTGATGGTGGCCCCGTCCCCGAGGGTGACCAGGTCCGCTTCGGGCAGCCAGTAGGTCTCGCACCAGACGCCCCGGCCGACCTTGGCGCCGAGCGAGCGCAGCCAGAGGTTGAGCACCGGCGTACCGGGTACCGCGCCGACCAGCCAGGGCACCGCGAGCACCTCGACGAAGGTGTCGGCCAGTTCGTTGCGCCAGACGAAGCCGCTCCACAGCGGGTGCTCGACCGCCCGGAACCGGCCCACCAGCAGCCACTTGGCGGCCACCGAGACCAGGCAGGCGGCCAGCCCGGCGGCCAGCAGCACCAGTCCGGAGAGCAGCGCGGCCAGCAGCACCGAACCCACCGCGGCCAGCTGGGCCAGCGCGGCCAGGGTCAGCGCGCCCAGCGCGGCGGAGCCGAACACCGGCACCAGCCGGCAGACCTCGACCAGACCCCGGGCCCAGAGCAGCCGGGCGGGCGGATCGTAGGTCAGGCTCAGGTCGGCGGTGTCGGCCGAGCGGGGCAGCCGCATCGGCGGCATGCCGAGGTAGGAGCTGCCCTTCTTGGCCTTCTTCGGCGTGGCCGAGAGCACCCCCACCAGACCCCGGTCGGGCACCGCCCGGCCGAGTGCGGTCATCCCCGAGTTGCCGAGGAAGGCCCGCTCGCCGATCTCCGCCTCCCCGAGCCGCAGCCAGCCGCCGCCCAGTTCGTACGGGGCGATCAGGGTGTCGTCGGCCAGGAAGGCGCCGTCCCCGACGGTGGTCAGGCTGGGCAGCGCGAGCACCGTGGAGACCTCGGCCCGGCTGCCGATCTTCATGCCGAGCGCCCGCAGCCAGTACGGGGTGATCAGGCCCGCGTACAGCGGGAAGAGCGTGCCCCGGGCCAGGTCCATCAGCTGACTGACCGTCCAGGCCTGCCAGCCGACCCGGCCGTGCAGCGGGTGACTGCCCGTCCGCAGGCCAATGCTCAGCAGCCGGACGGCGACCAGCAGCACGGTCGCGTACACCAGGCCGTAGGCCAGCGTGGCGGGGACCAGCGCGAGCAGGGCGCCGGTCAGCGCGGCGCCCAGGCTGTCGCCGGGGTGCACGAAACGGCTCACCACGGCGAGCGCGGCCAGCGCCGAGAGCACCGGCAGCAGGCTCAGCCCGAGCCCGCTGGCACCGTACAGCGCAGCCCAGCGGGCCCGGCGCGGCGGGCGCTGCTTGGGCCAGCTGCGCTCGGCCTTGCCGAGCTTGGCGGCCGGTGCGCCGGCCCAGCGCTGGCCGGTGGGGATCTGGCCGGTGACACCGGAGCCGGGCGCGACCTGGGCCCGCTTGCCGACCCGGGCGCCGGGCAGCAGGGTGCTGCGGGTGCCGATCACCGCGCCGGAGCCGACCCTGACCTGGCCGACCTCGAGACGGTCGCCGTCCAGCCAGTAGCCGGACAGGTCGACCTCGGCCTCGATCGCGCAGCCCCGGCCGAGCCGGAGCAGGCCGGTGACCGGCGGCAGCGAGTGCAGGTCCACCTCGGGGCCGATCCGGGCGCCGAGTGCGCGGCCGTAGCGGACCAGCCAGGCACCGGAGAGTTCGGTGGCGCCGGAGACCTCGGCCAGCCGCTCGGCGGTCCACAGCCGCAGGTGCATCGAGCCGCCGCGCGGGTAGCTGCCGGGGCGCAGGCCGCGCAGCAGCAGCCGGGCACCACCGGCCGCGACGGCCAGCCGTCCCGGCGGGCTGAACAGCAGCAGCGCACCCGCTCCGACCACCCACCAGGAGGCGGTCGGCGCCCACGGGTAGCTGCCGAACCAGGCCAGCGCGTTGCCCAGCGCCAGCAGCCCGACCGTCCAGCGCAGGCCGACCAGGGTGAACAGCGGCAGCAGCAACAGGGTCTGCACCACCTTGGCCCGGGTGGGCACCAGAGCAATGGTGCGGGCGGCGCCGTCGCCCTGGGCGGAGCGCTCCAGGTGCCGGGCCAGCTTGCGCAGGGTGGGCTGCTGGTAGATGTCCAGCACGGCGGCGGCCGGGTAGCGGCTGCGCAGCAGGGTGGTCAGCCGGGCGGCGGCCAGGCTGCCGCCGCCGATCGCGAAGAAGTCGTCCTGGGCGCTGCCGACCTGGATCCCGAGGATCTCGGTCCACTGCTCGGCCAGCCAGGCCTCGGTGCCGTAGAGCTGCTCGCCGGGCCCGCCGGTGGTCAGACCGGGCAGCGGCCAGGGCAGCGCGGCGCGGTCCACCTTGCCGGAGGTCCGGGTCGGCAGGCTCTCCACCGGGGCGAGCAGCGGCACCAGGGCGGCGGGGAGTTCGGCCCGCAGCTGTTCGACGGCGGCGGCCTGGTCCCAGCCCTCCTGGGTGACCAGGTAGCCGACCAGCAGCTGGTTGCCGCCCTTGGCGGTCCGGACGGCGGCGGCCGCGCCGGCCACCCCGGGCAGGGCCTGGAGTGCGGCGTCCACCTCGCCGAGTTCGATCCGGCGGCCGCCGAGCTTGATCTGCTCGTCGCCCCGGCCGAGGAAGATCAGGCCCTCGGGGTCGGCCTGCACCAGGTCGCCGCTGCGGTAGGCGCGGGCCCAGCCGAGCGACTCCAGCGGGGCGTACTTCTCGGCGTCCTTCTCGGGGTCGAGGTAGCGGGCCAGGCCGACGCCGCCGATCACCAGCTGGCCGGTGCCGCCCATCGGGACCGGCTGCCCGGCCTCGTCCACCACGGCCAGCTCCCAGCCGTCCAGCGGGAGGCCGATCCTGACCGGGCCCTCGCCGCTGAGCAGCGCGCCGCAGGCGACCACGGTGGCCTCGGTGGGCCCGTAGGTGTTCCACACCTCGCGGCCCTCGGTGACCAGGCGCTGGACCAGCTCGGGCGGGCAGGCCTCGCCGCCGAAGATCAGCAGCCGGACCTCGATCAGCGCCTCGGCGGGCCAGAGTGCGGCCAGCGTGGGCACGGTGGAGACCACGGTGATCTCCTGCTCGGCCAGCCAGGGGCCGAGGTCGGCGCCACCGCGCACCTGCGAGCGCGGGACGGGCACCAGGCAGGCGCCGTAGCGCCAGGCTAGCCACATCTCCTCGCAGGAGGCGTCGAAGGCGACCGACAGCCCGGCCATCACCCGGTCACCGGGGCCGATCGGCTCCTCCTGGAGGAACATCGCGGCCTCGGCGTCCACGAAAGCGGCGGCGTTCGCGTGGGTGACGGCGACGCCCTTCGGCTTCCCGGTGGAGCCGGAGGTGAAGATGATCCAGGCGTCGTCGGCCGGGGTCGGCCGGACCCCGGGGCGGCCGGTGGTCGGGCGGCCCGTGACGGTGAGCGCCCGCTCGGCGCCCAGTACGGCGGCCACGGCGGCCTCGCCGAAGACCAGCTCGGCCCGCTCGTCCGGGTCCTCGGCGTCCACCGGGACGTACGCGGCTCCGGCGGCGAGCACCGCCAGGATGCAGATGTAGAGGTCGTTGCTGCCCGACGGCACCCGGACGCCGACCCGGTCACCGGCCCCGATCCCGGCGGCCGCCAGCCGACGGCGCACCGTCTCCACCTCGACGGCCAGCGCCCGGTAGCTCAGGGTGCTGTGGCCGTCGTCCAGGGCGGGCTCCTGCGGGTGCGCCCGGGCAGTGGCCTCCAGCACGTCGAGCAGGGTACGGGTCGCCGGGGCCTGCCCTGCCGAGAACAGCGCGAGCGGGCCTGCTGCCTCGTCCTGCCGGGTGGAGATCTGCATCGTCAAAAGCTGTGTGCCCCTTTGTCCGTCTCCCCCGTCCATGACTGATGCCAGGCCCTGGGGGGACTGCGCCGCACGCCCCGACCGGACGCCGCGCTCCAGGCCGAAGCGGACAACCCAACCGATGGTAGCCCGGTGTCGAACCCCTTCGAAGGAGCCCCAACTCACCCGACTGGCCCAATCCATCGGATAACTGACGTATCGTCAGGGACGACAACCTGGCGAAAGGAACGGAATTGACGGTCCGTCAGATGATCTGACTGGCCGTCAGGTCGATTTCGGCACTGTGACCCATGCCATACCCCGGCGGGCGTGTCGCCTTCCCGTTCAGGCGCCGGCCCCGTGCGGGAAGGCCCGACCGAGCAGCTCCGACAGACTTCGGCGCTCGGCGTCGTCGAGCTGCGCCAGGCCGGGCAGGCCGGTGGTGATCTCGGCCCTGATCCGCCGGACGGCGGCCTCGCCCTCCGGGGTCAGCAGCACCGTCTTGACCCGGCGGTCGGCCGGATCGGGCTCCCGGCGGAGCAGGCCGCGCGCCTCCAGCCGGTCGACCAGGCCGGTGACGTTGGAGGCGTCACAGCCGAGCAGCTCGGCAAGGGCCCGCATCGGCATCGGGCAGCTCAGCAGACTGAGCAGCTTGCCCTGGATCAGGGTCAGGCCCTGACTCCCCGCCACCACGGCAAAGCTCCGGTAGTAGCAGGCGGCGGCGTGGGCGAGCTGCTCCATCAGCAGCTCCGGGCCGGGCGCGGGTGCGGTGGTCGGTGCGGTCGGGTTCATGGAGCCAGTCTAGGCCCGATTACTTGACATCCTCAATCATCGAGGTCTACCTTCAATTTATTGCTTGATGAGTTCAACCATCTACCTCATCAAATCTTTCTGTTCTGGAGCACCGCCATGAAGGCCATCACCTACCGCACCTACGGCAGCCCCGACGTCCTCGAGTTCGGCGAGGTCCCGCAGCCCAAGCTCGGCCCGGACTCCGTCCTGGTCAAGGTCAAGGCCGCCTCCGTCAACCCGGTGGACTGGAAGATCCAGGCGGGCTACCTGGACAGCGTGATGGACGTGGTCTTCCCGGCGATCCCGGGCTGGGACGTCTCCGGCGTGGTGGAGCAGGTCGGCGTCAGCGTCACCGAGTTCGCACCGGGCGACGAGGTCATGGGGTACGTCCGCGAGGACCTGGTCGGCCGCGGCACCTTCGCCGAGTACGTCGCCGCGCCCGTCCGCACCCTCGCCCACAAGCCCGCCGCCCTCGGCTTCGAGGCCGCCGCCGGTCTGCCGCTGGCCGGTCTGACCGCCTACCAGGCGCTCACCCGCGCGCTGGAGGTCAAGCCCGGCGAGACGGTGCTGGTGCACGCGGCGGCCGGCGGCGTCGGCTCGCTCGCGGTCCAGATCGCCACCGCGCTCGGCGCCCGGGTGATCGGCACCGCCAGCGAGCGCAACCACGACTTCCTGCGCGGCCTCGGCGCCGAGCCGGTCGCGTACGGCGAGGGCCTGGCGGACCGGGTCCGCGCGCTCGCCCCCGMCGGCGTCGACGCCGTGCTCGACCTGGTCGGCGGCGACGCCCTCCAGGTCTCCCCCGAGCTGCTCGCCGCAGGCGGCCGGCTGGCCTCGATCGCCGACGGCGCCGTGCTCGCCCTCGGCGGCAAGTACGTCTTCGTCCGGCCCGACACCGCCGACCTCACCGCGCTGGCCGAGCTGGCCGACCAGGGCCTGCTGACCGTCGAGGTGGCCGCCACCTTCCCGCTGGAGCAGACGGCCGACGCCCAGCGCCTGAACGCCGAGGGCCATACCCGGGGCAAGATTGTCGTCACCGTCGCCTGAGACCGACCGCTGACCGACCGTCAGGGCGGGTGCCGGCACCCGCCCTGACGCTCACCGACCTCCCGGAGCACGATCACCATGACCACACCTTCCGCCGCCACCGTGGTGGCCGGGCTGCGCGCCACCTTCGCCACCGGCCGTACCAGGTCGATCGACTGGCGGCTCGGCCGGCTCGCCGCGCTGCGCGCGCTGCTCACCGAGCAGAGCGAGACGTTCCAGCAGGCCCTGCACGCCGACCTGGGCAAGGGCCCGGCCGAGGCGTACCGCACCGAGATCGGCTTCACACTGCACGAACTCGACCACACGGTCCGGAATCTGACGCAGTGGCTGGAGCCGAAGGCCGCCGCCGTGCCCGAGGTCTTCCAGCCGGCCGAGGCCCGGGTGGTGCGGGAGCCGCTCGGCGTGGTGCTGGTGATCGCGCCCTGGAACTACCCGCTGCAACTGGCACTCGCCCCGCTGGTGGGGGCACTGGCGGCCGGTAACACCGTGCTGGTGAAGCCGAGCGAGCTCGCGCCCGCCACTTCCGCCGCGCTCGCCCGGCTGCTGCCGCAGTACCTCGGCCCGGACGCCGTCGCGGTGGTCGAGGGCGCGGTGCCGGAGACCACCGCTCTGCTGGAGCAGCGCTTCGACCACATCTTCTACACCGGCAACGGTGCGGTCGGCCGGATCGTGATGGCCGCCGCCGCCAAGCACCTCACCCCCGTCACCCTGGAGCTCGGCGGCAAGAGCCCGGTGGTGGTGGACACCGACGCCGATCTCGCCGTCACCGCCCGGCGGCTGGTCCGGGGCAAGTTCCTGAACGCCGGTCAGACCTGCGTCGCCCCGGACTACGTGCTCGCCGTCGGCGACACCGCCGCCCGGTTGGAGACCGAGCTCGCGGCGGCGGTCCAGGAGGCGTACGGTGACGACCCGTCGGCCGACCCGGAGTACGGACGGATCGTCAACACGCGGCACTTCGACCGGCTCACCGCCCTGCTCGGCAACGGCCGCACCGTCACCGGCGGCACCCACGACCGGGACGCCCGCTACCTGGCGCCGACCGTGCTGGCGGACGTCTCCCCCGAGGCGGCGGTGATGCGCGCCGAGATCTTCGGCCCGATCCTGCCGGTACTCCCGGTGCCCGACCTGGACGCGGCGATCGCCTTCGTCAACGAGCGCGACAAGCCGCTGGCGCTGTACGCCTTCACCGAGTCCGAGCTGACCAAGCAGCGGCTGACCGAGGAAACCTCCTCCGGCGCCCTGGTGTTCGGCCTGCCGGTCTCCCACCTGGCCGTGCCCGAGCTCCCGTTCGGCGGGGTCGGCGAGAGCGGCATGGGCCGCTACCACGGCGAGTACTCGATCGACACCTTCAGCCACACCAAGGCGGTGCTGGACAAGCCGCTGCACTGAACCCTTATCGGGCGGGAAGCCGGACCGTGACGAGCAGGCCACCGGCGGGGCGGGGTGTGAGGTCGAGCGTCCCGTGATGTGCCCGGACGATGCTGTGCACGATGGCCAACCCGAGGCCGACGCCGGCGTGCTCGTCGGTACGGACACGCTCCGTCCCGCGCTGGAACGGCTCGACGAGGGTCGGTACCAGTTCCGGTGGGAGCAGCCGGCCCGTGTTCTCGACCCGCAGCACGCTCGCGTCGCCGGACGCCTCGGTGTGGACCGTCACGGTGCCGCCGGCCGGGAGGTTGTGGACGATGGCGTTCTGGACCAGGTTCGTCACCATCCGCAGCAGGAGCTCCGCGGAGCCGCTGGTCCTGGCTGCCCCGCCGGTGACGTCGAGCGTGATCCGGCGCTGTTCGGCGAGCGGAAGCAGCGTTTCGGCGGCCTCTTCCGCGAGGAGGGAGAGGTCGACGCTCTCCCGGGTGAAGGCTCCGCGGTCGCCGCGGCCGAGCAGCAGCAAGGCCTCGGTGAGGTCGATCGCCCGCGTGTTGACGGCGTGCAGGCGTTCGATGAGTTCGTCCCGGTCCCGGGTGGGGTCCTTGCGGGCGACGTCGAGGAGCGTCCGCGAGATCGCCAGCGGGGTGCGCAGTTCGTGCGAGGCGTTCGCGGCGAACCTCTGCTGCTCGGCGACCTGGGACTCGAGTTGGTCGAGCATCGAGTCGAAGGCGTCGGAGAGTTCCCGGAATTCGTCCTGACGGCCCGTCATCCGGATCCGGTCGGACAGCGACCCGGTCCCGGCCAGCCGCGCCGCAGCCGTGATCCGGGTGAGTGGCGCGAGCATCCGGCCGGCCAGGATCCACCCTCCCAGCAGGCCGAGTACCAGCAGGAACGCCAGCACGGCGGCCGCCCTCGGAGCGAAGACGTGCAGGAGGTTGGACCGGACGGGAAAGACACCTTCGGTGAGGGTGCCGCTGGAGACGAGGAGCGCACGCTCGGGGACGTACCGCAGCAGGAACACCCACACCGCCCCGAGCAGCAGGACGCTCGCCAGCATGAGGAACCCGGCATAGCTGAGCGTGAGCCTCAGTCGGGCGCTGAGCCCGGGGCGTCTATCCACGCGCACTCCCGGGAGCGTCGATCCGGTAGCCGACACCAGGCACTGTGGCGATGAGCGATGGTTCGCCGAGCCGCTTGCGCAGTGCGGAGACGGTGATGCGGACGGCGTTGGTGAGGGGGTCGGCGTTCTCGTCCCAGGCCCGTTCCAACAGCTCTTCGGCGCTGACCACCCCGCCCTCGGCGGCGACCAGGACCTCCAGCACGGCGAACTGCTTGCGGGTGAGCGCGACATAGCGCCCGTCGCGGAAGACCTCCCGGCGGAACGGGTCCAGCCGCAGGCCCGCGATCTCGCGGACCGGCGGCCGGGCGTACGCGCGTCTGCGGTCGAGCGCCCGCAGCCGCAGGACCAACTCCCGCAGCTCGAACGGTTTGGTGAGGTAGTCGTCGGCGCCGAGCCCGAACCCGGAGGCCTTGTCGTCGATCCGGTCGGCGGCCGTGAGCATGAGGATCGGGATACCGCTGCCGGAGGCGACGATCCGCCGGGCGACCTCGTCGCCGGAGGGGCCGGGGATGTCGCGGTCGAGGACCGCGAGGTCGTAGGAGTTGGTGCTCAGCAGCTCCAGGGCGGAGGCGCCGTCGCCGGCGATGTCGGCGGCGATCGCCTCCAGCCGCAGACCGTCCCGGACCGCTTCGGCCAGGTAGGGCTCGTCCTCCACGATCAGTACGCGCATGCCTGCAAGCCTAGGACCGACCGGCAGTTGGGGTGCGCCACCAGCGGCGCGACGCCAGCGCGGCCAGCACGGCGCCGGTGGCGTTGACCAGGACGTCGTCCACGGAGGACACCCGGTCCAGCTGCAGGACGTACTGCGCGGTCTCGATCAGGACCGAGCAGCCCGCCCCGAGTGCCAGGATCCGCGGCACGGACGCCAGTGCCGCGAACCGCACCGGGGCGAAGAACCCCAGCGCCGCGAGGACCAGCAGGTTGCCGCCGATCCCGATCGGCCCCATCGTGACCAGGTCCCGCAGCGGTATCAGGCTCAGCCGGCCCGGGACGATGCCGGCCCCGGGCCCGGGCATCATGGTCATCCAGATCCACGGCACCGTCCCGTGGACCATGCCCACCTCGGCCAGCGACATCCGCCACGCCGAGCTGACGCCGGCGGCCTGCCGACGGCGCGCCAGGGCCCACACCACCAGCCCGGCCACCGGCAGCGCGACCAAGGTGACGAGCACCACGCCGTTGAACGTGTCGAGGCAGCCGTGCCACCGCCCGGCCAGGCACCTCGGAGCGGACATCATGAGCGGCCCCCGCACGACGAGCAGGGCGCTCGCCGTACCGAGGACCGCCAGGCCGAGAAGTACGGTCCTGCGCGTGCGGCGGGGTGGTGCCGACAGGGCTGCGTTCTGGTTCACGCCCCTATTGGACACGGAAGACCGTTGCGGTGGCGTATGCGATTTTCGATACGCCCGCGATACGCCCGCGATGCCCGGAGTTCGTCAGGACCGGCCGGTCACATAGCCGCCGTCCACCCGGAGCACGTGCCCCGTGACGAAGCCCGCCGATGCGAGGTACCGCACCGCCTCGGCGATCTCCGAGACCTCGCCGACCCGGTTCAGCAGTGCCAGCCCGCCGTAGGCGTCCACCTCGGTGCCCTCGTGCAGCGGCGTCCGGACGATGCCCGGGGCCACCAGGTTGACCCGGATGCCCTCGGCGGCCAACTCGGCGGCCAGGCTGACGGTGAGGGCGTGCACCCCGGCCTTGCTGACGATCGGGGCCGAGCACGGGAAGCCGGCGATCGAGTGCTCCACCAGCACGGTGCCGATGTTGACGATGCTGCCGCCGCCGCCCTGTCGGCGCAGCTGCCTGACCACCGCCTGGGTGGTCAGATAGGTGCCCTTGAGGTTGCCGGCCAGGAAGCCGTCCAGCTCCCCCTCGGTGACCTCGGTGAACGGCTTCGCGGCGAACGTACCGGCGTTGTTGACCAGGACATCCACCCGGCCGAACCGCTCGACCGCCGTACGCACCAGGGCCTCGCCGGTCGCCGCGTCGCCGATGCCGCCGCTGACGGTGGCCACCCGCGACCCCGCGCCGAGCAGCGCGGCCGCCTTGGCCAGCCGCTCTGGGTCGCGCCCGTTGAGGACCACGTTGGCCCCCTGGGCCAGGAAGGCGCGGGCGATGTCGAGGCCGATGCCGCTGGACGAGCCGGTGACGACGACTGTGCTGGTGTCGACTGTGGTGGTGTCGGACATGGTTGATCCTCCGTCAGGTTCTGCTGGGGTGATACGAGAACCGTACGAAGACCCGCGCCATAACTCCACGACCGATTCTGAAGTGAGTCATAATCTCTTGTTATGGACGTCGATCTGCGGGACCTCGAACTCCTCAACACCGTGGCCGCCACCGGCACCCTGACCGCCGCCGCCGAGCTGCTCTACGTCAGTCAGCCCGCGCTCAGCCAGCGGCTGACCCGGCTGGAGGGCCGGCTCGGCTCCCAGCTGTTCGACCGTCAGGGGCGCGGGCTGGTGCCGAACGCGGCCGGCCAGCGGATGCTGCTGGCCGCACGTCAGGTGCTGGCCGAACTCGACTCGGCCACCCGGGACGTCCGGGAGATGCGGGACGGCCGGGACCGCCGGGTCCGCCTGGCGGTCCAGTGCAGCACCACCTTCCAGTGGCTGCCGCCGGTCATCCAGGGCTTCCGCGCGCGGTGCCCCGGCGCCGAGGTCCGGATCGAGTCGCTGCCCGCCGACACCCTGATCACCGCGCTGCTGGAGGACCGCCTCGACATCGCGCTGATCACCAAGCCCGACCCGCAGATGGACCGGCTCCGGCTGACCGCGCTGTTCGACGACGAGATGGTCGCGGTCGTCCCGGCGGGCCACCCCTGGGCCGGGCTCCCGCATCTGACGGCCCGGGACTTCGACGGCGCGCACCTGGTGCTCTACGACCTCTACGACCCGAGCCGGGTCCCCAGCACGCCGCTCCCCGTGCCGCACGGCGCCAGGCCCGCCCGGATCACCACCATGCCGGTCATCACCGATCTCCTGATCGAGATGGTCGCCAGCGGCCAGGGCGTCACCGTCCTGCCGCAGTGGGTGGCCGCCCCGTACGTCGGCTCGCACGGCCTGGCGCTGGTCCGGATCGGCGTCGACCCCACCATCCGCACCTGGTACTGCGCCACCCGCCCGGGCACCCGCCCTGCTCTGGTCGAGGCACTGGCGGAGGAGCTCACCCGCCAGTTGCACCGCTGAGTACGAAGGGCGGCGACCACCCCACCGGGTGACCGCCGCCCTCATGTTCAGCGGGCCGTCGCCCCCTTGGTCGAGACCGCGACGTAACTCACCCGCATCGGGTGCCCCGGCTCGGTGGCCGAGGTAACCGCGCCGCCGAGGGCGGTCGGAAGGTTGCCGCCCACCGCCACGTTCAGGATCAGGAACAGGCCGTGGTGCACCGCCCGGTCCCAGGTCGCGGCGTCCATCTGAGCGGCCGTCACCTTGTGGTACTCGCGGCCGTCCAGGTACCAGCGCACCTGCTCCGCACCGGCGGTGAAGTCGACCTCGACCGCGTAGGTGTGGAAGGACTTCCGGCAGTCGGTGCACGGCCGGTCGCCCGAGCCGAGCCCCTTCGGCTCCTGGCAGGGGCCGCCGTTCAGGGTGCCGCAGTGCATCGTCCCGAACACCGAGTCCCGGCCGTTGACGTGCTCCATCACGTCCAGTTCACCGATCGCGGGCCAGCCGGTGTACCCGTCCCGCAGCCCGGCCCCGAGGGTCCAGAAGGCGGGCCAGTATCCGGCCGCCGCCGGTCCGGTGACGTCGGGCAGCGCGATCGAGGCCTCGATCCGCAGCACCCCACCGGGCGGCGGCGTCAGGTCGGACCGGCGGGACTCGATCCGGCCCGAGCTCCACCGGCCGTCCGCCAGCGTGGGCACGATCTCCAGCGCGCCCTTGCCGTCCAGCCGGACATTGGCGGTGGAGTCGGTCATCGTCTCGATCTCGCCCGTGCCCCACTGCGGAGCCGGGCAGCCGGGATAGCAAGTACCCAGGTCGTACTGCCAGTCGGCGGCCGAAGGGCGGCTGCCCGCCGGGCCGTCGAAGTCGTCCCGCAGCACCTGGGTCCAGCCGTCCGCGCCGGGAGTACTCCGGGCGGGCAGCGCCCCGGAATCGGTCAGCAGCCGCTCCAGCCGGGGCGTGAGCACGATCGCCGCGACGTTGGTCAGGTGCGCGTCGTCGCGGTACAGCAGGATGCGCTCCAGGACGGCCGGGCAACTGCGGTCCGTACCGGGGCAGATGACCGAGTTCACCTCCACCGACCGTACGCCCGGCAGCCGCCCGGCCGCGATCGCCTGGGCCAGCGGGTCGGGCCACTGCGCCTGCTCGCGGCCGAAGGCGCAGGCCGCCGGGTCCTCGGTGTGTCCGGAGACGCAGGCCGGGATGTCCGTACCAGGGATCGGGGTGTCCTGGAGGTAGACGATCGGGACGCCGAGCGCGCGCAGCGGCGCGAGCGTCTTCTCCCAGGCGGCCAGCAGCAGTTGCTGGTCGTCGGTGTAGCGGTTGAGCGAGGAGACCACGATCAGCCGGGGCTTGGGCCCCTGCTGCAGCCTGCTCAGGGCGGCCGCCCGCCAGCTGTCGCACTCCCGGTAGGTCCGCCCCAACTGCGGGTTGATGACCGTGAGTTCCGGCAGCGGGCAGCCCTGCTTGACCAACTCCTCCAGCGCCCACTGCCGTTCGGCCGCAACCGCCAGCAGCGGGGAGAACCACTGGCCGGCGTGCGAGTCGCCGAGCAGCACGATCCGGTCCGGGCTGGTGGTGACGCCGAACAGGCAGGCCGGGCTGGTGGTGGCGGCCGGGGCCACCTCGCACTCGCCGTCCGGCGGGAAGTCCTTCCGCGCCTGCGCGGCGTCCGGGACCACCGGGCCGCCCTTGAGCGGTGCGCCGGTCTGGGCCAGCAGCGACCTGCCGTCGGCCGCGCCGGGCGGCAGGCCGAGCGGGTCGACCGGGCCCGCCGGGCCGAGCAGCCGGAGCGTCCCGGTGCCGACCACCAGGGCCAGCACCACCGGGACGACCACTGCGGCCAGGCCCAACGAGAGCCCCCGCCTGGGCAGTTCGGAGAGAATCCGGCTACGGCGCAGCGGCTGCTCGATCCAGTGCAGCGCCGCCATCGCGGGCAGTGCGGCGGCCGCCGTCAGGGCCACCTTCACCGGCCAGTCCAGTGCCCCGAACCGGGCCTCGACCAGCACCAGCACCGGCCAGTGCCAGAGGTAGAGGTTGTAGGAGAGCCGGCCCACCGCCCGGGGCGCCCGGGCCGACAGCAGCCGGTCCACGCCGAACCGGGTGTCCGGCACCGGGGTGACGCCGCTCCGGTCGGGCGTGCCCGCCAGGATCACGGCGGCGGTGGCCAGCGTCGGCACCAGCGCCGCGTACCCGGGGTAGGGGGTGGTGGCGTCGTAGCCGACGGCGCACCAGCCGATCGCCAGCAGCCCCGCCCAGCCGCAGAGCAGCCGCAGAGCATGCGGTCCTGGCAGCTTGTGCCAGGGCAGCAGCGCGAGCAGCGCGCCGATCCCGAACTGCCAGACCCGGGACGGCGTTCCGAGGTAGGCGAGCGAGACCGAGCCGTGCGTCCAGTACAGCGAGAGACCGAAGGACCCGACCGTCAGCAGCCCGGCCAGCACGGTCACCGTCGAACGCACCGCCCGGCCGCGCCGGGTGGCCCGGGCGGCGAAGAAGACGATCACGGCGAGCAGCGGAGCCCAGCCGAGGTAGAACTGCTCCTCCACCGCGAGCGACCAGAAGTGCAGCAGCGGGCTGTGCTCCCGGCCGGCCGCCAGGTAGTCGGTCTGCTGGGCCACGAAGCGCCAGTTGGCGACGGACAGCGCCGAGGCCAGCACGTCGTACTCGAGGTCGGTACGGCGCAACGGGACGGTCAGCCAGGCGCCGGCCAGCGCGACCGCGCCGAGCACCAGCGCAGCCGAGGGCAGCAGTCGGCGGGCCCGGCGGGAGAAGAACTCCCCCAGCCTGATCCGTCCGGTGGTGATCGCCTCGCGCACCAGCAGACTGGTGATCAGGTAGCCGGAGATGACGAAGAAGACGTCCACGCCGACGAATCCGCCGGCCAGGCCGGGGACGGAGGCGTGGAAGGCGAGCACCGCGAGCACCGCCACGGCGCGCAGGCCCTCGATGTCGGGGCGGAATCCCTTGGGTCCGGGCGCCCGCTTCGGGGCGGCGGAACTGCGGGACGGTGGACCAGGAATGGTGAAGGTCTCCGGACGAAGGTCCGGAACCACGGTCGAGGACATCGGTGTGACGACCTTTCAGCCCAGCCAGGGCAGCATCGGGCTGACCCAGCCGGAGGCGAGCAGAGCGGTGAGCACGAGTACGGCGGTGGCGGCCAGCGCCTCGGGCCAGCGGCGCGGCAGCATGCCGCCGGCGGCCCGGGCGGCGGCCCGCGCCTCGGCCCTGACCGGGTCGGCGGGCCGCAGCTCGCCGACCAGGTCGCGGATCAGCGGGATGCCGATCTGGCACTGCACCGCGAGGTAGAGACCGAGGCCCCAGTTGGGTGCAACTCCGTTGCGGGCGACGGCCAGGGCCAGCCCGACCCCGGCCGCGCCGACCGAGGCGCAGAGCCAGACCAGCGACACCACGACCACCTGGCGGGCCAGCCCGCCCGGCTTCGCCCGGCCGGCCCCGGTGGGCACCCAGGCCGCGCTGCGGCCGCGCAGGGTGTGCCAGAACGCGGCGCCCGCGGCCACGCTCATCAGCACGTTGGAGCGGATCACCTCGACCCGCCAGCGGGTCCGGCTGATCCGGGGCAGCAGGACGTGCCAGAGCCAGAGCGGGGCGAGCAGCGGCAGGACGTGCCAGGGCCGGATCTGGTCCGGATACCAGAACATCATCACCAGCGGCGGCAGTGGCGCCGCGAAGATGTTCACCGCCGTGGCGAGGTAGCCGACGATGCCCTCGTAGAAGCACAGCCGCATCCGCCAGGGCGCGCGGATCCGCTTGAGCTCGGGCGTGCTGAGCAGGTGCAGGTTGCCCATCGCCCAGCGGTACTGCTGGTTGACAAAGGAGGCGAGGTTGTCCGGCGAGGTGCCCTTGGCGACCAGCACCGGGACGTACAGGGTGCGGAACCCCTGGGCGTACAGGGCGAGTCCGGTGAACAGGTCCTCGCTGTGCTCCAGCTTGGCGAAGCCGTCGGCCGCGTCGATCGCGGTCCGCCGGTAGACGGCGTTGCTGCCGCAGCAGATCGCGGCGTCACTGGCGTCCCTGGAGGGCTGGATCCAGCGGAAGAACCACTCCTGGGCCGAACCGGCGGCGCGCTGGATCCAGCCCATCGTCTCGTCGGTGTCGAAGCACTGCGGGCTCTGCACGATGCCGGTCCTGGGGTCGGCGAAGTACGGCACCAGGTGGCGCAGGAAGTCCGGCCGGGGCGCGAAGTCGGCGTCCAGGATGGCGATGTACTCCGCCGAGCTCAGGGTGAGCACGTGGTTCAGGTTGCCGGCCTTCTTGAGGTGCCCGCGGTTCGGGCGCACCACGTACTCGTAGCCGTACTCGGCCGCCAGACCCGCCACCTCGGTGCGGTCACCGTCGTCCAGCACCCAGACCGTCAGCGCGCCCGGCCAGTCGATCGCGGCGACCGCCCGGTAGGCGTTCTCCAGCACGTCCAGCGGCTCCCCGCAGGTCGGCAAGTACAGGTCCACCGTGGGTAGTT
Source organism: Kitasatospora sp. P5_F3 (assembly GCF_054049135.1). NCBI lineage: Bacteria > Bacillati > Actinomycetota > Actinomycetes > Kitasatosporales > Streptomycetaceae > Kitasatospora > Kitasatospora sp. P5_F3. The sequence continues at coordinate 56,905 of NZ_JBFUMY010000008.1, read as the reverse complement.
CGGCCGGGTGCCAGGCGTTCACCAGCACCTCGTGGGACTGCCTGGTCAGCCGGCGCTGGCGCAGGCTGTTGACCGAGGAGAGCGCGAGTGCGACCAGGTTGAGGCCGAGTACGGCCAGGAAGGCCCAGAGGGCCGGGGTGCGCAGCGAGAAGGTGAGCATGGTCGCCGCGGTGAACACGAAGGCGAGCGAGGTGCAGATCAGCACCCAGCGGCGCTGTGGCCCGAAATACCAGTAGAGCTCCTGATCGGAAGGAGGTTGAGGAAGGTGATGCACAGTCATGAGGCCCCCACAGCCGCGTCTCTGACAGCAGACGGGGGTACAGTAGCGCAATTGGTATAGACCATTGGACCAGCGACCAAGGGGTGGATGACCGGCCGGCCGGAGTACCCACGGCCGGTGATCAGTGCACCCGGCGGACCGGTGCGCGGCGGGAATCAGCAGGTCATCGCCGGATTAACAGTCCGCCAACTTCGGCCCGGGGCCCGGCCGGACGGCGCTCGCGGCGCACTCGTCCACCACCGCCGTTCGCATGCTGTGCATCTCGCGAAGGCAGACGTTCACTCAGCCGCCCACGGGCGACACACCGATGTCACAGTCCGCCACCGACGGCGGTCAGTGCCCGCCGCGCGGCCGGTTGCAGCCACCCTCGACGTACACCCCGTGCGCCTCGACCACGACCGGCGGTCCGACCTTGCCGGTGATGCACGGGCCGATGCCGGGGAGCATGAAGGTGAAGCCCAGCGCGCCCGCCGACCCTTCGACGAGGTGCTCCCGCCCCGGATACCCGAGCCCCGCGAGGACGTCGGAGACGGCGTCCGCACCAAGCGGCGCCTTCGCTGCCCGCTGGGTCAGTGCGGCGGTGATCCGCTTGGCGTGGGCCCCGCCCCGGCACTCCGCCTCCGGGGTCATCCGCACAGTGGTCAGATAGGCGTGGTTCTCCGCGTACTTGGCCGCCTCCGGGTCCGGACTGCCGGTCCCGCTCGGCGTCGTGCTGGACGTCGCGCTCGGACCTGACGCCACGTCGGCGCAGGCCGCCGCCACCTCGGGGAACGCCCGGTCGTGCTCCGCCTTGGCGAGCTTCGCCTGCTCCTCGTACGAGGACACCGGGGACGGCACCGCAGGCCTGCTCGCCGCAGGCCCGTCCGGCGCAGGAACGCTCCCACAGCCGGCCAGCACCAGCATCCCGACCAGCACCGCAGGCACAGCTCGCCTCACCGGAAACCCCCGTCTCTCGTTCAGGCCATTGTCCCGACGGCCCGCCCGCCGATCATGAGTACCCGTACTCAGATCCGCAGACGGGCCGTCCGGATCGGTCAGTAGGGCTTGACCAGGACGTGCGCGGCGCCGGGGATGCCGACCTTCAGCAGCTCGTCCTCCTCGGGCGTGGTCGGCGTGCCGGTCTCCTGCTTGAGCACCGCCCGGGAGATGTTCTGCACCCACATCGCGCGCGGGCGGCGGCGGGCCTCCCAGGCGGCCAGCGCTGCGGGGACGTCGGTCGCCGCGTCCAGGGACTGGGCCAGCACCAGGGCGTCCTCGACGGCCATCGCCGCGCCCTGGGCGATGTGCGGGGTGGAGGCGTGCGCGGCGTCGCCGGCCAGCACCACCCGGCCCACGTGCCAGGGCTCCTCGACCGTCACCTGGGAGATCCGCGAGTAGACCACCGCGGCCGGGTCGGTGACCTGGGTGAGCGCCTCGGCGACCGGCCCGCCGAAGCCGGCGAGCCGCTCGGCCAGCTGCTCGTGCGCCCGCTCCGGGTCGGGCCGGAAGTCCTCGGACTCGGCGAACACCGCGCCCAGGTACATCAGTTCCTCGGTGATCGGCGTCAGCAGTGCCTTGGCGGTCCGGTCGCCGGTGCTCATCACCACGCCCTGCACCTCGCTCTGCCGGGGCACGGTGACCCGCCAGTTGGCGAAGCCGGTGTACTCGGGCGCGTAGCGCTCGCCGTACAGCCGCTGCCGCAGCGGGGAGCCGATGCCGTCGAAGCCGACCACCAGGTCCCAGCGCCCGGTGCTGCCGTCGGAGAGGGTGACCTCCACCCCCGCGCCGTCGTCGGCCAGTTCGGTGATGGTGGTGCCGAAGCTGATCTCGGCACCCGCCGCGACGGCGGCCGCGCCGAGCACCGCGGCCAGCGCGGGGCGCGGGATGCCGTTGCAGGCCGGCCCGTCGGCCATCCGCGGCTGCGGGATCTTGGCCAGGGTGTTGCCGACCGGGTCGTTGATGGTCAGGGTGTCCCACTCGAAGCCCGCCGCCAGGCAGTCGGCGAGCACGCCGATCTCGCCCATCACGTGCAGGGCGTTGGAGGGCTGGATGATGCCGACGCCGAGGGCGTCCAGCTCGCCGCGCAGCTCGGCGACGCGGACCAGGTGGCCGCGCTGGGCGAGTGCGGTGGCCAGCGTGAGGCCGCCGATGCCGCCGCCGTGGATCAGGACGCGCAGGGGTGTTGCCATGTCAGGTCTCTCCGGGGGAGGTGAGTGGGCCGGGCTGAAGGTATGTCAGCCGACGGGGACGGGCTCGGGCAGGGCCATCAGGTGGTCGACCAGGGCGAGCAGCGCGTCCTTGCCGAACGCCCGCTCGCGGACGTCGCCGATCAGCAGCGGGATCCCCGGGTCGAGGTCGAGCGCGGCCCTGATCTCCTGCGCGGTCCGGGTGTTGTGGCCGTGGAAGCAGTTGATCGCGACCACGAACGGGATGCCCCGGCTCTCGAAGAAGTCGATCGAGGCGAAGCTGCTCTCCAGCCGACGGGTGTCGGCGATCACCACACCGCCGAGCGCTCCGTTGACCAGGTCGTTCCACATGAACCAGAACCGCTCCTGGCCCGGCGTGCCGAACAGGTAGACCACCAGCTCGGGGCTGACCGTGATCCGGCCGAAGTCCAGGGCCACCGTGGTGGTGTCCTTCTGGTTGATGCCCGAGAGGTCGTCCACGCTCTCACCGGCCCGGGTCAGGTACTCCTCGGTGCGCAGCGGCGCGACCTCGCTGACCGCGCCGACCATGGTGGTCTTGCCCACGCCGAAGCCGCCCGCGATCAGGATCTTCACGGCGGCCTGGGCCACCTGGCTGTCTGTCATCTCACTCACAGGGGGTATCTCGACCGGCCGCGCGGCGGGGGCCGGCGGCCGGTCGGTGGGGCGGGAGGTGAAAGGGGGTCAGAGTCGCCGCAGGCCTTCGCGGACGGCAGTCAGCAGGCCGAGGTCCGCGCGGCCGCCGACGGCGACCGCGAGCGGCGCCCGCGCGAGCAGCAGGCCCTGGGAGACCAGGTCGGCGACCAGGATCTTGGCCAGCGAGACCGGCAGCCGCAGTTCGGCGGCCACCTCGGCCAGGGCCGCGGAACGCCGACATCGCTCCAGCACCACCCGGTGCTCGGGCTGCAGCCCGCGCGCCGACGGCCGGGCCGGGGCCCCGAACTCGTCGCTCTGCTCCCGGACGGTGGTCAGCACCGTGATCAGACTGAAGTCGTCCCGCTCCGGAGCCGTGCGGCCCCGGGTCACGGTGTACGGACGCACCATCGAGTCGGCGGCGTCCTCCTCGGCCTCGTCGGCCACCGGGTCCCGGTACCAGTGCGGCGGCGAGGTCACCCCCGACCACCACCACGGGCCCCGAAGGCGTCGAAGTCGCCGCGGGCCGGCGTGCTGAGCTTCTGGCCGACCTGCTGCACCAGCTTGTGCATGGCCAGCGACATCACCTCGGCGTCGACCTCCTGGGAGGCGGTCACCGCCAGGTGGGTGCCCTGGCCGGCCGTGATGATGAACAGCCACAACTCGGCCAGCTCGACGATGACCTGGTGCACCGGACCGCCGTCGAAGAGCTGTCCGACGCCACGGGCCAGGCTCTGCTGCCCGGTGGCGACGGCGGCCAGGCGCTCCGCGTCCGCGCGGTCGATGGTCCGCGAGTGACTGACCACCAGGCCGTCGTCGGAGAGCAGGACGGCGTTTCTGGTCCCGGACACCGAGTCCACGAGGCCGTCGAGCAGCCAGTCGAGATCCTGATGGGTGGCGGTGGTGCGCGTCATGACCGGTCTTCCGTCGTAGGGGTGGGCAGATCCTGCCCGCTGTGGTCGAGCGGCGCCGCCGGGTTCTCCCGGGCGGCCCTGGAGCGTCGCTGGAACGCTCCGATCGCTGCTCCGGCCCGTCGGGGGGCCGGTCGGAGCAGCGGGTTCTCGTCCCAACGGGGCGGCTTCGGGCGGGTGTTCGACTCCTCCGGGGCGAGCCGCAGCTCGTCCACCAGGCTGGCCTGCCGGACCCGGCGCGGCAGCGGCGGCTCCGCCTCCGGCTCGGCGGGCGTCCGGGCCTGCTGCTGGTACGGCAGGCCGCTGTAGCCGTGCTCGGCCGGCGGGAACGGGTCGGCGGCGGGGAACGGAGCGGCCGCCGGGAACGGGTCCGCAGCTGGGAAGGGGGTCGGCTGCGGGAACGGGCCTGCCTGCGGGAACGGGTCGCCGTACAGCTCGGGCCTGTACGGGCCGTCCTGCCGCGGTTCCGGCCCGCCGTACGGCAGTTCGGCCACCGGACGGTACGACTCCTGGCCGCTCTGCACCGCGCGGGGCAGTTCGGGAGCGGTCGCCCTGGCCATCGCCTCGCCCCGCGAGCGGGTCGGCAGCACCTCGGCGGAGGTGACGTCCGGCACCACGTGCATGCCGGGCGGGCCGACCAGCAGGGTGTCCGGCAGCAGCAGGATCGCCCGGGTGCCGCCGAAGGCGGACTGCCGGAACTCGACCCGCAGCCCGTGCTGGGCGGCCAGCCGGGCGACCACGTGGAAGCCGAGCCGGATGTCCTCGGTCCTGGCCAGCACGTCCAGCCGCGGCGGACGGCTCATCAGGTCGTTGGCGGCGGCCAGCTGCTCCTCGTCCATGCCGAGGCCGCGGTCCTCCACCTCGATCGCCAGGCCCCGGCCGACCGTGCCGGCCCGGACCTCCACCGGGGTCGGCGGCGGCGAGAAGGTCAGCGCGTTCTCGACCAGCTCGGCGACCACGTGCGCGACCGGGCCGACCGCCCGCTCGGACAGCCAGGGGCTGCCGTCCAGGTCGAGCACCACCCGGGTGTAGTCCTGTACCTCGCCCTGGGCGGCGCGCAGCACGTCCAGCAGCGGGACCGGCTTCCGCCAGCGCCGGTGCGGGGTGCCGCCGGCCAGGATGACCAGGTTCTCCTCGTAACGGCGCAGCCGGGCGGTCAGGTGGTCGAGGTCGAACAGACCCTCCAGCACCTCCGGGTCCTCATGGCGTCGCTCCAGCTCGTCCAGCTTGCGCAGCTGCTGACCGATCAGCAGCTGGGTACGGCGGGCGATCCGCTGCAGCAGCTTCTCGAAGCCGCGGTGCTGGTCGGCCTGCCGGACGGCCGCCGCGATCGCGCTGGCGCGGGCCAGGTTGAGCGCGTGGCCGAGCCGGGCGAGTTCGTCCCCGGTGCCCTGCGGCTCCTGCTCGATGGCGGCCGCCTCGGCCGCCAGATCGATCTGCTCGCCCTGGGCCAGCCGCTCCACCACCTCGGGCAGGCTGCGCTCCAACTGCTCGGCCTGCTCCTGGAGTTCGGTGATCCGGCGACGCATCGAGCGGGTCAGCCGCCAGGTCGTGACGATCACCGCGATGACCGCGAACAGGCCGATCACGCTGGTCAGCACCACGGTCAGCAGCAGATGGGTGATGGAGCCGAGGCCGACCTCGACCACACCACTGGTCCTGCTCTCCATCAGGGCGACCAGCTTGGGCGTCAGCTGGTCCATCGCCTGACGCCACTTCTGCTGGTTCGGCGCCAGCGGCACGGTGCCGGCGCCGTCGGCCGCGGTGGGCTTCAGCAGGGACTGCTCGACCTCGGTCTTGGCCTGCCAGGCCGGGCTGTTGACGATCTCCTGCCACATCGCCGCCTCGGCCGGCTTCAGGTAGGGGACCACCTCGGTGCCGTAGCGGAACGGCTGCTCGTGCACCGCCTGCTGGACCTGCTGGTAGTCCTGGACCGAGAGCCGTCCGACCGGCCAGCCACGGGCCAGCAGCGCGTCCGAACGGGAGATCATCTCCTTGGTCCAGAACAGCGCGACCAGCGGCTGCGAGATCGTGGTGACCTTGCCGTCGTCGACGTGGCTGAGCGCGCCGAACAGCCGCAGGTCGACCGCGATCAGGTCGGTGTAGTAGCGGTAGACGGTCGCCTGCCGGTCGGCCGAGCCGCCCTCGTCCACGGCGGCCCGCTGCGAGGCAAGCTGCCCCATCGCCTGCCGGGCCTGGAGCACCGCGTCGCGTACCTCGGTGGGTGCGTCGTCGGTGGCGATGTCGGACAGCTTCTGGAAGGTGCCGATCGCCTCGTCGGTCTTGCGCCGCTGCTCGCGCAGCTGGTCGGTGACGCTGCCGGGCTTGGCGATCGACTCGGCGCTGAGCCGGCGCTCCTCCTGGAGGTTGTAGTACACGATGTTGGACGGCTGGCCGGCCTGCTGGGCCAACTGCCCCTGGGCGGCCATCCGCTGGAAGTTGACGAAGGTCTCACCCGTCGTCACCGCCCAGAGGGCGGCCAACGCGAGACCGGGGACGATGGCCAGGATCAGCAGTGCGGACCGTAGTGACAACCGGGACCGGCGGCGGCCGGGCCGGCCACCCCGTCGGGCTGCCGTGGGGGGCGACGACTCGGCCGCCGACCCCTGGTTCGTTGGGGCGATCCGCCGAGACGCACGCGCGCGCAGGGCATTCTCCTTGGAGACGGCGGCGGTCGCGGAGGACCGACCTTGTCCGGTAAGAACATTGACGGATGGATATTAGTCATATCGAATAACAACCACGAAACCTCGCGCCAAAGTTCACGGGCCGTCACATTCTTCCCACCCCTCGTTCGTTCACCAGCCATCTCACCGCCGGCCCCGCGCCCCGGATCGCCGTGCGATCCCACTGCCGCACGTCAGCGCTGGTCAGCCCACCCCTGAGGGGCCATCACCCTCGGCTCGCCCACGCCTTCCGCACCTCGCTCCACCGACCGACCAGGGGCTTTCCGGGCCCCGACCGCCGCCATCCGCCCGTAACTCGCCGTGCACACGCCTAGGCCGGGTCACTCCGGGCGGTGGGCGGTGACCAGCCAGGCCGCGCTGCGCAGCCGGACGGCACCGTCCCGCTCGTGACCGCGCAGCACGGCGACCAGATCGGCCCGGGCCCGCTCCCGAGCCGCCGGGCCGACCTGGCCGGCCAGGTGGCGGCCCGGTCCCGAGTCGAGCAGGAAGTCCGCCACCTCCTCGGCGTCGCTCCCCCAGGTCCCGTACGCCTCGGCCGCGGCCACCGTGATGCCGGTGAACCCGGCAGCGGCCAGCACCTCCCGCACCCGGCCGGAGTCCGCCAGCGAGAACATCCCCGGCCCGCCCGGCGTACCGAAACCACCGGTCGGCAGATGGGCGCCGAGCGCCGCCATCGCCTGGAGCCACTCGTTGCGCTCGGCAGCCGCGGAGCAGACGAACGCGAGCCGGCCGCCAGGGCGCAGCGCCCGGATGATGTTGCCGAAGGCGGCCACCGGGTCGGCGAAGAACATCACCCCGAAGCGGCTGATCGCGGCATCGAAGGCGGCGGGTCCCAGTGGGTGGGTCTGGGCGTCCGCCTGCTCGAATTCGACATTCGCCATCTCCTCCTGCCGGGCGGACTCCCGGGCGCGGGCCAGCATCGGCGCGGAGAGGTCCAGCCCCAAGGCGCTCCCGTGCCCGGCCCGGCGCGCGGCCAGGCGGGTGGTGCTACCGGCCCCGCACCCGATGTCCAGTACGCGGTCCCCCGCTCCGACGGCGGCGGCGGTGAGCAGCGGCTCGTCGAAGCCCGCGTTCACGGCGTCCCAGCGGTCCTGGTGCCGGGCCCAGTGAGCTCCTTCGTGGCCGTTCCAGGCCTGGTGCTGTTCGGCATTGGCAGTGGTTCGCATGGATCCGCCTCCTGCTGGCTGGGCGCCCGAGGCTAGTATGGGCGCGTGCCCAAACAGTATGGGCATGCGCCCAAACTGACAATCCCTCAGGAGAGATCTCATGTCACCGCGTGGAGTGGCGATTCCCGACATCCGCGAGCGCCTGTTCACCGCAGCCGAAGAGGTGCTGACCCGCGAGGGCCCCGGCGCCCTGACCAGCCGGGCCATCACCGGCGAGGCTGGCTGCGCCAAGGGCATGCTGCACGCCCACTTCGCCGGACTCGACGAGTTCGTCGCCGAGTTGGTCCTCGACCGCTTCGCCCGGGCCGCCCACCAGGCCGAGGACCTCCAGCACCGGGTCGGCCGGGCGACCGTCCCCGAGAACCTCCACGGCGTCGCCCTCGCCCTGCTGTCCTCCGCCGGCCCCACCCTGGCCGGCCTCGCCCTCACCCGCCCCGGCGCCGCCGAGCAGATCCGGCAGGCCCTGGCAGCCGGCGCCCCCGGCTTCGCCGCCGTCCAGGACGCAATCACCAGCTACCTCGACCGCGAACAGCAACACGGCCGCCTCCCCACCACCACAGACTCCCCCACCGTCGCCCTGGCTCTGGTCGGCACCGTCCACCACCTCCTGATGACCGGTCAGAGCGGCAGCCCGGACGCCCACGACCAGATCGAGCGCCTCACCACCCTGCTCACCGCCACTGGCCCCGGCTGAGCCGCGCGCTGACGGTGGAGAGCAGCGGCGCCCGACTGACTAGGGTGCTCGGATGCAGCGACTGGCGTTCTTCGATCTTGACGGCACGCTTATTGACCGCGATGCCGCATTCGCCGTCTGGGTCGGGGAGTTCGTCAGTGACTGGACGCTTGACGAGAGAGCGCGCGACTGGCTGACGCTTGAGGATGGCCGCCATACCGGTCCGATGGGCGGCTTCTTCGACAAGGTGCGTGAGCGGTTCGGCCTTGGCGAGTCGGTGGAACACCTCTGGGGCCAGTACCGCAAGCGGATGCCGGAGCTGGTTGTGTGCCGGCCTTCTGCCCTCGCGGCGCTACGTGAACTCCGTGACGCCGGGTGGAGGGTCGCGATAGTCACCAACGGTACGCAGGACAATCAGCTGGCCAAGATCCAGCGCACCGGCCTCGCCGACCTGGTCGATTCCTGGTGCATCTCGGAAGAGGCCGGCGTCCGCAAGCCCCACCCGGAGATCTTCCGAATGGCCGCCCAACGCTGCGGAACCCTGATCGACCACGGGGGCTGGATGGTCGGCGACAGCCTGTCCGCCGACATCGAGGGTGGGCAGGCTGCGGGACTCCGCACCATCTGGCTTCGCGGACGCCGAGCATCGGACCAACGCTCCGTCAGCGTCACCCCTGAGTTCACTGTTGGCTCAGTGCCCGAGGCAGTGCAGGTCATCCGCCGGGCACAACCCCAACCGGTCGAGCCCAGCCAGCGCCGTCCCAGCCGACACACTCCCTAGAGCCAGGCCACCAGGTGCGGCAGTGCGTTGCCGGGGTCGCCCCCAGCGGCTGCCGCCGGGCGCAGTTCGACCAGCTTGACCGGAACCGCGTTCGGGACCAGGTCGATCCGGTGGATCGACTCGATGCCGTCGATAGCCGACAGATAGGCAAGCGCCTTACCGTCCGGGGAGAGCACCGCCCCCCAGACGAACTGCTGCCCGGCCGGCAGCAGCGCCGCCACGCCCTCGACCCGGCCAAAGTCGGCTGCGAACCCGACCCGGTAGAGGTTGTCCCGTGTCCCGCAGAGCAGTTGGCGGCCGTCGAGCCAGAGCCTGGGGAGGCAGCCGACCGGCACCTTTTCCGAACCGGGCACGGTCTGGCGGCCCGGCGTGGCCGCACCGAGCAACCGCGGTTCCACGATGCCGTCGACGCCTCCGGCCAACTGGTCGGCGCGCCACAGCACCGCGTACTGCTGGGCGTAGCCGGCCGCCACCTCGCCGCCGGGAGCGACCGAGACTCCCTCGGCCTTGGTGTCGAACGGGCGCCCCAGCCACAGGCGGTCGCCATGCAGGGCGAAGTCCTCGCCGGGCGCCGTACCCCGGACGACCGGGTCGGCGCCATGCACGGCGAGATCACGGCTGGTCAATTTCCGGCCCGCGGTCTCGTACCAGAGAACGGAGGAGCCCTCCTGGAAGAGCGGTCGCCGGTCCTCCCCCGGTCCGTCGGCCGACGCGGTGGAGCCCACCTGCCCGCCGGGCAGAGTGAATGCGGCCGCCCGCTTCATCGCGCCCTCACTCGGCGCCAGGGTCCCGGCGATCAGCGAGAAGTCGGCGTTGAACGCCTGCCGGTCGGCGGCCGCCGAGACGGTGATGCCCAGGGTCGGTTCGCAGATCGCGGCACTGGTGGCCCGGTCCGGCAGGGTGGCGATCCGGCGGGCCTCCTCTCTGCCGTCGGTGGCCGAGAGGGCGGTGACGGTCACCATGTGCACCTTGCCGTCCGCCATGGTCGGCGACGGCGCGGCCCACTGCTCGCAGGTGGCGACCACCAGCCGGCCTGGCCCCGCGAACGGCGGCCCGGTGGGCGCCGGGGCGGCGCCTCCGCCAGGACTCGTGCAACCGCTCAGCACCAGGATGGTCGCGGCGAGCAGCGCGGCAGCCGGGACGGCGCTTCTGCGGGCAGGCGGGCGTACGGTCACTGCTCTCCTCAAGCTCAAGCTGATTTGATCATCGGACGGTATCCGAACACGCCGTCAGCCGCGCGGGGATTCAGGACGGTGAGCGTGGCCGGCGTACGGCCGCCTCGACGCCCAGCTCAGCCGCCGCCACCGGGAGTTGCCGCCGCAGCTTCCTCGACGGCGGCCGGGTCTACGCCGAGCTCTGGAGCCTCACCCTGGCCTGATCCCGCACTGCCGTACGAAGCGGAACGATCACATTCGGTCTCTTGCGGTCCTTTGCCCCGACAGTCGACCGAACCCCGTAATCATGATCCTCGGAAGCAGTCAGCCGGTCTGGGGGGATCCGTCAGTGTTCGCCACACCGATCACCGTGCCGCCGTTCCACGTCTCGTAGCGCAGGCACGCGCTCTCACCCGCGTCAGGTGCACCGGCCGGACAGGCCGATTCGCCTGACGCGCTTTTGCGGTGAACTCGCGCCCCGGCAGGCCCGGCGGGCGCCTTTCCTCGAGGAGTAGCCATGCCTGATCTCGCAGCACCACCCGCCCCGACGTCGAGCCTGTCCACCCGGGCGGCCAGGCAGCTGGCCACCACCACCAAGTCCGAACCACAGATGCAGAGCATCACCTCCCGCAACCTGCTGCGGGCGATGCCCTGGGTGGACGTCGCCGCCGGCACCTACCGGGTCAACCGGCGGCTGACCCTGCGGACCGGTGCCGGGCGGGTGCTCTTCGTCCAGCAGGGTGCCGACCAAGTCCGGGTCGTCCCCGCCTCGTTGGACGCGCTCCCCGCCCTGCGCGACTACCCCGACCAGGACGTACTCGCCGAGATCGCCGCCCGGTTCGAGCCCCGGCACGTCCGGCCCGGCGACCTCCTCGCCCACCAGGGACAGCCGGTCGAGGAGGTCTTCCTGATCGCCCACGGCCGGCTCGAACGGATCGTCGCCGGGAAGTACGGCGAGGCCCAACTCCTGGGCGTGGTCACCGACGGCGCCCACCTGGGCGACGAGGCCCACCTGCGCCCCGGAGCCGAGTGGTCGGCCACCCTCAGGGCCGCCACCGAGGCCACCGTCCTCGCACTGCCCTGGGCCGGGTACCGGGAGATCCTCGACCGCACTCCCTCCCTCCGGGCACACGCCGACGCCTTCCGGGCCCGCGCGAAGCGCGCCGTCAACCGCAAGGGCGAGGCCGAGATCGAGCTGAGCGCCGGCCACCGGGGCGAGCCACAGCTGCCCACCACCTTCGTCGACTACGAACTCGCGCCCCGTGAGTACGAGTTGTCGCTCGCTCAGACCGTGCTCCAGGTCCACACCCGGGTCGCGGACCTCTACAACGACCCGATGGACCAGCTGCAGCAGCAGCTGCGGCTGACCGTGGAGGAGCTCCGCGAGCGGCAGGAACACGAGATCGTCAACAACCGCGAGTTCGGCCTGCTGCACAACGCCGCCTACGAGCAGCGGATCTCCACCCGCAGCGGCCCGCCCACCCCCGACGACCTCGACCAGCTGCTCGCCATGCGCCGCTCCACCCACGCGTTCTTCGCCCATCCCAAGGTGATCGCGGCGTTCTTCGCCGAGTGCAACAAGCGCGGCCTCTACCCCGACCCCGCCGAGGTCAACGGCCGTACGGTGCCCGCCTGGCGAAACGTTCCTTTCTACCCCTGCTCCAAGATCCCGGTCTCCGACGCCCACACCTCCACCGTCATGGCGATGCGCTTCGGCGAGAAGGAGCAGGGCGTCATCGGCCTGCGCCCGCAGGAGCTGCCCGAAGAGGTGGAGTCCGGGCTGAACGTCCGCTTCATGGGCATGAACCAACAGGCCGTCATGCGCTACCTGGTCACCGCCTACTTCTCCGCCGCCGTCCTGGTCCCCGACGCCCTCGGGCTGCTCGAGAACTGCCAGATCGGGGCAGCGGCGTGATCGACTCCACCGACCTGCAGCGCATCCTGCGCGGCCCCAGCGGCCTGGGCACCCAGAGCCTCTACCTGACCCGGCCTCAGCCGGCGCCCGCCCCGCCCGCCCCGGCCGCCCCGGCCGTCCCGGCCTCGTCGCCGTCCGAACAGGGCCGTCCGGCGCCCGGGGACCCGGTTCCCGGCCTGTACTTCCACCCCGTCGCCGAGCCCGACCCCGCCCGGGTCGAGGAGGTCAGCCGGCGCATCAAGGCCTGGGCCGTGGAGGAGGTCCAGCTCTTTCCCCCGGAGTGGGAGGACCAGTTCGACGGCTTCGCCCTCGGCAGCTACATGACGGTCTGTCACCCCGACGCCCCCACCGTCGACCACCTGATGATCGCCACTCGCCTGATGGCCGCCGAGAACGTCCTCGACGACACCTACTGCGAGGACCACGGCGGCTCCCCGGTCGGCCTCGGCGGACGCCTGCTGCTCGCCCACACCGCACTCGACGACCTCCACACCACGCCCGAGTACCGGCCCGCCTGGGAGGAGTCCCTACAGGCCGACGCTCCCCGGCGGGCCTACCGCTCCGCCATGCAGTACTTCACCGAGGCCGCCACCCCCTCCCAGGCCGACCGCTACCGCCACGACATGGCCCGGCTGCACATGGGCTACCTCGCCGAGGCGGCCTGGGACCAGACCGAGTACGTCCCACAGGTGTGGGAGTACCTGGCGATGCGTCAGTTCAACAGCTTCCGGCCCTGCCCCACCCTCACCGACACCATCGGCGGCTACGAACTGGCCACCGATCTGCACGCCCAGCCGGCCCTGCAACGCGCCATCGCCCTCGCGGCCAACGCGACCACCGTGATGAACGACCTCTACTCGTACACCAAGGAACTCGCCAGCCCGGGCCTGCACGTCAACCTGCCCGTGGTGCTGGCCCACCACGAGAACCTCACCGACCGCGAGGCGTACCTCAAGGCCATCCGGATCCACAACGACCTGATGCACGCCTTCGAGGCCGAGGCCGCCGCGCTCGCCGCCGCCTGCCCCGTCCCGACCCTGCTGCGCTACCTGCGCGGCGTCGCGGTCTGGATCGACGGCAACCACCACTGGCACCGCACCAACACCTACCGCTACACCCTGCCCGACTTCTGGTAGCCCAAAAGGAGACCCCCATGACCACCACCGTTCCCAACGCCGCCATCCCCGCTCCCGCCACCAGCTACCAGGGCGACATCGCCCGCTACTGGGACCACGAGGCCCGCCCCGTCAATCTGCGCCTCGGTGACGTCGACGGCCTCTACCACCACCACTACGGCATCGGCGACGTCGACCACGCCGCCCTGGAGGCGGGCCCGGCCGCCGAGCGCGAGGAGCGGCTCGTCACCGAGCTGCACCGCCTGGAGTCCGCCCAGACCGACGTCCTGCTGGACCACCTCGGTCCGATCCGCGCCGACGACACCCTGGTCGACGCCGGCTGCGGCCGCGGCGGCTCCATGGTGATGGCCCATCAGCGCTTCAACTGCACCGTCGAGGGCGTCACCCTCTCCGCCAAGCAGGCCGACTTCGGCAACCAGCGCGCCCGCGACCTCGGCATCGACCACGCCGTCCGCTCCCGGGTCGCCAACATGCTCCACATGCCGTTCGAAACCGGCCAGGCCGCCGCCTCCTGGAACAACGAGTCCAGCATGTACGTGGACCTCGAGGACCTCTTCGCCGAGCACGCCCGCGTCCTCGCCCAGGGCGGCCGCTACGTGACCATCACCGGCTGCTGGAACCCCGTCTACGGCCAGCCGTCCAAGTGGGTCTCCCAGATCAACGCCCACTTCGAGTGCAACATCCACTCCCGCCGCGAGTACCTCCGCGCGATGGCCGACAACCGCCTCGTCCCCCAGACCATCATCGACCTCACCCCCGCGACCCTGCCCTACTGGGAGCTCCGCGCCACCTCCTCCCTGGTCACCGGCATCGAGGAGGCCTTCATCAACTCCTACAAGGACGGCTCCTTCCAGTACCTCCTGATCGCGGCCGACCGCGTCTGACCCACGGTCAGCAGGCACCTCCGGGCACGGAAGCCGGTCCCTCCTCGGACGGCTCCCGTGCCCGTCCGTTTCCCATTACCGGGGCGACCTCGCCGGAAGAACTCGACCCCTGCCCGGCGATCACCGCACACGCCGTCGGCGTTCAGCAGTGGTCATGGACGGGACTCGTAGCGTGCGCCGGGTCTCGGCCAGTTGGGGTCAATGAAGTCGGGGCGGTCGATCCGGTGGAAGCAGCGGACCAAAAACTCGGTGAAGGTCCCGGCGGTCTCGAACCACTCGCCCTCGTCACTGCTGATGATGATCCGCCACTCGGCGGGATCGCCCTCGACTGCGCGGAAGAAGTACCGGCTGCCATGCTCGTCGCTTCCCCACAGCATTAGAACGCCTGAGTTGACGTCGGACTCGTCCACATCCCACCAGCCCTCGGCGATCTCGCCGTACCAGGCCGGCCGCTCAGGTGGGGGTCCCCAATAGCGCTCCAGCTCGGCCGGTGTGGTGTCCATCGGACGGTCAATTGTTAGATAGCCGTCCACCGAACCGGGTCCGTACAGATCGAGGAATGCCTTGAAGTCGGCCGGCAGCCGGAAGCCGAGGTACCGCTCACTGGCATCCCAGATCGCGGGCCTGACCCAACCCCAGCACGCCGGTTCCCCGAGCTGCACGCACAGCTTCTCCAGCGCGGTTCGGCTGTCCGCGCCAGGGCGGGGAGTTACTGCGGTCAGCACTGCCACAGGAACACGGCCTGTGCGCAGGGCTCGCACGCGAAGGCGTAGGCCTCGCCGCGGCCGCCGAAGTTCATCGCGGTGGCGTGGTCCCGTCCTTCCTCGAGTTGGACGACGAGCCTCATCTCCCGCGCGCAGGTCGGGCAGGCAGGGGTCTCGTCGTTCTGCAGCCACGCGGGCTGCCCGCCCAGCTGACCGAGGATGTCCAGAGGAGTCCGGCCCGGCTGGCCCACCCACTCCTTGCAGGCCTGGCCGTAATCCACCGCCGTCGACGGAGCCTCGTACGCGACGGCGCTCACAGCACCGAGCAAGACCGGCTCCTGGTCGTCATCCTCGTCCAGCGTGGGCACCGGGATCGGCTGGAGCGCGGCCGCGGCAGGGAAGATCAGCGCCCGGTTCCCGCCCGCCTGCGGATCCCACTCCTCGCACATGCCCGGATCGTTCTGGCACATGAACAGGGCGAGCACGTCCCGCCCCTCGGCAGGGCCCTCGCCCGCGTGGCGACCGAGGTCGTCGAGGAGTACCTGGGCCAGGAACTGCATCGGTCCGTCGCAGGTGGAGCACTGAGGCCAGGCAGTCCCGGCCGGGGCCAGGGGCACCCCACCGGTGCGGGTGACCATTGCGTTGGGCTCGGTGGTGCCCGCGTACGTCATCAGGGTCGTCATCACAGTTGGCGACTGTACGACAGGCCGCTGCCATCGTCTCGGCTCCGACATCGACCTGCGAAACCGCGGCCTGGTTCGGACGGGTCATGGCGCATGTCGGAGCAGCGAGTCAGCTCGCTCTGGCAGGCGTAGGTAAACACATCGCCTGGTACCTGACCGAGGATCAGGGCAGGAAACACTACGAGACCGACACCTTCGCGGGATCAGACAGCGTCCACGATGCGGAGCACCACTTCGGCGCCACCCGGTACGTCGGCACCGATCAGGTGTTCCGACTCGGCGGAGTCCGAGTGGAGGCATTCTCCGGGCTGAAGGCCGACCTGTTCGAGCTGCTGACGGCACACCAGGTCGAGCAGTACCGACGGCATGCCTACGAGCTGCGCGGAAAACTGCAGCGCAGCGGCGACGAACAGTGGCAGGCAGTCTCGTTCGGCGACGGCGGCAGCCTGCTCGCAATCCGGATCGTGCCCTAGCCGACCGGTATGGGCTGCACTCTTGGGATTGGGGACTCGCCGGGGACCACGCGTTGTGTGCCGCTGCCTCCGAGGCGCCACTTCATGAACGAACAGCGCGGGCTGTCTACCGTCTGACGTGCAGTCATCTGCTCCAGAGGGCGACTGGGGGTTCAGGGGCGGGGCTGCTGATTCGCTGCAGACCGCTCCACTGTGCGCCACGACAAGGTCCGATCACCAGTCA
Source organism: Kitasatospora sp. P5_F3 (assembly GCF_054049135.1). Classification (NCBI taxonomy): domain Bacteria; kingdom Bacillati; phylum Actinomycetota; class Actinomycetes; order Kitasatosporales; family Streptomycetaceae; genus Kitasatospora; species Kitasatospora sp. P5_F3. The sequence goes on along the minus strand of NZ_JBFUMY010000008.1, from coordinate 40,419 downwards.
GCGAGGGGTGGGCCGACCGTCGTAGTCGGTGGTCCCCGCGTCGAGGAGCGGTGATCCGGCGGAGTGCTTCATGTGGGCCGGGGCCAGCAGGCGCAGCACGTGATAGCCCGTCAGGACGATCAGGGTGCCGAGCGCGATGCCGCTCAGTTCGAAGGTGTCGGTGAACTCGAGCGTGACGTTGCCGATGCCGATGATGACGCCTGCTGCCACCGGGACCAGGTGCAGGGGGTTGGCGAGGTCGACCCGGTTGTTGACCCAGATCTGGGCGCCGAGCAGGCCGATCATCCCGTACAGCACCACCGTGATCCCGCCCAGCACCCCGCCGGGGATGGCGGCGACCACTGCACCGAACTTCGGGCACAGACCGAACAGGATCGCGAAGCCCGCCGCACACCAGTAGGCCGCCGTCGAGTACACCCGGGTCGCCGCCATCACCCCGATGTTCTCGGCGTACGTCGTCGTCGCCGGGCCGCCGACCGCCGTCGACATGACGGTGGCGGCGCCGTCGGCCATGATCGCGACGCCCATCCGGTCGTCCAGCTGATCGCCCGTCATCTCGCCCACCGCCTTCACGTGCCCGGCGTTCTCCGCGATCAGCGCCACCACCACCGGCAGCGCGACCAGCACCGCCGAGAGCGAGAAGCTCGGCGCGTGCAGGGACGGCAGGCCGATCCAGTCCGCGTGCTCGACACCCGACAGATCGAGCCGCCAGTGATCGGTGACCTGGCCCGCGCCGTTCGCCGAGTGGATCTGCCCGAAGACCCGGTCGAGCACCCAGGAGATCCCGTACCCGAAGACCAGCCCGAGGAAGATCGCGATCCGCGACCAGAAACCGCGCAGCGCCACCAGCGCGAACCCGGTGAAGAACACGGTGAGCAGCGCCGCCCACTGGTCCTGCGGCCAGTACGTCCCGGCCGCCACCGGCGCCAGGTTGAAGCCGATCAGCATCACCACCGCACCGGTCACCACCGGCGGCAGGACGGCGTGGATCACCCGCGCCCCCAGCGCCTGCACCGCCGCACCGCACGCCGCCAGCACCACACCGACCACCAGCAGCGCACCGGTCAGCGTCGCCGCGTCCCCGCCCTGGGTTTTGATCACCGCCGCCACGCCGACGAAGGAGAGGCTGCTGCCCAGGTAGCTCGGAATCCGACCACCCGTCACCAACAGGAAGAAGACGGTCGCCGCACCCGACACCATCACCGCGAGGTTCGGATCCAGCCCCATCAGCACCGGCGCGACGAAGGTCGCCCCGAACATCGCCACCACGTGCTGCGCCCCGAGCCCGACAGTCCGCCCCCAGGACAGCCGCTCGTCGGGCCGCACCACCGCCCCCGGCCCCGGGCTCCGGCCGTCCCCGTGCAGCTTCCACCCGAAGCCGGCCATGGTCACACTCCTCCTCCGCAGGTGCCCGAACGCGGGCAGAGCAGAGAATCAGCTGATCATGTCCGGCTCACCGACACCAAACCTGCCGTGCCGACGCCACGGCCCAGGCCACCGAGTTCGAGGTCCTGATCCCATAACTGTGGTCACGGTTCAGCGGTTCGGGCGCAACTTGCGCGAGTCCCTGCAGGAGCCGGAGAGCCTCACCGAACTGGGTATCGAGGTGCGGGCGGCGGCGGAGGACCTCGATGGCCACACCATGATCGGCCGCGTCGCGATCCGGCAGATGCGCAACATCGCCGAACTCGTCTCCGACCAGCAGTCAGAATCTATCGTCAGGAGCACTATCCCAGCCTCGAGTTGTTGCGAGTTTCCAAGATCACGGGGAAGGTTCATGCCATGCCCACCCCTCCTGATCCCTCCGTCCTGTACCCCGAGGTCGCGGCCTGCGGCAGCCTCGCCGCAGCACTCCAGGTCGCATCGGCGGACCGTCTCAGTGCCGTCCCCGTCACCTCCCCGGACTTCGCTCCGCTGCTCCACGCGGCCGTCGCAAGCACTCTGCCGCACCGCGGCCCGCTGGAGATCAGCGCGTGGTCGCACGACCGGCGCTGGTCGATTCGGGGCACGGACCTGTTTCAGGGTCTATCCCTCATCGACGGCCTGACAGACGACCTGGCGGAGGTCGCCAGGGCTGCCCGGGCATGGCACGACGGGGCGGCCCTGGAGAACATCCGGAGGGCGGCACCCTTCGTGCACCTGACCGGCCGGTTCGAGGTGCCCGACCACGATCCCGCGCGACTGACGGAATCCGAGTGGCAGGGTAAGCGTCAGGAGGCGGCCGATTTGGAGTACGACTGGCAGGAGCCGTACCAAGCCCTGATCGAGGCGGCTTACGCCGAGCCGGCACTGCGCGCCCTCTACCCGTTCACGAGCCACTGGGCGCTGCGCTTCTCGACCACCACCCGCCCGGACCTCACCGTCGTCGGCCCCTGCCTGACTGCGGGCAGCGACAGCACGTACGGGCTGGGCAGGGGTTTCATCACTCCGGACCTCGGCCTGTTCGCCACAGCGCACGAGGCCGTGGCAGTGGCCGTGCGCCATCTGCCACCCGGACTCGGCCCGATCGCCCTCGACGGCTGACTGACCCGGGACAACCGCTTCGCGCCAAGGGTCCGGAGCGATCTCGGACAACGAGGTCTCCGGGCCGGTCGAGCCAGGGCCGCGGCCAGGCTCGCACGTTCCGGTGGAAGGCAGGCTCCCCCGCGACGGAGCTGGAGAAGGGCGTGTCGAACGAGGTCCGGCCACAGCGCGGCGGGCACGAGCGGTTGTACGAGCTTGCGATGCGCGGGATGTCCTGCCTGATCCCTGTGGAGGCGGCCGTGTGGCCCGTCTTCCCGGTCGAGGAGTTGCGGGACTGGCTGGTCGACAACGGCTTCGCCCCGATGGCGGAACGGCCGGACGGCGCAGACGCGGTGGTGGATTTCGCCCAGGCGCTGGAGGCTCTCCAGGAGCCCCGGCAGGCCGGTCGTGAGAGAGCTAGGAAGTGCTCACGGCTGCGGTGGTCGTCGTGGCGGTCACTTCGGAGACGAGGGGCACCATGCGCCCCTCGGTCGGGTCCTGGGTGGCGATCGTGTCCGCGTCGGCCGCGCCGGACGGGAGCCTCAGCCGCAGGTGGGAGGTACTCATCTTGGCCTTCGCCTGAGCAACCGTCAGGCCGATCAGCTCGGGTACGACCACCGGGACCCCGGTGGTCGCCGCGAGCAGGTCCTTGCGCGCCGACTCGGCGCTGCGGGAGGAGAAGTAGAACGCGATCACGCCTGATGACATCGCGACGATGGCGCCGAGCAGCAGCATCTTGATGTCTTTGTCAGTGGTGTCGTAGAGGCTGGCGACCGCGAGGACCACCAGGGCGATCACCAGCACAAGCGCGATGGCACTGCGCACGATCCCGGACTTGGCCGGGTTCGAGCCCTTGCTCACCTGGTAGCCGAGGGCGACGAGGGCGAGCAGGGCGGCGAGCGCGAACATGCCCCAGATCGGTGCAGCGGACCCGCTTCCCACACCGCCCGAAGCGGGATTCGGGGACGGGGTGGGAGTAGCGGAGGCATCAGCCCCCGGGACGGCCAGTACCTCGACGATCGCCTGAACGAGTTGGAGTGCCATGGTCGGAGATTAGGGGCAGATTGTCCCATTTCGTCCTCAAGAGACCTCCACCCCGCCCCCCGTTGCCCGGAACGGCGCAGCTCCCGCAGTGGCGTCAGCAGTGCCGGATCACCGGCTGCCAGAGCGCGGCGTGCCGCACGCCGGGACGGTGTGTCCCGACCTCGGCCGCGCGGGTCGAGCGGGTGAAGGCCTCGGTCACGGCGATCAGCCAGGCGGTCTCGGCCTCGATGCTGGCCTGCACCTCGTGCGCGGCGTACGGGACGGGCGGCCCCGCCAGGTACGGCAGCCCGGCCTTGGCGGCGGCCAGCGCGGCCGCGATGCACGCCGCCTCCGCCCGCGCCGCCGCGTTGCCGCCCGTGCCCTGCCGGCCGGCGGTCGCCACCGCCCAGGTGTGCACCCCTGGGTGGACGTAGGGGCGCAGCGCGAGCCGGCCGTCGTGGATCTCGATGATGCGGCGGTACAGCGCGAACTCCGCTCCGCGCGGAAAGACCGGGCAGAGCCGGACGGTGGGCGTGGAGAGCGCGATCTCGGGCACCGCGCGGTGCAGGGCGGCCCAGAGCGGGCCGATCCGCCGGTACGCCGTCCAGGCCCGCACCCAGCGGACCGGTGCCGCGGTCACACCCGGCTGCCGTGTCGAGGGCGGTGCAGGGCCAGCGAGGCGAACAACTCGGCTTCCTGCTCCTCGAGTTCGGTGTAGACCGTACGCCCGAGGACTCGGTGCACCAGCTCGTCGGAGAGGTTGGGCAGGAGCGCCTGCGCGGCTCCGGCGCTGAGCTCCCCGGTTCCCACGTGACCGGAGAGCAGATGGCCCAACTCGTGCAGCAGGATGTGCTGCTGGTGCAGCGCCGTGGTGGCGCTCGGGTAGCCGATGTAGTCGGCTCGGTCCGTGGTGACCAGCAGGCCACAGGGGGTACGGCCGCGGACCGGCAGTTGGATCAGCTCGATCGGCCGCCCGCGCCGCTCGGCCAGTGCGGCCACCAGCTCCTCCGGGTCGAAGGGTGCCGACAGCGGGAGGGCCTCCACCATCCGCCGACATCGGCGCCAGAGCATCCGTCGCCGCCGGTCCATGTGTAACCGCACAGTCCTACCCCCAGGCCCGGTCCGATCACGGTCAGCGATGCCCGACGCGCTGAGAGCGATCCTAGGCGTGTGAAGGTCTGATGGACAGTCATTCGGATTAGTGTGATCCGGCCTCTCTGCGGGCGATGATCTCGATCATGTCGCTGATCGTCCCGAGCCCCTCGGGCGAGAGCGAGACGGCCCGCAGCGCCACGTCGCGGACACCCGCATCCCGCAGTGCGCCCAGCAGTTGGAGCTCCTCGGCGATCCGGGCGCTCTGCTCGTCGTCGAAGAAGTAGGCCGGGGGCACCTGGAAGAACTGCGCCAGTGCCTCCAGGTGGCGCTTGGTCGGATTGTCCCGACGGCCTGTTCTGAGCTGCCAGAGATAGGTCGCGGAGAAGGTCTCGCCGGTGGCCTCACGGCAGGCCCGGGCGACCTCCTCGTTGCGGTACGGCTCGCGGTCGGGGCCTCGCACCACCTCGAAGAGCCGGTCGATCCGGTCGGCGAGCGTGGCGGCTCCGGATCGGGGCACCGCGCACCTCCCTTGCTCGTTCCATCGCTGCGCCGCGAGCGCGGCCGGAGCCCGACAGCTCCGTCGCCCCATCCTAGTTGGCCACCGGCCGGAACCACCCCGGTCGGCCGTGCCCCGCTCGCCCGGCCGACGGCCACCAGCCGTGCCCGCCGGACCTGTTGACGCCTCGGCGGAGAGCTGTCAACCTGCGAGGGCTCCGTCTGAGATGAATGACAACACCAAGTCCCGTTCATCTGGGACTGGTTGGACACTCCAGCAGGGAGGAGCGTGCCGGATGGCCCTCGACAAGGCGGTCGAGGCGGACCGACCACTGCGCGCGGTGCTGGGGCGCTACGCGACCGGGGTCGCCGTGGTGACCACCCGCCACCGGGGACGGCCCGCGGGCCTGACCGTGAACTCCTTCACCTCGGTCTCGCTGGAGCCACCACTCGTGCTCTGGTGCCTGCAGCGGTCCTCCACCAGCCAGGCCGCGTTCACCGGCGCCGACCACTTCGCGGTCCACCTGCTCGCCGCCGACCAGCGCGATCTCGCCGTCCGCTTCGCCGGACCCGGCGACCGCTTCGCCGGGCTGCGCACCGAGGCCGGCCGGTACGGGCTGCCCCGGCTGGACGGCACTGTCGCGACCCTGATCTGCCACCGCGACCGCACCGTCCCGGCCGGCGACCACCTGATCCTGATCGGTCGCGTCCTGGAGCACCGGGCCACCTCCGGAGCCCCGCTGCTGTTCGTCGACGGCGGCTTCCACGCCGGACCTGACGGATCATCAACTCGGCTTCCCCACTGTTGACATGAGCGTGGCCCCGTTCCATGCTGATGGGCGTCGCGACAGCTGAGATGAAAATTCGAAGCCAAGTGATTCACACCTGCTCGTTCTCTGTCAGCCCGAGGGAAGGACACACCATGAAGAAGATCGTCATCCGCAAGGCCGGCCCGGTCCGCCTGACCAGCTCGGCCCAGACCATGTACGGCTGCGGCTGCGACGCCTGAGGCCTCAACGCCCTCTGACGGGGTCGGCCGCTCCGGCGGCCGGCCCCGTCAACCACACACGGACCCGGCAACCACCCGGCCGGACCCGGCAACCACACCGCCCAGCAGAGATCTTCTCCGGGAGGACCGATGAGCCCCTCGACCGACCGAGCGCCCGCAGGCCCGGATCTCGACCGTCCGGTCGCGCTGCACCCGCTGGTCTACCTGGACGAGGGCGAGGAGGTCACCGTCGGCCGGGTCGACACCGACTCCTACGCGGTGCTCCCCGCCGACGGGGCGGAGCTGGTCCGGCTGCTGGCCGACGGCCTGACGCCCCGTGAGGCCGCCCGCGCCTACGAGCGGGCCCACGGCGAGAGCGTCGACATCGCGGACCTGCTGGCCGGCCTGGACGAGCTCGGCTTCGTCCGCACCGGCGACGAGCCGCCACCACCGCCGGTGCGCTGGCAGCGCCTCGGCCGAGCCCTGTTCAGCCCGCCGGCCTGGGCCTGCTACCTGCTGGTCGTCGCCGCCTGGATCGCCGAGACGGTCCGGGTGCCCGAGCTGGCGCCGCACCCCGCAAACGTGTTCTTCAGCCCCTACTTCAGCGTGGTCGCCCTGGTCCTGTTCGTCTGTCAGTTCCCGCTGATCCTGGTCCATGAGGCCTTCCACGCCCTCGCCGGGCGCCGGCTCGGCCTGCCCAGCAGGCTCTCGTTCGGCCATCGCCTGATCTACATCGTGCTGGAGACCTCGCTCGACGGGCTGGTCACCGTGCCCAGGCGCAAGCGCTACCTGCCGATCCTGGCCGGGGTGCTCGCCGACACCGTGCTGACCGCCGCCCTCACCCTGACCGCCCAGGCCACCCGCCTACCCGGCGGCGCGCTCAGCGGGTTCGGCCGGCTCTGCCTCGCGCTGGCCTACGCCACCCTGCTGCGGATCGCCTGGCAGGCGTTCCTCTATCTGCGGACCGACCTCTACGTGCTGCTCAGCACCGTGCTCGGCTGCCGCGACCTGCACACCACCGCCATGGGCGTGCTGCGCAACACCGTCCGCCGCCGCCGGGGGCGCCCGTTGCTGGACGAGTCGGCCTGGCACGCCGTCGACCGCCGGGCGGCGCGCTGGTACTCCTGGCTGATCGTGGGCGGCTACGCCTTCTCGCTGACGGTCTTCGCCCTCGGTGTGCTCCCCGCCGGGGCCCGGTTCGTCACGGGTGCGCTGGACCGCTTCGGCGGGCACGCGCCGCTCGGCCCGTTCATCGACTCCACGGTGTTCTTCGCCCTGGCGGTCCTCCAGCTCGGCGCCGTCGCCGTGATGGTCCGCCGGAACCGGCGCCGCCGGAAGTCCGACCCCGAAGGTCCCGTAGCCCCGGTAACCCCCGAAGCTCCCGCAGCCGCTCTCTGACGAAAGGCACCACCGCCATGGCCGAGCCCCGCCACCACTGGGTCCGGGCGCCGCACCGCGCCGCCCGCGTCGCCGCCCACGAGCAACTGGCGCTGCCGCCGGTCCTGGTGACGGTCAGTGCGCACCGCCGGCTGCGCGGCCCGTACACCGCCGTCGGCTCCCTGCTGCGGGCCCTGGTCCCCGACGCGCTCACCCGCTGCCCCGAGGCCGTCCGGCGGCACGACGTCGAGATCCTCAGCACCGCGCCCGAACTGCGCGGCGTCGTCCCCGCCTCCCGGGAGACCCTCACCTCGCTGGCGGTACCCAAGGAGCGCACCCGCTACTACTCCCGGCTGCGCACCCTGCGGATCGCGCACGGCCTGGTCGAGTTCCTCACCGAGTACGCGCTCGCGCTGGGCGACGGGCCGCACACCCTGGTGGTCGAGGACCTGCACCGGGCCGACCCGACCGACCAGGAGTTCCTCGCCGTCCTGGTCCGCCGGATGGACCCGGCGCTGCTCACGGTGGTCGCGCACACCGGGACGGAGCCGCTCGAGCAGCCCCCGGGCGAGACGGCCGCCCCGCTGGAGCCCGCCCTCGCTGCGCACTGCGTACCCGTCCACGGCACGGCCCCGGCCGAACCCCTCCCGGAGACTCCGGCCGAGCGCGCGGCGCTGTACGTGGCCGGCGACGGCACGGCCGAGGACCCGCGCACGGCCGAGGCGTACGAGCTGCTCTCCCCCGCCGAGCGCGCCGCGCTGCACGACGCCCGCCGGCTCGAACTGGCGGCGCTGGACCAGCAGTCGCTGGGCCTGGGGGCCCTGCTCTGGCACGCCGAGCACGGTTCCGACCCGTCCGGCGCGGGCGCCGACCTGCTCCGCGAGGCGAGCAACTACTGCACCGACATGGGCTTCTACCACGCCGTCCTGGACTTCGGGGAGCGCGGAAGCGCCCTGGTCACCCACGACACCCMCCCCCGCCACTGGTGGACCTTCATCGCCAAGCCGGCCAACGCGCTCGCCGGGCTCGGTCTGACCGACCAGATCCTCCCGCTCTGGGAGCAGGCCCGCGCGGTCAGCACCGATCCGGAGATCCACCTGCAGTGCGCGTACGGCACGGCGATGCTCTACACCCGCTTCCTGGACGACGACCGGCGCGATCACCAGGTGGCGCGTGGCTGGATCAACACCGCGATCGCCTTCGCCACCCGGACACCGGATCCCAAGGAGCGGGCCTTCCGAACGGCCTTCAACCGCAACGGACTTGCCCTGATCGAGGTCCGCGAAGGCCGGCCGGAGGCGGCGCTCGCGCTGCTGGACGAGTGCGTGGCCCGGCTGGACGAGATCCTCGACCCGGGCGAGCACGCCCTGCACCGCTCGGTGCTGGTCTACAACCGCGCCCAGGTACACGGCGGGCTCGGCCGCCACGACGACGCGGTGGCCGACTACACCTCGGTGATCAGCGTCGACCCCAACTACGCCGAGTACTACTTCGACCGGGGCATCGTGCTGCGGCGCACCGGCCGCTCGGCCGAGGCGCTGGCCGACTTCGACGAGGCGATCCGCCTCTCTCCGCCCTTCCCCGAGGCGTACTACAACCGCGCCGACGTCCGGGCCGAACTCGGCGACGTGAAGGGCGCGGTGCAGGACTTCGGCTACGTCATCGAACTCGACCCGGCCTTCGTCGACGCCTACCTCAACCGGGCCGGGCTGCTCACCGACCTCGGCGACCTGCCGGGCGCCCACCGGGACGTCACGGCCGGACTCGCCCTCGACCCGGCCAATGCCCAACTGCTGACCGTCAAGGGACAGTTGCATGCAGCGGAGGGCGAGCACGCGCAGGCCCGCGCGGCGTACTCGGCGGCCCTCGCGGCGGACCCGGAGCTCGCCCAGGCCTGGGCCCTGCGCGGCGAACTCGCCTACGAGGAGGGCGACCTGGCAGCGGCCGCCGCCGACCTGGAACGAGCCGTCCACCTGAGCGATGACCCGGGCCTGCGCTTCAACCTGGCCGTCGCCTACCAGGACGCGGGACGCCACAGCGAGGCCCTCGACCTGCTCGACGCCGTCGTCACGGAGACCGACGACCCGTCGGCCCGGCTCCAACGCGCCCACTCACTGAAGGCCTTGGGCCGCCACCCCGAGGCGGTCGCCGACGTCCGGGCCGCGCTGGAGACGGATCCGGAGCTCGCCCTCACGGACGAGGCCCGGGAGCTGCTCTCCTAGACCGTACCGGCTGACGGTACGACAGCAGTCGGCCCGGCTCCTGGGGAGGGAGCSGGGCCGATGCCTTGGGGTAGGGGCCGGTTACTGCCGGAACCGGCCGGGGGTCAGGAGACGAGCTTGATGATCGCCTCGGCTGCGGCCTTCCCCGCCGCGGACACGATCGCGTCCACCAGGTCGCCGAGAGCGCCGGTGACGCCGGCCGCGAGGGTGTCCGTCCCCTGCAGGTTGGCCTGGAAGGTGCCGTTGAGGATGCCGTCCCACTTCTCGGTGATCTGCGGGTTGTTGCCGGTGAACGTGAAGTCGTCGTTGCGGTCCGGGGTACCGAAGGGCAGGCCGGCGACGGTTCCTTCGGTGTGACCGGAGTGCTGGAAGGTGAATACGGTTCCGTCCGCGGCCATCACGGCGGCGGAGATCGTGTAGTCGATGTTGTCGAAACCGCTGTCGTGCGCGTGCGTGCTGAACGAGAAGAAGCCGTCCTGCCGCATCACGACGTGCGCCGAGCCTCCGATGGCGATGTCGGTGGTGACGTCCTGGTCGAAGTTCTTGCTCGACGTGTCGTACCAGAAGCGGTCCTGGACGGACGCGTCGCCGCCGACGTACCAGACCTCCATGCTGCCGGGGATCCGGGAGACGGCAGCGACACCACTGGTGATGGAGGCACTGCCGGCGGGCGCGAGCTCGAACGCCTGCCAGGTACTGCCCTCGTACCAGAAACGGTCCTGCACCGAACCGTTCGGGCCGACGTACCAGACCTCCATGCTGCCGGGGATACGGGAGACGGCGGCGATGCCGGTGTGGGTGGAGGCACTGCCGGCGGGCGCGAGCTCGAACGCCTGCCAGGTACTGCCCTCGTACCAGAAACGGTCCTGCACCGAACCGTTCGCACCCACGAACCACACCTCCATACTCCCGGGGATCCGCGAGACGGCCGCGACACCACCCGTGACCGAGGCACTGCCGGCGGGCGCGAGCTCGAACGCCTGCCACGTACTGCCCTCGTACCAGAAACGGTCCTGCACCGAACCGTTCGGGCCGACGTACCAGACCTCCATGCTGCCGGGGATCCGCGAAACCGCGGCGACGCCACTGGTGATGGCGGCGCTGCCCGCAGGTGCGAGCTCGAACGCCTGCCAGGTACTGCCCTCGTACCAGAAACGGTCCTGCACCGAACCGTTCGCACCCACGAACCACACCTCCATACTCCCGGGGATCCGCGAAACCGCGGCGACCCCACCCGTGACCGAGGCACTGCCGGCGGGCGCGAGCTCGAACGCCTGCCACGTACTGCCCTCGTACCAGAAACGGTCCTGCACCGAACCGTTCGCACCCACGAACCACACCTCCATGCTCCCGGGGATCCGGGAGACGGCCGCGATACCGCCGTTGACGGAGGCACTACCGGCGGGCGCGAGCTCGTAGCGCTTCCACGGCGCTCCCTCGTACCAGTACGCCCCCTGGACGGAGCCGTCCGAGGCGACCCACCAGACCTCCATGCTGCCGTCGATCCGGGAGACCGCAGCGAGCCGGCTCGACTGATCCGAGCTGCCGCTCGAGGAGAGGGTGAATTGGTTCCAACCCATCTGGGATCCTCCAGTACTTCGCTGTCGGAACACACGGGCCGGGGAGTCCCGGCTCATGCACCGGGCCGCCGACGACGACCTGGCTCGCGTGAGCCGCCTGCCGGTGTCACCGGCCGAGTGCTCAACGCGTGCTCCCACGTTAGGAATTCGACCTGCCCGCCGGCATGAGGCCGTGGTCCCGGATGCGTCCCAGGACCTGTGCACCAGCCTGGAGCCCCCGCCCTGGGACAGCTGGGCACACCTGGATGCGGAACTGCCGCCCAGAGCAGGGGATTCCGTCCGGGCCCCGGCGGCGGGGCCGGGGCCCGGAGCGGACGGCTACGCGACCGGCTGCTGCTGGGTGACGCAGTGGATGCCGCCGCCCCCGAGGCCGATGTAGTCGACGTTCAGCTGGACCACGACCCGGCCGGGGAAGAGCGACTGGAGCTTCGTCTTGGCCGCCGCGTCGGCCCGCGAGTCGCCGAACTGGGAGGCGATCACCGCGCCGTTGCAGACGTAGTAGTTGGCGTAGGAGCCGACGAACGCGGGGTCGCTCTGCCGGATCGTGTAGTAGTCGGGGCCGCCGAGCTTGGTGGCCTGGATCCGGACACCGCGGGCGTCGGTCGCGGCGGCCAGCACGTTGTACTGGTTGATCTCGTCCTTGGTCCAGGCGTCGTACGGGTCGTCAGTTGCGTTCGGCTGCTGGACCAGCGCCTTACCGGGGGCGAGGAAGCGCGAGGTCGCGTCGACGTGGTCGCCGGTGATGTCCTGGCCGGCGACCCCGGTGAACCAGATGACCTTGCTGGCGCCGTACGCGGCCTTCATCGCGTTCTCGGCCTGGGTCTGGCTCATCCCGGGGTTGCGGTTGGAGACCAGGATGCTGCTCCTGGTGGCCATCAGGGTGCCCGCGCCGTCGGTCTCGACGGCGCCGCCCTCCCCCACCAGGCCCGCCGCCGTGAACGGCACGCCGAGCAGGGCGGCGACGCGCGAGGCGACCTTGCCGTCGTTGGTGTAGGTCTGGTTGCCGCCCCAGCCGTTGAAGTTGAGGCCGATCGCGTCCAGGCCGCCGAGTCCGTCGGTGCGGAAGACCGGGCCGCTGTCCCGCATCCAGCAGTCGTTGACCGGGATGGTGGTGATCACCGTGATGTTGGCGCCGGGACACGCATTGCGGGCAGCGGCCGCAGCGGCGGGGTTGGCGCACAGGTACACGGGCTCGTACTTGGCGATGGTGTTCGCGACCAGCGCGATGTTGGCCTGGATCTGACTGAGCGAGGGGCCGCCTCGGCGCCCGCCCCCACGACCGGTCCAGATGGTGGGGTCGTCCGGCCAGGCCATCCAGGTACGGGTGTGCTGGACGGTGTCGACCGGCACCGTGAAGGTCCCGGTAGCACTCACCGCCCCGGCGGCCGTCGGCTGCGCGATCGCCTTGGCGGCGGCGGAGCCCGCCCCCGCGAGGGCCGCGCCGGCTGCCGTGAGCCCGGCTGCGGCGAGGAACTTCCGGCGTCCGAGCGGTGCTTGGGCTCGTCCGGACGGGACCTGCGGTTCGCTGTGATCGTTCATCTGCTGCCTCCTGCTGTGGACCGTGGTCGCTCCACGGCCTGACCCTGAACGTAAAACTGACCAAGCGCTCGGTCAATACTTTGGGACAGCAGTTCGCCCTCGACCTCTCGGGGCGTGGCACTAGAGTTCCCGGATGGCCACGCGTGACGATCACCCACAGCCCGCCGCCCCGGCGACCCCGCCGACCGCCGGCGCCCGGAAGCCGCGCTCCTCGACCAAGGGCGAGCAGACCCGGGCCCGGCTGCTCGCCGCCGCGCGCGAACTGCTCGCGGGAGACGGCCAGGTGCCGTTCACCACCCGCAACGTCGCCGCCCTGGGCGGGGTGACCCACGGCATGTGCCACTACCACTTCCAGACCCGCACCGACCTGATCGTGGCGGTGCTGGAGGCCATCCGGCCGGAGTGGATCACGCCCATGGAGGAAGCTGTCGCCCAGCCCGGCAGCTTCGCCGAACGGGCCGAGCGGGTGGTCGAGTTGCTGTCCCAGCCGGAGGCCGGCGACCTGTCGAGGCTGCACTCCGCGCTGCACTGGTTCGCCCTGAACGACGAGCGCGTACGGGAGAGCCTGACGGCGGAGTACCAGCGCTGGCGGGAGTGCTTCGTCGCCCTGTTCCGGGTGCTGGCGGACGAACGCGGCGGCGCCTTCGACCCGCGACCGCTCGGCGAGGCCGCCGCCGCCGGTACGGACGGCCTGGCCGCGATCCAGTCCCTCGATTCGCAGATCGACCCGGCGCCCGTGGTCCGCGCGCTGATCCTCGGACTCGCCGCAGGAGCCGCATCACAGTGACGGACCGTCAGTCGTCCGCCGTCCGGTGCTCGACCCGCAGCCCGAAAGCGACCGTGCACGCCAGGCTCGCCGCGATGATCCCCTCCGCCCAGAAGAACGCCACGTAGTCGATGACCGAACCGATCGGCGGCGCACCGGGCGCGGCGTTGCGCAGCCCGACCAGGGCGAACAGCGTCGCGGCCATCCAGCCCAGCGCCGGCCGGACCAGCGGCCGGCGCTTGCGGATCAGCACCTGCGCACCGCCGAGCACCGCCAGCGCGAGCGCCCACATCGCCGCGATCATGAACCAGGCCAGGATGTACGTGCTGCGCGACCTGCCGATCACCGCCTCCAGCCGGGCCTCCTCGTCCGCCTGGGAGGCATCGGTGGCCCGGGCGGTGAAGAACGGGTCGGCGTCGGTGAAGGTGATCGCCACCGGCAGGGGTGCGCCCCGGTCGGTGGCCGACCAGTCGACCGACAGCCGGTACCGGTCGAACGGGTAGTCCGTGGGAGTGCCGCCGTACAGACCGATGGTGACGGGTTGCGGCGTGGCGACCTGACCCGGCGTCGTCCGCAGCGTGCCGGCCGTCAGCGAGGCGACCGTCACCTCCACGGCCCGACTGAAGGCCAGTGAGCCGGGCGCGGCGGCCAGACTGCCGTGCGGGACCAGGACGGTGTAGAGGGTGACCTCCTGGGCGACCACGTCCACCTCCTGCGCGGTGATCTCCAACTCCACCCCGTCGCCGACGATTTCGGACCCGAGCTGCCGGGGCTGCCGATGGCTCTCGCGCTCGTTGAGGTAGAGCCCGACCCCGGCTGCGACCAGCGCCGCCACCAGCACCAGGACGACCAGGTACCACCGACTGCGGCCGGGACGGACCTCGCTCACCGGACCGGGGGTGCGGCGGCCGGGGCCTCGGGCTGCTGCTGGGTGGAGCAGTGGATGCCACCACCGCCGGAGGCGATGGCGTTGATGCTCACCGGCACCACCTGGCGTCCGGGGTGGAGGTCGGCCAGCACGCCGGCCGCCCGGTCGTCCGACGCCTTGTCACCGAACCGGGGCATGATCACGGCACCGTTGACCACGTAGTAGTTGAGGTAGGTGGCCAGGAAGTCCTTTCCGGGGTCCGGGAGTTGGCTGAGATCGGGTTCGACCAGCTCGACCGTGCGCAGCTTGCGGCCCTGGGCGTCGGTGGCGTCGCGCAGCACCTGGAGCGCCTGGTCGGAGGCGCGGGACCAGATGTCCGGCGGCGCGTCCGGGCCTGGCCGGTGGATGACCACCACGCCCGGCTCGGCGAACCGGGCCAGCGCGTCGATGTGGCAGTCGGTGATGTCCTGCCCGGCCACGCCCGCGAACCAGATCACCTTGCGGACGCCGAACAGCTCCTTCAGTGAAGCCTCGATCTGGTCGCGGGACTTGCCCGGGTTGCGGTTCTCGTTCACCCACGAACTCTCGGTGGCCATCAGGGTCCCCTCGCCGTCCACCTCGATCCCACCGCCCTCCCCCGTGATCGGTGCCTGGATGCGCCGGATCGCGTACCGCTCCAGCAGCGTCCGTGCCACCTGGCTGTCGTTGCCGTGGGTCTGCTTGTTGCCCCAGCCGTTGAAGTTCAGGTCCACGCCGGCCAGTCCGCCCGGGGCGGTGACGAAGGTCGGGCCGGTGTCCCGGGCCCACAGGTCGTCCACCGCGAGGTCGATCACCTCCACGCTCGACCCGCACAGCTGCCGGGCCTGCGCGCTCTGCTCCGGTCGGGCCATCAGCACCACCGGTTCGAACCGGGCGACCGTCTGCGCCACCCGCGCGATGTCCTCGCGGACGGCGGGCAGCTGCTCGCCCCACACCTCCTCCAGGGCCGGCCAGGCCATGAACGTCCTGGTGTGCGGACGCGACTCGGCCGGCATCACGAACGTGACCGCCGAGGAGGCTGCGGACGGACTCGCCGGGCTGCCCGGACTCGACGTACCGATCGACGGCTCCGGCTCCGCCGACGAGGAGCAGCCCTCGAGCATCGCCAGCGCGGCGAGCACCGACCCCGACCTCAGCAGGGCCCGACGGGACAGGGCGGGTTCTCGCATGGCGGCTCACCTCGTGGCGCGGGCACGGATCCGGAATCCGACAGTAGGGCCGCCCGGAGAGCGCACCCGTGAGGCCGCGCGCCGCCGATCGGGCGAACCGGTGGCGCGCGGCCGCTGCCTCACAGGTTCCGGCGGGCGACGGCGATCGCCTTCGGGTCCCAGCCCGGCCGGGGGACGGAGTCCAACAGCAGCTGGGTGTACGGGTGCTGGGGCGCGGCGAGCACCTCGGCGGTCCGGCCGGACTCGACAATCCGCCCCTGCCGCATCACGATCACGTCCTCGGTGACGCAGCGGACCACGCCGAGGTCGTGGGTGATGAAGAGGTAGCCGATTCCGGTCTGCTCGCGGATGTCGGCGAGCAGGTTGAGGATCTGGGCCTGCACGGAGACGTCCAGCGCGGCTACCGCCTCGTCCAGCACCAGGACCGCCGGTTCGACCGCCAGCGCCCGGGCGATCGCGACCCGCTGCCGCTGGCCGCCGGAGAGTTGCCGGGGCAGCGCACCGGCCTCGCGCGGGCCGAGACCGACCTGGTCGAGGAGTTCGGCGATCCGGCGGGGGTGGTCCGCCCCGGGGAAGTGCAACCGGAGGGTCTCGCGCAGCACGGCCTCGACCGTGGTGCGCGGGTCGAGCGAGAGGTACGGGTCCTGGAAGACCATCTGCACCTGGCGGGCTCTGGCCAGCCGGTGGGCCCAGCCGCGCCGGTGCTCGGTCCGGTCCTGACCGTGCACCAGGACCCGTCCGGCGTCCGCCCGTTCCAGCCCGACCACGATCCGGGCGGTGGTGGTCTTGCCGGAGCCCGACTCGCCGACGATGCCCAGCGAGCCGCCCTCGGCCAGGGTGAAGGAGACCTGGTCCACCGCCTGCACCTCGCCGTAGCTGCGGTGCAGGCCGACGGCCTCCAGGACGGTCTTCCGCATCGGCGGCACTCCCTTCGAGCGAACTGCGGCGTCCGGGAGCTGACTAGCCATCAGTGGCCCCCGTTCGGTCGCTGTGGTGGCAGGCGGCCCGCCGGGCCGGTTCGGCCTCGACCGGCAGCAGCGCGGGTTCCTGCTGGGTGCAGAGGAAGGTCGCGAGCGGGCAGCGCGGCGCGAACGGGCAGCCCGTCAGTTCCTCGCGCAGGCTCGGCGGCCGCCCCTCGATGGCGGCGAGCCGGCCGCCGGGGGCGTCCGGACGCGGGGTCGAGGCGAGCAGCGCGGCCGTGTAGGGGTGGCGCGGCCGGTTGAACAGGGCCTCGGCCGGACCGGTCTCGACGATCCGGCCGGCGTACATCACGTACACCCGGTCGCTGATCGCGGCGGCCAGGCCCAGGTCGTGGGTGACGAAGAGCAGTGCGGTGCCGAAGCGTTCCTGGAGGTCATCCAGCAGGGCCACCACCTCGGCCTGCGAGCTGACGTCCAGTGCGGTGGTGGGCTCGTCGGCGAGGATCAGCGCGGGGTCGCCCATCAGGGCACCCGCGATCATCACCCGCTGGAGCATGCCGCCGGACAGCTGGCCGGGGTAGCGGCCGCGCACCGAGGCCGGGAGGCCGACCGCGTCCAGCATTTCGGCGGCGCGTTCGGCGGCGGCTCCGGCCGTCAGGCGGCCGTTCAGACCCTCCGTGAGGAAGTCGCCGAGCCTGCGCAGCGGGTTGATGGCGGCCCGGGGGTCCTGGAAGATCATCGCGGCGGTGCCGGTACGCAGCGCGCGGAGCTGATCGTCCGTCATGGTGAGCACGTCGTCGCCGTTGACCCGCACGGTGCCCTCGGTGCCGGCGCCGGTCGGCAGCAGGCCCAGGACGCTGCGCGAGGTGAGGCTCTTGCCGGAGCCGGACTCGCCGACCAGGGCGACCGTCTCGCGGGCCTCGACGGTGAGGTCGACCCCGGCGAGGACGGGCCGGGCGGTGTTCGGCAGGTGCAGGCGGTAGGCCTGGATGTCGAGGGTGGTCATCGGTCCCTCCTGGCGACCTGGTCGGCCCAGCGTTCGCCGACCACGTTGAAGGCGACCACCGTCAGCACGATCGCGGCGCAGGGCAGGATCGCGGACAGCGGGTAGCCGTGCTGGACGGCGGACTGGCCGTCGAAGACCATCCGGCCCCAGTCGGGGGTCAGCGCGGGAACGCCGAGCCCGAGGAAGGAGAGGCCGGCCAGGTCGATCAAGGCGTAGCCGAAGTTGATGGTGGACTGGGCGAGCACCACGGGAGCGATGCCGGGGATGACGTGCCGCAGGCAGATCTGCAGGCCGGAGTGGCCCTGCACCTGGTACGCCTCGACGTAGGGGCGGGTGCGTTCGGCGAGCACCAGCGAGCGGGTGAGCCGGCTGACGTACGGCAGGTAGGCGACGGCGAGGGCGATGACGGGGGCGAGCAGTCCCTCGCCGTAGACCGAGACGATCAGGATGGCCAGCAGCATGCCGGGGAAGGCGAAGACCAGTTCGGTGCTCCGGGAGAGTACGGAGTCCAGCCAGCCGCCGCGCCAGGCGGCGGTGACGCCGATCGCGACCCCGGCCAGGGTGGAGAAGGCGACCACGCCGAGCGGGCCGAGCAACGAGGTGCGGGCGCCGGTGACCAGGCGGGAGAGGGTGTCCCGGCCGGAGGCGTCCACCCCGAGCAGGTGTTCGGCGGAGGGCCCGGCGAGGGCGTTGCCCAGGTCGACGGCGTTCGGGTCCTCGGGCGCCAGCCAGGGGGCGAGCAGCGCGGCGAGGACGACCAGGGCGACGAAGCCGAGACAGAGCAGTTGGAGCGGGGCGCGGGTGGTCCGGATCCGGGCCAGGCCGGGCCGGTGCAGCAGGGTGGCGGTCATCCGGTGGCCCTTCTCGCGCCGAGCGTGATGCGCGGGTCGACCAGTGGGTGGAGCAGGTCGACGATCAGGTTCACGGCCATGAACAGCCCGACCATGATCAGGGAGATGGCCTGCACGGTGGGGAAGTCCTTGGTGGTGGTGGACAGTTCGAGCAGCTGGCCGATGCCGCCGACGCTGAACGCGGTCTCCACCAGGACGGTGCAGACCAGCAGGGTGGAGACGATCAGGCCGCCGGTGGTCAGCACGGTGCCGAGGGCGTTGCGGAACACGTGACGGCGGATCACCTGGTGCTCCGTCACCCCCCGGCTGCGGGCGACGGTGACGTGCTCCTGACCCAGCACGTCGAGCATGGCGGCCCGGGTGACCCTGGCCAGCATGCCGGTCAGGTAGAGCGCGAGGGCCACGGCAGGCAGGACGAGGTGCCAGACCATCGACCCGAAGCCCTCCCCGGTGCCACCGGTGGGGAACCAGCCCAGACCGACCGCGAACACGCCCTGGAGCAGAACGGCCGCGACGAACGACGGGGTGCCGACCGCCACCGTGGTGCCGACCAGCACGGTGGCGTCGGTACGGCCGCCCCGGACGGCGCCGATCCAGCCGAGCAGCAGACCGAGGGCGACGACCAGGACCAGCGCCATCGCCACCAGCAGCAGCGTGGCGGGCAGCCGGTCGGCGAGCAGCCGGGAGACGTCGGTGCGGTAGGTGATCGACCGGCCAAAGTCGCCGTGCAGGATCTGGCCGGCCCAGCGCAGGTACTGCACCAGGAACGGTTCGTCCAGGTGGCCGGCCAGCTGCACGCGGGCCGGACTGCCGGGCGCGAGGTACATCGCGCCGAAGATCACGAACGAGGCACCGACCAGGGTGGCGGCCATCTCGGCCAGCCGCCGCGCGGCAAATCTCAGGAAACTCACCGGGCCGCCCCCACGTCGGCCGCCCACGGGTAGTAGAGGTAGGAGATGGTGGTCGGCGCGCCGGTGATCCGCTTGTTCAGGAACACCGCCGTCGGCCACTCGGCGACCGGGATCCAGAGCAGCTGCTCGGAGGCGGTCCGCTGGAGCTTGGCGGTGACGGCGAACCGCTCGGCCGGGTCGGTCGCGGCGACCGCCTGCTGCACCAGGCCGTCGTAGGCTGGGTCGCTGAACGAGGCGAAGTTCTGGTAGGCGCCGGTTCTGAAGTTGGCCAGCAGGTCGAGCGGGTCGGTGATGGAGTCGTAGTACGTCTCCGGGAAGAGGTCGATGCCCTCGCGCGCCTTCGGGTCGGTGAAGAGCGCGGTGAAGGCGTTCGGCGCGATGGTCCGGAGCTTGACGTCCAGTCCGATCTTCGCCCCGGCGGCCTGCACGGCGGTGGCCAGCACCGAGACGTCCTGGCCGATCGGGCTGGTGGCGACGGTGATGCTCTTCCCGGTGGCACCGGCCTCCTTGATCAGCGACTTGGCCTGCTCGAGGTCGGGTGCGGTCGGGGTGAGCCCGGCGAAGGCGTCCTTGCGGACCTGCTCGGGCGCGGCGGCCCAGGCGGCCTGACTGGTCAGCGAACCGGTGACCCGGCCCGCCCCGCCGAGGCCGGTGCGGACGAAGCCGGAGCGGTCCAGCGCGAGCGAGAGCGCCTTGCGCACCCTCAGGTCGCCGAGCACGCCCGCCATGTTGGTCACGTTGACGTTGACGGTGCTGAGGCCCTCGCCGAAGTAGAGCGTGCCCACGCCGCCGGTCCGCAGCCGCTCGTAGCTCTCGGTCGGGATCAGGTAGCCACCGTCCGCCTCGCCGCTGAGCATCGCGTTCACCCGGGCCGAGGGGTCGGTGAGGAAGCGGAAGACCACCTTGCCGGACTTGGCCTTGCTGCCCCAGTACTCGTCGAAGCGCTCGAGCTCCACTGACTGGCCCTTGGTCCAGCTGCCTAGCTTGAACGGGCCCGTGCAGGCCAGGCTGCCGCTGGTCCCGTAGTCCTGGCCGGCCGCCTCGACCCCGGCCCGGGAGGCGACCACCCCGGCGGCGGTGGCCATGTACTGGTTGAACTGCGAGTCGGGCTGGGTGAGTTTGACGGTGACCTGGAGCGGGCCGGTCTTCGTGATGCTGCTGACGTTCTGGAACTGCTGGGCCCAGGCGGCCGCGTTCTCCGGCGCCATCTGCCGGCCGAGGCTGTACACCACGTCGTCGGCGGTCAGCACGCCGCCGTCGTGGAAGTGCACGTTCGGGCGCAGGTCGTAGACCCAGGTGGTGGGGTCGGGGTTGGTGGCCTTCTCCGCCAGCCCCGGGGCCAGGGTCAGCTGCGGGGTCCACCGCATCAGGCTCTCGCAGACGTTGGAGAGCACGGTGTTCTGCGGGTAGTCGAAGGCGGAGATGTAGTCCAGCGTGGGCGGTTCGGCGTAGACGGCCCAGGTGAAGGAGTCCAGGCCGGCCTGCCCGGCGGGGGTGTCGGCGGACAGCCGGTACGCCTCCGCGTCGGTGCCGCTGCTCTTCGGCGGTCCCGAGCAGGCGGTGGAGAGGGTGAGCAGGGCGGCTGCGGCCAGGGCCGCGACCGGCAGGGCCTTCCGGCGACGCGGGGTTCTCTGAGGGTCTGTCATGTGGGGGCTCTCTTCCGTGAGGGGTGGGGTACGGGTCAGCCCGCTGACGGGATCTGCTGGGTGATGCAGTGAACCCCGCCGCCGCCGAAGGCGATCACCCGGGAGCGCACCCCGACGACCTTGCGGCCGGGCAGCGCGGAGGCGATCACCGCGAGGGCGCCCTCGTCCTCGGGAAGTCCGGCCACCGGGACCACCACGCCGCCGTTGGCGATGTAGAAGTTGAGGTAGCCGACCTCGGTGTGCTTGCCGCCGACCTCGAGGAAGGCGCTCTGCGGCAGGTCGACGATCTCCAGCTGCCGGCCCTGTGCGTCCACGGCCGCCTCCAGCACCGCGCGGTTGGCCCGCATCCGCTCGTAGTCGGGGTGCGCCGGGTCGCTCGGGAGCTGGACCACCACCTTGCCCGGGGCCACGAAGGCGCAGACACCGTCCACGTGACCGTCGGTCTCGGTGTCCAGCAGCCCGCCGTACGGGAGCCAGATCACCGTGCTGACACCGAGCTTGGCGACCAGCTCGGCCTCGATCTCCTCCTTGCTCATCCCCGGGTTGCGGTTCGGGTGCAGCAGGCACTGCTCGGTGGTGATCAGCGTGCCCTCGCCGTCGACCGTGACGGCCCCGCCTTCGAGGATCATCCGGGAGTCGATCCGCTCGACGTCCAACCGCTCCAGCAGCCGGGCGGCGATCTTGTCGTCGGTGTCCCACGGGTGGTGCTTCTGCCCCCAGGAGTTGAACCGGAAGTCCACCCCGGCGCGCTCGCCGTCGGGGCCGAGCACGAAGATCGGCCCGGAGTCGCGGAACCACGAGTCGTCCAGCGGCAGTTCGACCACCTCGACACCCTCCCCGCACAGGGCGCGCGCCTCCTCGCCCTGACCGGGACAGGCGACCATCGTCACCGGCTCGAACTCGCTGATCGCGCGGGCAACTTGGGCATACTCCTGCTTGGCCTCCGCGAAGGTCTCACCCCAGAGCTCGGCCCGGGTGGGCCAGGCCATCAGGCACGCCTCGTGCTCGGTCCACTCGGCGGGCATGCGGAACGTCATGACAACTCTTCTCGTATCGGAGATCGGTGGATCGGTGGATCGGCAGGGCAGGTCTCAGGAGGCGGGCGGTACGGCCGGCTCGGACTGCGTGGCGCAGTGGATGCCGCCACCCCCGCTCGCGATGGCGTCGATGTTCAGCTGGACGACCCGGCGGTCCGGGTACTGGGCCTGGAGGATCGCGTAGGCCGCACCGTCCGCCTGGCGGTCGCCGAACTGCGGTGCGATGACGGCACCGTTGACGGTGTAGTAGTTGCTGTAGCTGGACAGGAAGTCCTTGCCGCGCCCCCGGATCAACTGGCGGTCAGGACCGGGCAGTTCGGTGATCCGCAGGCGGCGGACCTTCGCGTCGGTGGCGCTCTGCAGCACCCGCTTCGCCTCCTCGTAGACCGCGACCCAGCGGGCGTCGGTGCCCGGGCCCGGCCGGTCCAGCAGGACCTGGCCGGGTGCGGTGAAGCGGGCCAGGCAGTCGATGTGGCAGTCGGTGATGTCCTGGCCGGCCAGGCCCGGCACCCAGATCACCTTGTCGAGGCCCAGGGACGACTTCAGCGCCGACTCCACCTGGGCCTGGGACATCCCCGGATTGCGGTTGGGGTTGACCAGCGAGCTCACCGTGGCCAGCAGGGTGCCCTCGCCGTCGGTCTCCAGCGAGCCGCCCTCACCGACGAAGGGGGCCTGGATCCGGTCCAGCTGGTACCGGCCCAGCAGGGTCGCCGCGGCGGCCGCGTCGTTGCGGAACGGCTGGTAGTACGCGGTACCGGTCTTGCCCCAGCCGTTGAAGTTGGTGTCCACACCGGCGATCGCACCCGGTGCGACCACGAAGGTGGGACCGAAGTCGCGGATCCAGAGATCGTCGTTGGCGATCTCCTCGACCTCGATCGGGAAGTAGGCGCCCGAGCCGCAGGTGTACCGGGCGTCGGCGGCCTGCTCGGGGCGGGCCAGCAGGACGACGGGTTCGTAGCGCGAGATCTCGTACGCGACGTTCGCGATGTCCCGGCGCACCGCCGAGAGCTGGTAGTCCCAGACCGACTGCAGCGCGGGCCAGGCCAGGTAGGTCCGGGTGTGCCGGTCGGTCTCGGCCGGCATCCGCAGGGTGGCGCCCGAGGGCGCCGTGGCGGCCCGGGCCGTGGTGGGGAAGGCGGCACCGAAGGTGGCCAGCGGCAGAGCAGCCACGCCGAGCTTGAGCAGGCTGCGCCGGGAGGGGGAAGGCGTGTTCATGGGGGCTCCCTGGAGGGGTCGGGAGGTGTGGGGTGACCCACATCCTGCTCCGAACTGAAAATTCAGTCAAGAAGAACGACGGACCGGTTTTCCGGGCCTCTCCGGGCCCTGGAACCGCGAGGATCAGCGACATACCCGCACCGACCAGCAGTCACTTGAGACGAGATCACTGAATATCTCGTCAGGAACTCGAACGTGCGGGTAGAGTGAACGCCCGTGTCAGACCGTCGAACAGAGATACTCAGGGCCGCCACACGGGTCATCAGCCGACGCGGCGTGCGCGGGCTGCGCGTGGCCGAGCTGGCGGCCGAGGCCGGAGTGTCGGCCTCCTTGATCTACTACCACTTCACCGACCGGGCCGGGATCCTCCGCGAGACCCTGGAATTCATCGGCGAACGGGCCGACCGGTACACCGCCGAGGCCGACTCCGACGCGGCCGGCGACCCCCGTGCGGAGCTGGCCCAGATCCTGCTGCTGGAACTGCAGGACACCGCCGAGGTGCGCGAGAACAGCACCGCCTGGGGCGAGTTGAGAGCCAGCGCGGTCTTCGACCCGGACCTGCGGGAGGACCTGGCGAGAGCCACCCATACCTGGGTCCACGAGATCGCGTACCTGCTCGGCCGTGCGCACCCGAGCGGAACGGCACCGGCCCATGCCGCAGCGGCCGAGCGCCTGACGGCCCTGCTCGAAGGGCTCAGCGTCCGCTGGCTCAGCGGCTCGCTCCCCCTCGACCACGCCCGCCGACTGCTCGGCGGGGCGATCGAGGCGGAGCTCGGGAACCTCCAGCGGGTGCACTCGGACTGAAAGTCCGGTCAGAGGAAGTACAGGCGGTTGAGGGAGACCGAGTCGGCGGGTTCGGAGCGGAGCAGCTCGCCGTCGAGCGACACCAGACCGCTGCGGGCTTCCACGTCGACCTGTCCGATCCGGCCGTTCCGGATCATGTTGCGGGGGCCGATCCCCCGGGTGCCGCGCACCGCGACCCGGCGGCGCCGAGTCGGCATCAGGTCCCCGTTCTCCACTGCCGCTCGGGCGACGAAGGCGACGGAGATGTCGGCGGCGGTGGCGCCGTGGGCACCGAACTGCGGCCCGAGGACCAGGGGTTCGCAGCGGTCGGTGGAGGCATTGGGGTCGCCGACCACGCCGTAGGCGGGGAAGCCTGCTTTGAGGATCAGCTGCGGCTTTGCGCCGAAGTGGTCGGGCCGCCAGAGCACGATGTCGGCGAGTTTGCCGACCTCGATGGAGCCGACCTCGTGGGCGAGGCCGTGGGCGATGGCGGGGTTGATGGTGAGTTTGGCGATGTAGCGCAGGACGCGTTCGTTATCGTCGCCGCTCTCCGCCGTCCCGAAACCGCCGTCGAGGGGGCCGAGTTCGGCCTTCATCTTGCCGGCCATCGCGAAGGTGCGGCGGACGGTCTCGCCGGCCCGGCCCATGCCCTGGGCGTCCGAGGAGGTGATGCCGATGACCCCGAGGTCGTGCAGCACGTCCTCGGCGCCCATCGTGCCGGCCCGGATGCGGTCGCGGGCCATGGCGGCGTCGCCGGGCAGGTCGACCTTGAGGTCGTGGGCGGAGACGATCATCCCGAAGTGCTCGCCCAGCGCGTCCCGGCCGAACGGCAGGGTCGGGTTGGTGGAGGACCCGATGACGTTCTCCACCCCCGCCATCTTCAACACATTGGGGACGTGTCCGCCGCCGCAGCCCTCGATGTGGAAGGCGTGGATGGTGCGGCCGTCCAGGACGCGCAGGGTGTCCTCGACCGAGAGGCACTCGTTCAGGCCGTCGGTGTGCAGGGCCACCTGCACGTCGTACTCCTCCGCCACCCGCAGCGCGGTGTCCAGGGCCCGGGTGTGGGCGCCCATGTCCTCGTGCACCTTGAACCCCGACGCGCCGCCCTCGGCCAGCGCCTCGATCAGCGGCGCCGGATCGGAGGAGGAACCCCGGCCCAGGAACCCGATGTTGACCGGCCACGCGTCGAAGGAGTTGAACGCGTGCCGCAACGCCCACGGCGAGTTCACCCCCACCCCCCACGCCGGGCCGAACTCCTGCCCGATGATCGTGGTCACCCCCGAAGCCAGCGACGCCTCCATGATCCTCGGCGACAGCAGGTGCACATGCGTGTCGATCGCACCCGCCGTCGCGATCAGCCCCTCCCCCGAGACGATCGCCGTCCCCGTCCCGACGACCACCTCGACGCCGTGCAGGGTATCGGGGTTGCCGGCCCGTCCGATCGAGGCGATCCGGCCGTCGATCAGGCCGATCGAGGTCTTCCGGATCCCCAGCACCGCGTCGATCACCAGCACGTTGCTGATCACCACGTCACAGGTGTCCCGGACGGCGGCGGCCTTCAGCAGCATCCCGTCCCGCGCGGTCTTGCCGAACCCGGCCAGAAACTCGTCCCCCGGCGCCTGCGAGTCGGACTCGACCCGCACAATCAGACCGCTGTCGCCGAGCCTGATCCGGTCACCGGCCCGGGGGCCGTGCACCGCGATGTAGTCCTCCGGGTCGATGCCGCCCCCGGCCACCCCGCCCGGGCGGCCGTGGCAACCTGCGGAGTCGAAGACGCTGCCGCTCATTCCTGCTCCTGAAAGTGCGTCAAATAGCCGGTCGCGCGGGCCTTTGCCAGCGCCGATTCCTTCGCCCCGGGCGCGTCCAGCGGGCCGTCCACCAGACCCGCGAACCCGATCGCCACCCGCGCCCCGCCGATCGGCAGCAGGCCCACCTCCACCACGGCGCCGGGGTCGAACCGCACCGAGGAGCCCGCCGGGGCGGCGAGCCGGTGGCCGTAGGCGGCGGCCCGGTCGAAGGCCAGCCGGGGGTTGACCTCGAAGAAGTGGAAGTGCGAGGTGACCGAGACCGGCACCGCCGCGGTGTTGAGCACCGGCAGTCGCAGCGCCGCCTCGGCCGGCCGGTAGCCCGCTCCGTCCCCCGGCAGGGCCGCACCGGGTGCGTCCTTCCCCAGCGAGCCCAGGGCCCGGAACGGGTCGTCGATGACGCAGAGCCGCGTCCCGTCCTCGAAGACGGCCTCCACCTGAAGAGTCGTCACCACGTCGGCGACCCCGGGCAGCACGTCCTCGGCACTCAGCACGGAGCGCCCGGCCTCGATCGCCTCGGCCAGCCGCCGGCCGTCCCGGGCCGCCTCGCACACGGTGTCCGCGATCAGCGCGTGCACCTCGGGGATGTTCAGCTTCACGCCCCGGGCCCGGCGGGCCCTGGCCAGTTCGGCCGCCGTGAAGATCAGCAGCCGGTCCCGCTCGGTCGGTGTCAGTCGCATCGCGCGTCTCCTAGGCTTCCGGCTTGCCGGGCTGGTCGTGGGTGGAGCAGTGGATCCCACCGCCGCCGGAGGCGATGTTGTCGATGACGACCGGCACGATGTCCCGGCCCGGGAAGTGGTCCCGCAGGAGCTGCTGGGCCCGGTCGTCGGCCTTGGCGTCGCCGAACCGAGGCAGGAACAGCGCCTTGTTGGCGACGTAGAAGTTGATGTACGAGGAGACGAACGCATCGCCGCGCCCGGTGATCCGGTCCGGATCGGGCTGCGGCAGGTCGATCACCCGCAACTGCCTGCCGTGCGCGTCCGTGGCGCTCTTCAGCACCTCGCGCGCCTGGGCGGCCGAGCGTGACCAGACATCGGCGGGCGCGCCCGGGAACGGCTGGTCCAGCAGCACGACGCCCGGCGCCGCGAACCGCACCAGGCAGTCCACGTGCGCGTCGGTGATGTCCTGGTCCCGCACCCCGGCGAACCAGATCACCTTGGTCACGCCCAGCGCCTTCTTGAGCTCGGCCTCGACCTCGTCCCGGCTCTTCCCCGGGTTGCGGCGCTCGTTGACCACCGAGCTCTCGGTGACCAGCAGCGTCCCCTCGCCGTCGGTCTCGAACGAGCCACCCTCGGCCACCAGCGGCGTCCGGACCCTTTCCACCCCGTACTTCCCGAGCACGGCGGCGGCCAGCGCCGTGTCGTTGCCGTGCTCCTTCTGCTTCTCGCCCCAGCCGTTGAAGTTGAGGTCGACGCCCTTGAGCGTGCCGGAGTCCTCCACGAAGACCGGCACGGTGTCCCGGGCCCACAGGTCGTCGACCGGCAGCGGGACCACCTCGACACCGTTGCCGCACGCGTTCTGCGCCGCCTCCAGCTGCCCGGGGCGGGCGAACATCACCACCGCCTCGTAGCCCGCGACGGCCCGGGCCAACCGCGCGATGTCCCCACGCACGTCCGGCAGTTGGTCACCCCAGATGCCGGTGGAGGCGGGCCAGGACATGAAGGTCCGGACGTGGTTCTCCCACTCCGCGCCGAACCGGCGGCCGGGCGTCGGACCCGGCTGACCGCCGCCCGGCGTGGCCGGCTCGGAGGGGCCCGGCGGCAGCGCC
Source organism: Kitasatospora sp. P5_F3 (assembly GCF_054049135.1). Lineage (NCBI taxonomy): Bacteria > Bacillati > Actinomycetota > Actinomycetes > Kitasatosporales > Streptomycetaceae > Kitasatospora > Kitasatospora sp. P5_F3. The sequence continues at coordinate 12,814 of NZ_JBFUMY010000008.1, read as the reverse complement.
TGGTCGCCGTCCTCCGGCGGGGCGCAGGCGGCGGCCCCCAGGGTGAGCAGTCCCGCACCGGCTGCGGCGCGCAGCACCGTCCGGCGGGAGGCGGAAAAGGGCATGGTCGGGTCTGACACGGAGTCACTCCGGTGAATGAGGGTGAGCGGGTGAGGAGGGCGAGCGTCGCTAGGACCGGGGCTCCTGCATCGTGGAGCAGTGGATGCCGCCGCCCCCGGCCATCAGGCGGTCGACGTCGAGCTGGACCACCTCGCGTCCGGGGAAGGCCTCCGCGAGGGTGCGCCGGGCGGCCTCGTCCTTCTCCCGGTCGCCGAACTGGGCGGTGATCACCGCCCCGTTGACGAGATGGAAGTTGAGGTAGGAGTCGACGAACTTCGAGTCCCGCGAGCGGACGGTGTCGGGGCCCTCCACCCGGATCACCCGGAGCCGACGGCCCCTGGCGTCGGTGGCCCGGGAGAGGATGTCGAACTGCTCGCGGGCGTCCCGGGCCCAGACGTCGTGGCGGTCCGCCGGAGGCAGCTGCACCAACACCGTGCCGGGGCGGACGAACCGCGAGGTGACGTCGATGTGGTTGTCGGTGATGTCCCTGCCCTTGATCCCGGGGACCCAGATCATCTTCTCCGCGCCGTACACGTCGAGGACGGCGTCCTCGACCTCGTCCCGGCTCATGCCCCGGTTGCGGTTCCTGTTCACCAGGCTGCTCTCGGTGGCCAGCAGGGTGCCGTCGCCGTCCGTCTCGACCGACCCGCCCTCACCGACGAAGTCGGCGTACGAGAAGGGGAGTTCGAGCATCTCGGCGATGCCCCGGGCCACCTCCGCGTCGTCCTGGTGGGTCTGCTTCCCGCCCCAGCCGTTGAAGTTGAGGCCGACGGCGTCCCGCCGCCCGTGGCCGTCCCGCCGGAACACCGGGGCAGTGTCCCGCATCCACAGGTCGTCGGTGGGGACGGCGGCGGTCACGCTCACGGCGGGGCCGCACCGGGACCGGGCCTCGCGGACGCTGTAGTCGTCCGGGGCGCACACGGTCACCGGCTCGAAGCGCGCGATCGTCCGGGCGATCAGCGCGATGTCCTCCTGGACGCCGGCCAGCTGTCGGCCCCAGACGCCCTTGCGGGACGGCCAGGACATCCAGGTCCGGGCGTGCGGGACGTCGTCGGGCTCCACCCGGCACTCGCGTGGGCCGGACACCCGAGCGGGTTCGGCTCCGAAGAGGCGACTGAGGAAGGAGCGGTCGTCGTTCATGCGGATCTCCAGGTTCAAGAATTGCACCTGCGGCCGGGACCGCATCCCCACTCTCGCACTGACTGAAATTTCAGTCAAGATTCAGCAGGCGGACATACGAATGCCCCGGACCCCATCCGGTCCGGGGCATTCGCGCTCGGCGATCAGCCGCGCAGTCGCTCCAGCTCGCCGTCGATCGCGCCGGCCATCAGCTCGCGCGCGTGCTCCATCGGCAGGCTGCCGCTGAGCCAACGGACACTCAGCCCCTCCAGCAGCGCGGTCAGCCGCTCGGCGGAGGCGGCCAGGGCGGCGGCGCCGTTCATCGGCCTTGCCCTACCCAGCAGTTCGGCCACCTCCTGCACCCAGACCAGGGTGGCCCGGGCCACGTCCTCCCGGAGGTCGGGGTCGAACACGGCGCTCGCCCGCAGCTCGCCCCACGCGGTGCTGTTCTCCCGCACCTCGGGGATGTCCTGGAACTCCAGCAGCAGGGTCTGCTCCAGCTCGCCCCTGGCGTCCAGCGGCGGTGCGTCCGCCGCGCGCTCCGTGGTGTAGCGCTCGGCCCGGTCGTTGATGAACTCCAACGTCGAGCGGAGGATCCCCGCGCGGTCCTTGAAGTGGTAGTAGATCAGCGCCGTGGACACGCCCGCCTCCGCGGCGAGCTCCTCCACGCGCAGCCCTCGGACACCGCGCCGGGCGATCACCCGCGCGGCCGCTTCCATGATCAAGGTTCGACGGTCAGCCACAAGGGATCACCCTACCCGGGGGGCACCGGCCGATCGACAGGATGGCACTGACTGAAATTTGGGTCAGGATATGCTCCGCACCACCCTCACCCGCTCCACCCGCTGGGAGTCCGCATGATCACAGAGCCGTTCGGCGCCCCGTCACCCACGGCGTTCCAGGCGCTGTCCCCGGACGACCCACGCGAGGTGGGCGGCTACCGCCTCTGTGCCCGGCTCGGCGCGGGCGGCATGGGCCGGGTCTACCTCGCCTACACACCGGGCGGACGGCCCGTCGCCCTCAAGGTGGTCCGCCCCGAGCTCGCCGAGGACCCGGAGTTCCGCAGCCGGTTCGCCCAGGAGGTCGCCAGCGCCCGGCGCATCCACGGCCTGTACACCGCCCAGGTGGTCGACTCCGGCACCGACGCCGTCACCCCCTGGCTGGCCACCACGTACGTACCGGGGCCCTCCCTGCACCAGGTGATCCACCGTCACGGTCCGCTCCCCGAACGGACCGTCCTGCTGCTGCTCGCGGGTATCGCCGAGGCCCTGCAGGTCATCCACCTCGCCGGTGTGGTGCACCGTGACCTCAAGCCCGGCAATGTCCTGGTCGCCGCCGACGGTCCCCGGGTCATCGACTTCGGCATCGCCCGCGCCGCCGACGCCCATCCGCTCACCGGCACGGGCCTGCGGATCGGGTCGCCCGGCTTCATGGCCCCGGAGCAGGCCCTCGGCCTGCCTGCCACCCACCGACGTCTTCGCCCTGGGCGCCCTGATCTGCTGGGTCGGCTCCGGCACACCACCGTTCGGCGACGGGCCGGGGGCGACCGCCCTCTACCGGGCGGTCCACGAGGAGCCCGACCTCACCAACCTCCCGACCGGCCTGCACGACCTGGTCCGGAGCTGCCTGGCCAAGGACCCCGGGCACCGCCCCGGCACCGACCGGCTGATCGAGTGGGTCCGCGACCACCCGGCCACCGGCGGCGAGCTCCGCTTCGCCGAGGGCTGGCTGCCCCGACAGGTCAGCACCACCGTCCTCGGCCACACCGACCTGCCGACCACGCCCTCCACCCCTGATGCCGCCCTGGCACCGACCGCGCGTGTCCCCCTCCCGGCACCCACGCGCCGGTTGGAGCCGGACTCCGGCAGACGCGCGGCTCGCCGGCGCCGACCGGTCCGGACCGCGCTCCTGGTGACCGCCGCCCTGCTGGTCGGCGCGGGCGGCACGTTCGTCCTGCTCGACCTGGACGAGCCTGCTGCTCCGGACTCCGCCGTGCAGGCAGCCTCCCCCTCGCCCACGCCCACACCCACACCCTCGCCGTCCCCGTCCGCCCGGCCCGGCTATGTAGCGGTCCACAGCGACCTCGAACTCACCTCGCCCGACTCCTCCTTCGAGTTCGACCTCAGCGCCGGAAAGGTGGTTCCGCAGGACGCCTCGACCTGGTACCTGGGCCGCCACGCAGGTGAGTTCTACCTGCCCGAGAGCAGCGTCGCCTACGTCGCCCCGGCCGACCGGCTCACCCTTGACGACTGCGTCAAGGGCATCGAGACCCGGCCCGTCTCCACCGTGCCGTTCGGCTCCGGCTTCTGTCTCCGCAGCCCGGCCGGGACCGACATCGCTCTCGTACGGGCCGTCAGCCCGGCAGCATCGGACGACAGCCCGGTCAGGATCATCGTCACCACCTACCGCCGCACGGCCTGAGCCTCCGTCAGCTGCCCGATCGGGCAGTACTCGGTGCCCCGCCGCGGGCTTCCCCGTAAGCCGACAGCTCTGCTGGAATGTTCGGCGGATGGAGGGCGGGCGCTGCTGCCACTCAGCGCTCGGCGTCGGTCCGGCCCGTATCCACTCAGGAGGCGCGATGCGACGACGCACGTTCATCACCGGCACGCTGCTCGGCGCGGCGGCCGCCGCGGTTCCGCTCTCGGCCCGCGCCGCGACCACGGTGACGGTCGGTTCCCTGAACGACCTTCAGAAGGCCATCGACCGGGCGCTTCCCGGCGACCGGATCACGCTGGCCGACGGCACGTACACCGTCCCGTCAGGAGGCTCCATCCGGGTCTCCGGCCGGAACGGCACCGTCGAAGCGCCGATCACCATCCTCTCGCAGTCCCGCGGCGGTGCGGTGCTGCAGGGCGAACGCGGCTTCGTCTTCAGCGACAGCGGCAACATCACGGTCAGCGGGTTCGCCTTCCGGCAGCGCACCACCCTGGAGATCCCGGCGAGTTGCCCGCGGATCCGGCTGACCCGCAACGACTTCCGGTTCGCCGACATCAGCGGGCTCGACTGGGTGGTCGTGCGGGGCGACGATGCCAAGATCGACCGGAACCGCTTCCACGACCGGACGACCGAGGGCATCTTCCTGGTGGTCGACGGTCCCGGCTCGACCGCCATGGCGCAGCGCCCGCAGATCCTCCGGAACCACTTCCGCGACCACAGCTACTCCGGCGCCAACGGCGGCGAGTCGATCCGGCTCGGGGTCAGCAGCCGGGCACTCGCCGACGCCGACGCGCTGGTGGAGTACAACCTGTTCGAGCGCTGCGACGGGGATCCCGAGGCCGTCTCGGTGAAGTCCTCGGGCAACACCGTCCGGTACAACACCGTCCGCGACAGCCGTGGCGGGATCGTGCTGCGGCACGGCAACGGCTCGACGGTGGAAGGCAATTACCTGCTCGGCGGCACCGACGGCCTGCGGCTCTACGGGAACGACCACCTGGTGGTGAACAACTACCTGGCCGGCCTGTCGGGCCGCGCCCTGGTGATCGGCAGCGGCACCACCCGCGACCACCACGACGGCGAGAGCACCGAGGAGCGCCAAGGCCACGACGCCTGCGACCGCGCGGTGATCGCGTACAACACCCTGGTGGGCAACGCCCGGACGCTCTCGGGCGAGACCCGGACCTTCCCGCCCCGGGACGTGGTGGTCGCCGACAACATCCTGTCCGGCAGCACCGGCACTCTGGTCGCGATGGGGGCGACCTCCGGCTTCACCTGGCGGAGCAACATCCTGTGGGGCGCGGCCGCCAACGGCACCATCCCGTCCACCGGCTACCGCCGGGTCGACCCGCTCCTGCGCAAGGAGTCCGACGGGGTGTACCGGCTGTCGGCCGGCAGTCCCGCGATCAACGCGGCGACGACGGCCGCTCCGGCCGTGACCCAGGACCTCGACGGCCACCCGCGCGGCAGCAGCCGCGACATCGGCGCCGACGAGTACACCACCCTCGCCCCGCTCCGCCGGCCCCTCACCCCGGCCGACGTGGGCCCCGACGCCGCCTGACCAGCCGGTCCCCCGAACAGCCCGACGCCAGTGCCCCCGAACTGGCGTCGGGCGAACGCCCACCCTCCTGACGGACCGTCAGGCCTTCTTCACCACGCTCGACTTCAGCTGCATCGGGCCGAACCCGTCGACCTTGCAGTCGATGTCGTGGCCGTCCACGCCGTCGACCAGCCGGATGTTGCGGACCTTGGTGCCCGCCTTGATCCCCGACGGGCTGCCCTTCACCTTGAGCGCCTTGACCACGGTCACGGTGTCGCCGTCGGCGAGCACGTTGCCGACCGCGTCCTTGATCACGCGCTCACCGGAGGCGGGGGCGGCGGCGCCCTCGGCTGCGTCAGGGGCCCACTCGTGGCCGCACTCCGGACAGACCATCAGGGCGTCCATCTCGTAGGTGTACTCACCGGAGCACTTCGGGCACGCAGGCAGGTTCTCGCTCATATGGCCAGAATATCGGACCTGGTCAGCCCACCTGGGCGGTGTCCCGGGACCGCTCCCCCTCCGGTGTCGGCATCACCGGCGCGGGAAGGTGCGCGCCCTCGATGTCGACGTCGGGCACCAGCCGGTCGAGCCACCGGGGCAGCCACCAGGCGCGGCGGCCGAGCAGCGCCATCGCGGCGGGCACCAGGGCCATCCGGACCACGAAGGCGTCGATCAGCACGCCGACGGCGAGCGCGAAACCGATCGACTTGATGATCGGGTCGTGGTTGAAGATGAAGCCGCCGAACACCGCGACCATGATCAGTGCGGCGGCGGAGACCACCCGCCCGCTCCGGGCCACGCCGTGGATGATCGCGGCGGCCGCGTCCTCGGTCTGCTCGTGGTGCTCGCGCATCCGGCTGACCAGGAAGACCTCGTAGTCCATCGCCAGCCCGAACAGCACACCGATCAGGAGCACCGGCAGGAAGGCGGTCACCGGCCCGGCCGAGGGGATGTCGAGCAGGCCGTTGAGGTGACCGTTCTGGAACACCCAGACGGTGACGCCCAGCGAGGCGGCGATCGACAGCAGGAAGCCCAGCGCGGCCTTGACCGGGATCAGCAGCGACCGGAACGCGATGGTCAGCAGGATCAGCGCCAGGATCACGATGATGGCGACGAACAGCGGCAGGGCGTCGGAGAGCTTGTGGGAGACGTCGATGCCGGCGGCGGTGGCACCGGCGATGTAGAGGGTGCCGCCGGTCCGGTCGACCGCGGGGGCGTTCTCCCGCAGGCGGTGCACCAGGTCGGTGGTGGCCTGGGCGTCGGGGCCGGTCCTGGGCACCACCGCGATCACCGCGAGGCCGCCGCCGGGGTTGGTGACCGGCGGGGCGACCGCGGCCACCCCCGGGTCGGCGGCCAGCGTCCGTCCCAACTCCCTTACCGTGGCGTCCCGTTGGTCGGCCGCGATGCCGCTGGTGTCGACCACGGCGGCCAGCGTGGCGTTGAAACCGGGGCCGAAGCCGTCGGTCAGCAGGTCGTAGCTGCGGTGCTGAGTGCTGTCGGCCGGCTGGGAGGCGTAGCTCGGCAGCCCGAGGCGCAGGTCGCGGGCGGGCAGGGCGAGGGCGATCAGGCCGACCACCCCGACCAGCAGGACGACCAGCGGCCGCCGGGTGACGGTACGGGCCCAGGCCAGGCTCCAGGTGCCGGGGCGGGCAGGCGTACGGCCGGGGCGCGGCTGCCGGACCCGGGGGCGCAGCCGCTCACCGAGCAGGCTCAGCACGGCGGGCACCAGACTGACGGCGATCAGCACCGCGAGCAGCACGGTACCGGCGGCAGCCAGCCCCATCACGGTCAGGAACGGGATACCGGTGACCGCGAGCGCCGCCAACGCGATGATCACGGTCGCTCCGGCGAAGACCACCGAGCTGCCGGCGGTGGCGACCGCCCGCGCGATCGAGTCGTCGAGGTCGGCCTCGGGGTCGGCGAGCTGTTCCCGGTGGCGGGAGATGATGAACAACGCGTAGTCGATGCCCACCGCCAGACCGATCATCAGGGCGAGCACGGTGGCGGTGTTGGTCATCTCCAGGAAGCGCGAGACGAACTGGACGCCGAGGACGCCGATCAGCACGCCGACGGCGGCGGTCAGCAGCGGCAGTCCGGCCGCCACCAGTGAGCCGAGGGCGAGCGCCAGCACGACGAAGGCCAGCACCACGCCGACCACCTCGGCCGGGCCGCCGACCTCGGTCTTGGGCTGCATCGCCGATCCGCCGAACTCGACCTGCAGGCCGGCGTCCCGGGCCGGGGCCATCGCTTCCGCGAGGGCGTCCTTGGCGGTCTGCGGCACCTCGTCGGCCGCTACCCCGAACCGGACGTCGGCGTAGCCGATCCGCCCGTCCGCCGATATCGCACCGCCGCGGGCCGGATCGGAGACGGCCACCACGCCCGGCAGTTGGGCGGCGGTCCGCAGGCCGGTGGCGATCGCCGCCCCGGCGGCGGGCCCGGCGAGCGTGCCGCCCTCGGGGGCCGCGAACACCACCCGGGCCACCCCGCCCGCCGCGGCCGGGAACTGAGCTTCCAACAGTTCCTGGGCCTGCTGGGACTCGATCCCCGGCACCGAGAACGCGGTGCTCGGCTTGCCGTGCAGGGTGATCCCGAGGCCGCCGACCACGGCGAGCAGCAGCAGCCAGACCCCGATCACCCGGCCCCGGCGGCGGATCGCCCAGCGCCCCCATGCGTACAGGCGTGACGCCATGTCGATGCCCTTCTCTCGTCCCGGCAGGCGCCCCCACGGGCCACCGTCTTGCTACAGCCTAAGGCATTTTTACAGTCGGCTGTAATTTAGCGCTCGCTGGTAAGCTTCGGCCATGACGACTGAGGGGCTACGGGAGCGCAGCAAGGCGCGACGCCGCGAGGCGATCGTCCGGGCCGCGTACGAGTTGTTCGCCGAGCGGGGCTTCGAGGCGACCACGATCGCCGACATCGCCGAGGCGGCCGAGGTCTCACCGCGGACGGTGACGCTGTACTTCCCGTCCAAGCTCGAACTGGCGCTGGCACAGTTCGAGTCCTTCACCGACCGGCTGGCCGGCGCACTGCGCGAGCGGCCGGAGGGCTGGACGATCCTGGACGCACTGGAGCACTGGCTGCGCCACGAGTTCACCGACCGCAGCGACCTCGACGACCTCACCGACCGGATGTTCGACGCCAACCCCCAGCTCGCGGCGGCCGGCAATCTCCGGCTGGCCGAGGTGATCCAGGAGGGCGCCCGGATGCTCGCCGAGGAGCGCGGCAGCGCGCCCGACGCCTTCGGCCCCCGGATGGCCGCCGCAGCAACCGCGGCGATGATCAGCGAGCTGTGCCACCACCCGCAGGAGGCGAACATCGACACCGCGATGGCCTTCCTGCACGCGGGTGCCGCCACCCTGCCCTGACGGCCATTTGCCCTGACGCCCGGTCAGGCACCGAGGTATGCCCCGCCGCCGACGGTGCCGGTACGTCCGATCCCGGGACGTACCGGTGCCAATCGTTCCGCCTGCCCCGTCGCAGCTCGGCTCCCGCAGAACTGATCGTCAGTTCGACCGGTGATAATCCGTTGAACACACAGCACTCGGGGCGATAGGCACTCCTTTCGGGACGGTCCTCGGGCTGCCCGGCGGAGTCTGCGAACAAAGGTGAGAGGGCCGTACCATGACGTTTTTCCGGTGGAGGTCGCGCGACCGGAGCGTGCCGCCCGCGGTCGATCCCGCCTGCGGCAACGAGACCCTGGCCCTGATGCTCCGCCAGGCCGAGGCGGGCGACTGGCTCGCCCTGCGCGCGAGCCTCACCGCGATCCAGGACCCCTCCGAGCTGACCTGGATGCTGGCCGGGGTGTCGAACGTCGGCGGGATCGAGGAGTGGGTCTCCGAGGCGGCCACCGGCGAGCCCGACTCGGCGCTGCCGCTGCTGCTCTCCGGTGCCCGGCAGGTGGCCTGGGCCTGGGAGGCCAGGACCGGGGCGCGGGCGCAGCACGTCTCCGAGGAGCAGTGGAAGGTGTTCGGGCAGCGCCTGGAGCTCGCCGAGCAGCAACTCTTCGAGGTGGCGGAGCGGGAGCCGGAGTGGCTCGCCCCTTGGTACTTCCTGCAGATCAGCGGCCGGGGCGCGTCGGTGGACAAGGAGGCCGGCCGGATCCGCTTCGAGGCGGCGGTCCGCCGCTGCCCCGGGCACCTGGGCTCGCACAAGCAGCGGCTCCAGCAGCTGTGCGCCAAGTGGGGCGGCTCGCACCAGCAGATGCACGAGTTCGCCCGCAGCTCGATGCTGGCCGCGGCACCCGGCAGCCCGCTCGGCGAGCTGGTCGCGCTCGGTCACCTGGAGCGCTGGCTCGACCTGCCGTCCGAGGCCGACCACGCCTACCTGACCAGCCCCGACGTGCTGGCGGAGCTGCACGAGGCGCTCGGCCGCTCGATCCTGCACCCCGACTACGTCCGCCCGGCCGACTGGAAGTCCGCGTACAACACCTTCGCCATGGTGTTCGCCCTGGTGGGCGAGAAGTGGACCGCCCGGCAGCTGTTCGAGGCCATCGACGGCACGGTCACCAGCTCGCCCTGGCAGTACCTGAACGGCGACGACCCCGCCAAGGCGTTCACCGCGCTCCGGGACCGCTGCGCGAAGTAAGACCGGTCGGCCCAAGTCCGCCCCGCCCTGATCCCTCCCGCACCGACCGAAAGAGCCARCACCGGTGTCCTCTTCCGAAAGCCCCACGGCCGCCCACACCTTCCAGGTGGACCTGCGCGGCCTGGTGGACCTGCTCTCGCACCACCTCTACTCCAGCCCCAAGGTCTACCTGCGCGAGCTGCTGCAGAACGCGGTGGACGCGATCTCCGCCCGCCAGGCGCTCGACCCCGCCTCGCCCGCCACCATCACCGTGCTGGCCGACGGCAAGCTCTCCGTCACCGACACCGGGGTCGGCCTGACCGAGGCCGACGTGCACACCTTCCTGGCCACCATCGGCCGCAGCTCCAAGCGGGACGCCGACGGGCGGCTGGACGGGGCCGGGTTGGCCTCCGCGCGCGGAGACTTCATCGGTCAGTTCGGCATCGGCCTGCTGGCCTGCTTCGTGGTGGCCGACGAGATCACCGTGGTCACCCGCTCCGCCGCCACCCCGGACGCCCCGGTGATCGAGTGGCGCGGCAGCTCCGACGGCCGCTACACCATCACCACCCTGCCGTCCTCGGCGAAGCCGGAGCCCGGCACCACCGTCACCCTGATCCCGCGCCCGGACGCCGCCGAGTGGACCAGGGCCGACAAGGTGGTCGAACTCGCCCGCCACTACGGCAGCCTGCTGCGCCGTCAGGTCACCGTGGTCGACGGCCGGGGCACCGCCACCACGATCAACGTCACCGCGCCCTGGGCCGCCGACCACGGCTCCCCGCTGGCCCGCCGGGACGCGCTGACCGCGTACTGCCGCTCCACCTTCGACTTCACCCCGCTGGACACCATCGAGCTCGACCTCCCGCTGGTCGGTCTGCGCGGCGCGGCGTACGTGCTGCCCGACGCCGTGCCGCCGTCCCGCCGGGCCGGGCACCGGGTGCACCTCAAGGGCATGCTGGTCTCCGACCAGGCCGACGAACTCCTGCCGGACTGGGCCTTCTTCGTCCGCTGCGTGGTGGACGCCGACAGCCTGCGGCCGACCGCCTCCCGCGAGGGGCTGTACGCGGACGAGACGCTGGCGGCCGTCCGGGACGCGCTCGGCGCCCGGATCAGGGACTGGCTGACCGGTCTGTCCGCCAGCGACCCGGCGCTGCTGCACCGCTTCATCAGCGTGCACCACCTGGCCGTCAAGTCGCTGGCCAGGCACGACGACGAGCTGCTGAAGATGCTGCTGCCGTGGCTCCCCTTCGAGACCACCGACGGCAACGTCACACTGGACGAGTTCGCCCGGGCCCACCCGGTGATCCTGGTGGCCCGCACCGTCGAGGAGTTCCGCCAGGTCGCCCCGATCGCGGGTGCGGCCGGTCTCGGCGTGGTCAACGGCGGCTACACCTACGACCGCGACCTGGTGCACCGGCTGCCGGAGATCCGGCCCGGCAGCTCGGTGGCCGACCTGGACCCGGGCACGGTGACCGCGCACCTGGACACCGTAGCCCCGGAGGCCGAGCTCGCCGCGGCCGCCTTCCTGGCGATCGCCCGCGAGGTGGTCGGCCGGTTCGACTGCGACGTCGCGCTGCGTAGCTTCCACCCGGCCAGCGCGCCGGCCCTGCTGCTGGACAACCGGGAGGCCAGGCACGAGCGCACCCGGGCCCAACTGGCGGACGACGCCGACGGGTTGTGGGCCGACATCCTCGGCTCGCTGCGGGCCGAGGTGCCGCGCGCCCAGCTGGTGCTGAACCACCTCAACCCGCTGGTCCGGCGGGCCGCCTCGATCGGCCACCGGGAGCTGGTGGTGACAGCCGTCGAGGCGCTGTACGGACAGGCCGTGCTGCTCACCCGCCGCCCGCTGCGCGCCAGCGAGAGCGCACTGCTCAACCGGTCGTTCATCAGCCTGCTCGACCACGCCATGCTCGGTCACGAGTCGGCCGAGCCGCAGAAGGAGTCGTAATGCTGGACACCCAGGACGCCGTGCTGGAGGCCCTGCGGGCCAACGACGGCCAGCCCTACGGGCGGCCCCGCACCGTCACCGCCGAGGAACTCGTCGCGGCGGCCGAGCAGTTCGACGACCCCGCACTGCTGATCGCCACCCTGCTCGACCTGATGGAGGCGTACGAGTACGACGGCGAGCAGCGCAAGTCGCCGGTGGTCTTCGCCCGGGTCCTGCAGCTCTGGGACAAGAACCCGGACGACTTCGACGAGTGGGCCGGGCGGCAGGTCTTCTGGCGCTTCAAGTGGGTGGCCGCCGCCCTGCTGAGCGTTCCTGACGTGCCGTTGGCCGCCGTACGACGCTGGCACACCGAGATGCGCGACCGCTACCGGGCCGCCGGGCACGGGCTCCAGCCGTACTACGCCCAGCGGTTCCACCTGGCGGCACACCTAGGGGAGGACCGCCCCGAGGACTTCGAGCTGTGGGCCGGGCGGGGCCGGACGGAGTACAGCGACTGCCTGGCCTGCGAGATCCGGGCCCAGGCGATCCACCATGTGCGCGGCGGGGACGACGCCCGGGCGCTGACGGTCTGGCAGCCGGTCTTCGACGGCCACCGCACCTGCGCGGAGGAGCCGTACACCAGCCACGCGCACGCGCTGCTGCCGCTGCTGCGGCAGGGCCGCACCGAGGAGGCGGTCTCCAGCCACCTGGTCGGCTACCGGTTCGCCCGGGGCAAGTCCAGCACCGCCGAACAGATCGGCCTGCACCTGGAGTTCTGCGCGCTCTCCGGCAACGAGGCACGCGGTCTGGAGATCCTGGCGGAGAACCGCGACCTGTTCGGCGGGCACGGCGACCCGCTGGCCCGGCTGGAGTTCCTGATCGGGGTCGAGCTGCTGACCGCCGGGCTGGCCGAGCGCGGGCACCGGGACCTGACGGTCAGTGGCCCGCCCGGGACGAACTCGACGGTCGCCACCCTGCTGGCCCAGGTCAGCGCCGAGGCCACCGAGTTGGCGGACCGCTTCGACGCCCGCAACGGCACCGACGCGGTCGGCGCCCGGCGCCGGCAGCGGCTGGCCCAACGGCCGCTGCTGGCCGAGCCGCTGGCCCTCGGGGTGCGGGCCGCGGCGGTGCAGGCC
>NZ_JBFUMY010000007.1:0-310383 GCF_054049135.1 Kitasatospora sp. P5_F3 | reverse complement strand
GAGCGAGACCAGGGACCCGGAGAGAGCGGCCGGATCGACCGACTTGTCGGTCTTGGCCTGGTTGGCCTTGATGGCTTCACCGAGTGGCCCGGCCACCGAGTTGAGGACCTTCATGCGGATCTTGAAGAACCGCTTGTCCCCTTCGGCTGCACCGAGAGTGACCACTCGGAGAATGGCATCGTTCTTGCGCCAGAAGGCGAGAAATCCGTCCACCAGGTCTTCCGACGTGGTGAAGCCGGTCTTTCCCACCCAGGACTTTCCATCGAGGAGCTCCTTGAGCTCCACGCTGTCCTCGGCCATTTCCTCGGCGATTTCGAGGACAGCGCCCTCGACATCCGGGAAGTACTGGTAGAAGGTCGCGGGGGAGGTACCCGCCATACGGGCGACGTCGATGACCTTGACGTCCCGGTAAGGCGACGTGCTGAGCATCTCGCGGAGGCAGTCGAGCAGCTTCTGCCGCGTCTCCTGTCCGCGTCGCCCGGCGACGCGACCGTCGACGGTGCGAACTTGTCCTGTCATGCCGTCAGCTTACCGTGGCACGATCTTGGCGCGATTCGGTGATGTGACTATTACTCCAGGCGAGGGGTGATCAGCCGACGGATATTCAGCTGCCGCTCCCGCGCACGATGCCCCCCCGTGTTCTGACGGAGCCCCAGCGTGACGGGGTGTCGGCTGAGGGATGGTCGGGTCGCGCAGAGTGACCGTCAGGGCCCGGATCCGTCGGTCCGTCAGTTCCGGTCCGGCACCACGCGGTGCGAGGGCCCCGAGCAGGGCCGATTCGCCTGGCGGCGGGGGAGATTGGATCAGGCGGGGCAGGCGTTGGAGAATCGGGGGCGGCGCACCCCGACCGGGTGGCCGCAGGACGGGGAGGTGGCAGCGGAGTGGACCAGCTTTCAGCGCACGATCCGAGGCGGATCGGGCCCTTCGAGGTGCTCGGGCGGCTCGGTGCGGGCGGGATGGGCCTGGTCTACCTGGCGCGCTCCGCGTCCGGCCGGCGGGTCGCGATCAAGACCGTACGGGGGGAGCTGGCCGAGGACGAGCTGTTCCGGGTCCGGTTCGCCCGGGAGATCGCGGCGGCCAAGACGGTGGGCGGCTTCTACACCGCGGCCGTGGTGGACGCCGACGCCGACGCACCGGTGCCGTGGCTGGCCACCGCGTACGTGCCCGCGCCCTCACTGGAGGAGCTGATCGGGCACTGCGGGCCGCTCCCGGTGGACGCCGTCCGCTGGTTGATCGCGGGCATCGCCGAGGCCCTGCAGTCCATCCACGCGGCCGGGTTGGTGCACCGCGACCTCAAGCCGTCCAACGTGCTGGTGGTCGAGGACGGCCCCCGGGTGATCGACTTCGGGATCGCCGCCGGGGTCTCCAACTCCCGGCTCACCATGACCAACGTCGCGGTCGGCACCCCCGCCTACATGTCGCCGGAGCAGGCCAAGGACAGCCGCAGCGTGACCGGCGCCAGCGACGTGTACTCGCTCGGCTCGCTGCTGGTCTTCTGCGCCACCGGCCACGCTCCCTACCGGGGTGCCAACCCGGTGGAGACGGTCTTTCAGCTGCTCCGCGACCAGGCCGACCTGTCGGGTCTGCCGGTCGAACTGGCCGACCTGGTCCGGGCCTGCATGCGCCCCGCCCAGGAGGAGCGGCCGACGCCCGCGCAGATCCAGGCCGAGCTGGCCCCGCACCTGTTCTCCCGGGACGACGCGGCCGGCGAGGCGGGGGACTGGCTGCCGACCGTCGCGCTGGACCTGATCGAGCGCAAGCGCACCCGCCGGACCGTCTCACCCCCGCCCGTACTGCCGCCGGTGGTGCCCCCGCAGCCGCCGGGGCCGGCCTCGGTGGTCACCGAGAAGATCGCCGAGCGCCGGGCCCCGGCCGCCGGGGAGATCCGGCTGGCGGGCGCCGCCGTGCCGATAGGGCCCGGGCCGCGGGCGGAGGCCGCGCTCCTGACCGGGGCCGCCGCACCCGGCACGGACTGGGTCCGGCGGGCCGCCCCGGTCGCGCCGCCCGCGCCGCGCTGGCGGCCGTGGCGGTTCCGGATGTCCAACGACGTCTGGGGCACGCCCGTGGTCGCGGGGGGCACCCTGTTCGTCTCCAGCTTCGAGGTGCACGCCCTGGACATCGGCTCCGGGCAGCGCCGTTACAAGACCCGCGACGTGGCCTGGGCGCTGGCCGTGGACGCCGGGCGGGTGCACGCCGCCGACGGTCCGCACCTCTACACGGTGGACGTGGCCGACGGCACCGAGCGCTGGCGGAACTCGCTGGACGGCTGGATCTACTCGCTGGACGCCGCCGACGGCGTGCTCTGCTGCGGCATCAGGGGCGGTGGCGTACAGCTCCGTTCGGCCGCCAGCGGCGCCGAGCTGTGGCGGGCCGACGACGCCCAGCAGGACTACGAGAACCCGCAGTCCGGGCCCGCGCTGGTGGGCGGTGCGGCGTACTACTACGGCGGTGGGCGGCTGCGCTGCGTCGATCCGCGCGGCGGGCGGCTGCGGTGGGCCTTCCAGGTCGGCGAGGAGGTGCCGTCCCGGCCGGTCGAGCTGGGTGGAACGCTCTATCTGACGTCCGGTACGCGGGTCTACGCCCTGGACGTCGCGACCGGGGCCGAGCGGTGGCGGTTCGAGGCGGCGGTGGTGCTCTTCACGCCACCGGCGGTGGACGGCGGGGCGGTGTACGTCGCGGACTACCTCGGGACGGTCTACTCGCTGGACGCCGCGACCGGGCGGGACCGCTGGCGGGGGCGGACCGGGAGCCGGCAGGGGGCCGAGCCGGTGGTGGTCGCGGGCGGCACCGTCCTGGTCGGGGCCGGGGACACCCTGCACGCCTTCGACACCGGGTCGGGGCGGGAGCGCTGGCGCTACAGCGCGCGCGGCGAACTGGTCGGTGCCCCGGCCGTCGCTGACGGCCTGGTCCACCTGGGCAGCCGGGACCACTCGCTGCACACCCTCGACCTGAGCACGGGTCAGCTCCGCTGGGAGCTCGGCACCAAGGGCGAACTCACCGGCTCCCCGGTGGCGGTCGGCGGCCGGGTCTTCGTCGGCAGCAAGGACCGCTGCGTCTACGCCCTGGACGCCTTCTACGGCACGGCGGTACCCGGCTGACCGAAGCGGGTCGCCGGGTAGGACCGGGCCCGGCAGGCCGTACCCCCCTTGCGCGGKGGGKGGCCTGCCGGGCCTGGTTGTCGGAGGGTCAGAGACTGCCGAGGGTCACCTCGGTGGTCTTGGTGGCGCCCTCGCGCTGGTAGGTGACGGTGACCTTGGCGCCGGGCTGGAGTGCGGCCAGCGCGGTGGTCAGATCGTTCAGGTTGGCGACGGTGGTGTCGCCGATCTTGGTGATCACGTCGCCGGGCTGGAGGCCCGCCTCGGCGGCGGGGCCGCCCGCGGTGACCCCCACGACCACCGCGCCCGCGGGCTGGTAGTCGGCGTTGAAGTAGGTCCGGGCGGTGATGCCGAGCGCGGCCCGGCCGGAGTTGGTGACCTTGCCGTCCTTGATGAGCTGATCGGCGATGTTGGTGATGGTGGAGGCCGGGATGGCGAAGCCGATGCCGGGGGCGGCGCTGCCGTTCATGTCCGGGTCGGTGGCGGCCAGGGTGTTGATGCCGATCACCTGGCTGGAGAGGTTGACCAGCGCGCCGCCGCTGTTGCCCGGGTTGATCGCGGCCGAGGTCTGCACCATGTTGCCGATGGTGGCGCCCGGCGAGTCGCCGCCCTTGGGCTCGGAGACGGTCCGGCCGGTGGCCGAGACGATGCCCTGGGTGACGCTGGAGGAGAGCCCGAGCGGGCTGCCCATGGCCAGCGTGATCTGGCCGACCTCGACCTTGCCGGAGTCGCCGAAGGCGGCCGGCTTGAGCCCGCTCGGCGGGCTGTCGAGCTTGATCACCGCGAGGTCGGAATCGGGGTAGCTGCCGACCAGCGTGGCCTGGAGGGCCTTGCTGCTGTTGGCCAGCGTGACGGTGAAGGTCTTGGCGCTGCCGACCACGTGGGCGTTGGTGATGATGTCGCCCTTGGTGTCGTAGACGATGCCCGAGCCCAGCCCACTGGTGGTGGTGATCTGCACCACCGAGGGCAGCACGTTGGCGATCACCTTCTGGTAGTCGTCCTGGAGCTGGTTGCCGCTGGACGGTGCCGGGGCCGAGGGGCTGCCGGACGCACCGGCCGAGGAGGAGCCACCGCTGCTGCAGCCGGTCACCAGCGCGGCCGCCAGCACCAGGGCCGACCCGGAGAGCAGCAGGCGGGGCCCGGTCGGTCGCGGACCCGCCGGGATCGGGCGGGTGGGTTCCTTCTTGGGGTGCACCTGGACGTCCTCCGGTTCCGTACGCGGACAGCATTGGGCAGCATTGCACCGATATGTCCGATTCGGCAGAATCGACGCGCCGTCACGTCCGGCCAGGAGCCCGGGCTGTTCCGGTCCGGTCCGCCCCGGTGGCGGCAAGGTAGTATCCGGGGCATGACGTGGTTGATCACCGGCGGAGCCGGCTACATCGGCCGACATGTGGTGCACCAGCTCGCCGAAGCGGGTGAACGCGTGGTGGTGCTGGACGATCTCAGCAGCGGTTCGGCCGACCGGATCCCCGCCGGGGTGCCACTGGTGCAGGGATCCACCCTCGACCGCGCGGACCTGGACGCGGTCATCAAGGGCCACGGCGTCACCGGCGTGCTGCACATCGCCGCCAAGAAGCAGGTCGCCGAATCGGTCGCGGAGCCGCTGCTCTACTACCGGGAGAACCTGACCGGGCTGCAGAACGTGCTGGAGGCCGCCGTCGCGGGCGGTGTCCGCAAGGTCCTGTACTCCTCCTCCGCCGCCGTCTACGGCACGCCGGACGTCGACCTGGTCACCGAGTCGACGCCCTGCGCACCGATCAACCCGTACGGCGAGACCAAGCTGGTCGGCGAGTGGCTGATCCAGGCCGCGGCCAAGGCGTACGGCCTGTCCACCGTCGCACTGCGGTACTTCAACGTCGCCGGGGCCGCCTCTCCCGAGCTGGGCGACGACGGTGTCTCCAACCTGGTCCCGATGGCCTTCCAGCGGCTGACCGACGGTCAGGCCCCGCTGATCTTCGGCGACGACTACCCCACCCCCGACGGCACCTGCGTCCGCGACTACATCCACGTCGCCGACATCGCCTCGGCCCACGTCGCCGCAGTGCGCCGCCTGAATGCCGCCACCGAGCCGATCTCGCTGACCCTGAACATCGGCCGTGGCGAGGGCGTCTCGGTCGCCGAGATGCTGGCCGTCATCGCCAGGATCAGCGGCAACCCGGTCGCCCCCCAGGTCGCCCCCCGCCGGGCCGGCGACCCGGCCCGGGTGGTCGCCTCCGCCGAGCTGATCCACCGTGAGCTCGGCTGGGAGGCCGAGCACGACATCGACGCCATGGTCAGCTCCGCCTGGGCCGCCTGGCAGCTCCGGCACTGACCACCCGTCAGCGGGCCACCCGGGTCCGCCAGGGGAGCTCGACCGTGACCGAGGTCGGGCCGCCGGCCGGGCTGTCGACCAGCAGCAGGCCGTCCACCGCGCCGATCCGTTCGGTGAGACCGGCCAGGCCGCTGCCGGGGTAGGAGGCCGCGCCGCCCTTGCCGTCGTCCTTGACCTGGAGCATCAGGCGGTCGGGGGCCTGCCAGACCTCCACCGAGGCGGACCTGGCCCCGGCGTGCTTGGAGATGTTGGTGAGCAGCTCGCTGGCGGTGAAGTAGGCGATGCCCTCGACGGCCGAGTCGGGCCGGCCGGGCAGGTCGACCTTCACGGTGACACCGCCGGGGACGGTGCAGCGGGCGGCGATCGCGGAGAGGGCGCCGTCCAGCCCACGGTCCGTCAGGACGGCCGGGTGGATGCCCCGGGCCAGGTCGCGCAGCTCCTGCAGGGCGAGCTTCACCTCGCCGTGCGCGGCGCCGACCATCTCGGCGGCCGCCTCGACGCTCCGGGGGTCGGAGGTCTCGGTGAGCTTCTCCTTGGCCAGGCCGAGGTCCATCGCCAGGGCCACCAGCCGGGCCTGGGCGCCGTCGTGCAGGTCGCGCTCGATCCGGCGCAGGTCGGCGGCGGCGGTGTCGACCACCGCACCCCGGTCGTCCTCCAGTTCGCGGACCCGCTCGGAGAGCGGGGTCGGGCTGAGCAGGCTGTCCACCAGCATCCGGTCCACGGTGGACAGGAAGCGGGCCGCCCACGGCAGCAGGGGCCAGCCGACCAGCACCAGCACCACGGTGAGGGTGAAACTGATGATCCCCCAGGGCAGCAGCAGCACCGCGTACAGCGCCGAGCGCCAGCCCAGCGCATCCGTCAGAACTGCCGACACCCGGGCGGCGATACCCGGACGAGCGGCCAGGACCGGCGGCGCCTCGGCCATCTCCAGATCCAGCGCCAGTGCGCAGCGGTGGCGGGCGAACTGGCCGAACCGGCGGCAGCCGGACAGCCCCGCGGCCAGCAGCGGCAGGCCGACCACCGTCACGGCGAGCGCGAGCCCCACGCTCAACAGCGTGACCGTGAAGGCGAATCCGACCACCCCGAGCGGCAGATTGAGCAGTAGGTGCTGTACCTGGCGCCAGAGCTTCGCCCCGTAGAGCGGGGGACGGTCCGGGGTCTCCTGCATCATGCACCAAGCCTCTCGTAGAACCTCTGTGACCAGCATCGCGGTTCGGGACGGGCCCAGGCCATGGGGGCAGTTGGCATTCCGGGGGTGGGGATATCCCCACCACGGTGTGTCTTACGGGTCGGGCAGGGGGTAAGGGGAGCAGGGCGCTGCACTTAGACTCACGCCTTGACGGTTTCGGATGTGTGAGATCAGCGGTGCACCGGGAGGCGAACGCATGGAGGGGCAGTCGGCCGTGGCCGACCCTGCCGTGGGTGGTGGCTACTTCGACGCGTACGCGGCGGTGGGCCTGCTCGCGGTCGTGGGAGTGCTGTTCATCGCGGTGTCCTTCACCGCCAACCGCCTGCTCCGGCCGGTGGTCCACTCGCCGGAGAAGCTGCTCGCCTACGAGTGCGGCGTGGACCCGGTCGGTGTGGGCTGGGCGCACACCCAGATCCGGTACTACGTCTACGCCTTCCTCTACGTGATCTTCGCGGTCGACGCGATCTACCTCTTCCCGTGGGCGACCGTCTTCGCCGCCGCCGGGTTCGGGATGGCCACGCTGGTGGAGATGTTCGTCTTCATCGGCTTCCTCGCGGTCGGGCTGCTCTACGCCTGGAAGAAGGGCGTTCTGGAATGGACGTGACGCACTCGCACGGTGCCGGGGGCGCGATCCCGCTGGGCATCCCCGACCCGGCCCACCCCGGTGCGGTGGAGCCCGCCCGGCTCGGCCCGTTGGCCCGGCTGGCGCCGGACCCGGTCAAGGTGGTGCTCAACTGGGGCCGCCGGTACAGCCTCTGGTGCTTCAACTTCGGGCTGGCCTGCTGCGCGATCGAGTTCATCGCCGCCTCAATGGCCAAGCACGACTTCATCCGGATGGGCGTGATCCCGTTCGCACCAGGCCCTCGGCAGGCCGACCTGATGATCGTCTCGGGCACCGTGACGGACAAGATGGCGCCCGCCGTGAAGCGGCTGTACGAGCAGATGCCCGAGCCCAAGTACGTGATCTCCTTCGGTGCCTGCGCCAACTCCGGTGGTCCGTACTGGGATTCGTACTCCGTCACGAAGGGCGTCGACCAGATCATCCCGGTCGACGTCTACGTGCCCGGCTGCCCGCCCCGTCCCGAGGCGCTGCTCCAGGGCATCCTCAAGTTGCAGGAGAAGATCGCGGCCGAGTCGCTGCCGCAGCGGTACGCGGCGCCCGCCGCCGCGCTGCGCCGACCGCTGGTGGCCGGGCCGGAGGCTGACCGGAAGTGATGGACCCCCAGACCACCGCCGAGGCGATCGGCGAGTGGGCCACCGCCACCGAGGCGTACCAGCTGCTCACTGTGGACGTGCCCGCCGAGCACTGGATCGAGGCGCTCACCGCCGCCCGGGACACCCTCGGTCTGACGTACTTCGACTGGCTGAGCGCCGTCGACGAGCTGGCCGACGGCTTCTCGGTCGCCGCGCACCTGGCCGATGCCGGCGCAGGTCCGGTCCGCCACCTGCTCATCCGGACCAAGGTGGCCAGGAACGCCGCCGCGCTGCCGACCGCCGTCGGCGTCTACGCTGGGGCGGGCTGGCACGAGCGGGAGACCGCCGAGATGTTCGGCATCGACTTCACCGGCCACCCGCACCTGGTCACCCTGCTGCTGCCGGACGGCTTCGAGGGCCACCCGCTGCGCAAGGAGTTCGTGCTCGCGGCCCGGGTCGCCAAGGCCTGGCCCGGCGCCAAGGAGCCCGGCGAGAGCGAGGGCGAAGGCCCGGCCCGCCGCAAGATGCAGCCGGCCGGTGTGCCCGACCCGAACGAGTGGGGTCCGCTCAAGGGCACCCTCCCCCCGATCGCCGAGCGCCCGGCGCGCGCCGCCCGTACGCCCCGCGCGGCCGCCGCAGGGCCGGCCGCGGAGGGCGCGGCAGGCACTGAGGCCGCACCCCGTCCGCGCCGTACCCGCAGCATCAGCGACGGCTCGGTCAGCCAGAGCGAAGGCGCCCCGCCCGCGCCCGCGCCCGAGCGCCCGCGCCCGGCGCGCACCCAGTCCGCGGACGCGCCGTGGCACAACCCGGTCCCGGCCACCGCTGACGAACCGTCGGCTCCGCCCGCCCCGCCTGCTCCGCCCGTGAGCGGTGGCCCTGGCGCCCCGGCGGTACCCCCCGTATCCACGGAGCCCGAGCCGAAGGACGGAGACAGCGCATGACCTTCCTCGAAATGCTGCTGCGCTGCGTCGCGGTGCTGATGGTCTTCCTGGTGTTCCCGCTGGTGATCGGCCAGACCGAGCACAAGGTGATGGCGCACATGCAGGGCCGGCTCGGCCCGATGTACGCGGGCGGCTTCCACGGCTGGGCCCAACTGGTGGCCGACGGCGTGAAGTTCGTCCAGAAGGAGGACATCGTCCCGGTCGACGCCGACCGCCGGGTCTTCCAACTGGCGCCCGCCGTCGCGTTGCTGCCGTACCTGGTGGTGCTGCTGGCGATCCCGGTCGGGCCCGGCGGCTTCGTCGGGCAGGCGGTCGACGCGGGGATCTTCTTCGTGCTCGCCGTGATGGGCATCGGGGTGCTCGGCTCGCTGATGGCGGGCTGGGCCTCGGCCAACAAGTTCTCGCTGCTCGGCGGTCTGCGCACGGCCGCCCAGCTGATGGCGTACGAGCTGCCGATGCTGCTGGCCGCCGCCTCGGTGGCGATGGCGGCCGGCACCCTCTCGCTGCCCGGCATCCTGGAGCAGTTCGAGTGGTGGTGGGTGCCGTGGCAGATCGTCGGCGCCTTCGTGTTCTTCGTGGCGGGGCTGGCCGAGCTGCAACGTCCGCCGTTCGACATGCCGGTGGCCGACTCCGAGATCATCTTCGGCGCGTACACCGAGTACACCGGTATCCGCTTCGCGTTCTTCCTGCTCTCCGAGTACGC
Source organism: Kitasatospora sp. P5_F3 (assembly GCF_054049135.1). Lineage (NCBI taxonomy): Bacteria > Bacillati > Actinomycetota > Actinomycetes > Kitasatosporales > Streptomycetaceae > Kitasatospora > Kitasatospora sp. P5_F3. Next base: position 300,947 of record NZ_JBFUMY010000007.1, on the reverse strand, counting down.
GGGCATCCTGGTGATCTCCGCGCTCACCACGGTGCTCTTCCTGGGCGGCTGGCACGGCCCGCTGCCCGACCAGCTCGGGTGGCTCTGGACGATCCTGAAGACCTTCGCCCTCGCCCTGGTGGTGATCTGGCTCCGGGTCACCTTCCCCCGGCTCCGCGAGGACCAGCTGATGAAGTTCGCCTGGACCACGCTGATCCCGCTCGCCCTGGCCCAGCTCGCCCTCACCGGCATCGTCAAGGTGGCGATCTCCTCATGAAGCTCCCCGGTAGCGGCCTTGCCAAGGGCCTGGCCGTCACGCTCCGCACCATGACCAAGAAGACGGTCACCGCGCAGTACCCCGAGGTGCAGCCCGACCTCGCCCCGCGTACCCGGGGCGTGATCGCGCTGCTGGAGGAGAACTGCACGGTCTGCATGCTCTGCGCCCGGGAGTGCCCGGACTGGTGCATCTACATCGACTCCCACAAGGAGACGCTGCCCGCCGTCGACCCGAACGCCCGGGCCAGGACCCGCAACGTGCTGGACCGGTTCGCGATCGACTTCTCGCTCTGCATGTACTGCGGGATCTGCATCGAGGTCTGCCCGTTCGACGCGCTGTTCTGGTCCCCGGAGTTCGAGTACGCCGAGACCGACATCCTGGAGCTGACCCACGAGCGGGACCGGCTCCGGGAGTGGATGTGGACGGTGCCCGCACCGCCCGCCCTCGACCCGGCGGCCGAGGAGCCCAAGGAGATCGCGATGGCCCGCAAGGCCGCCGACAAGGCACACGCCGCCGCGGTCGCGAAGGCGGGTGACGAGTCGTGAGCGTGCTGGCCGCCGTCGGCCCGTTGGAGCCGGCCGCCCGTTCCTTCCTCTCCCCGACCGGGGTGGAGATCGTCTTCCTGTTGGTCGGCGTCGCGGTGCTGGGCGCTGCGGTGGTCACCGTGACCACCAAGCAGCTGGTGCACGCCGCGCTCTGGCTGGTGGTCGCGCTCGGCGGCCTGGCGGTGGAGTTCCTGCTGCTCACCGCCGAGTTCATCGCCTGGGTGCAGGTGCTGATCTACCTCGGCTCGGTGGTCGTCTTGGTGCTGTTCGGCCTGATGCTCACCAAGGCCCCGATCGGCCGCTCCCCGGACGCCGACTCCGGCAACCGGTGGGCCGCGCTCGCCGTCGGCCTGGCCACCGCCGGCACCCTGGTGACCCTGGTGGTGGACGCGTTCCGCACCTCCTGGATCGACCTGGGTGCGGGTGCGGGCAGCGCCAGGGCCACCGGCGAGTACCTGTTCCGGCACTGGGTGCTGCCGTTCGAGGCGCTCTCCGTGCTGCTGCTGGCCGCACTGGTCGGCGCGATCGTGCTGTCCCGCCGGGACGACGAGGGCAAGAAGCCCAGGCCGCGCCCGGGCAAGCTGCGCGCCGGCAAGGCCGTCGGCACCACCAGGGAGCGCTGACGATGCATCTCGCCTACCCCGCCGTCCTGGCCGCCCTGCTCTTCGCGGTCGGCGTCTACGGCGTGCTCGCCCGGCGCAACACGGTGCTGGTGCTGATGTCCGTCGAGCTGATGCTCAACGCCGTCAACCTCAACCTGGTCGCCTTCGACGTCTGGCTGCGCGACGCGCTGCACGGCGGCCAGGCGCTCACGCTCTTCACCATCACGCTGGCCGCCGCCGAGATCGGCCTCGGCCTGGCCATCGTGCTGCTGGTCTTCCGCACCCGCCACACCGCCGACATCGACCGCCTCACCGCGCTCGGTGACCCGGCGGAAGACGACCCCGCAGCAGACGACGAAACGTCGGACGCCACGTCAGCAGAGGCCGTCGCATGAACCTCGCCCTCCCCGTCCTGGTCCCGGTGCTGCCCGCACTCGGCGCCGTCGCCACCCTGGCCTCCGGCAAGCGGGCCCCCGGCCTGACCCGGCCGCTGGCGATCCTGCCGGTGGCCGCCTCGGCGGTGCTCGCGCTGGTGGTCGCGCTCCAGCTCGGCACCGGCCAGAGCCTGGACGCCGCCACCCGACTGGCTCCGACCGGCGGCCCCGAGCTCTCGCTCGCCCTGCACCTGGACGGTTTCAGCTCGCTGATCTCGGTCCTGGTCGGCCTGGTCGCCACCTGCGTGCAGGTGTACTCGACCGCCTACCTGAAGGACGACCCGCGCTACCCCTCGTACGCGGCGCTGGTCTCGCTCTTCACGGCGGCGATGTTCCTGGTCGTCTACTCGGGCGACCTGGTGGTGCTGCTGGTCGGCTGGGAGGTGATGGGCATCTGCTCGTACTTCCTGATCGGTCATCACTGGGAGACCGCCGACGCCCGCTCCGCCTCGCTCAAGGCCTTCCTGGTCACCAAGCTCGGCGACGTGCCGTTCCTGCTCGGCATCTTCCTGCTCGGCAGCGACGCCGGGACGTTCCAGATCGAGGGCGTGCTCAAGGCCGCCACCGACGGGCAGCTCTCGCACCCGACGCTGACCGCGCTGCTGCTGCTCGCGGGCGTCGCGGGCAAGAGCGCCCAGTTCCCGCTGCACACCTGGCTGCCCGACGCGATGGCCGGTCCGACGCCGGTCTCCGCGCTGATCCACGCCGCCACCATGGTCGCGGCCGGCATCTACCTGGTGGCCCGGCTGCTGCCGGTCTTCCTGGCCTCCGGCGCCGCGCTGGTGGTGCTGTCGGTGATGGCCGCCGTCACGATGGTCGGGTCCGCCCTCTGCGCGCTCGCCCAGGACGACCTCAAGCGGGTGCTGGCGTACTCGACGGTCGGTCAGCTCGGCTACATGGCGGGTGCGCTGGCCGCCGGTGACCGGCAGGCCGCGGTCTTCCACCTGGTCAGCCACGGCGCCTTCAAGGCGCTGCTGTTCCTGGCCGCCGGTGTGATCATCCACACCGCGCACACCAACTCGCTCAGCGCGATGGCCCGGATGCCCGACCTGCGCAAGAAGGTGCCGGACGCCTACTGGACCACCGGCATCGCGCTGATCGCGCTGATCGGACTGCCGCCGTTCTCCGGCTTCTTCAGCAAGGAGGCGGTGCTCACCGCCGCCGAGCACGCCGCCACCGGCGAGGCGCTGACCAACGGCCTCGGCCCGGCCTCCGCCGTGCCCGCCACGGCCGGCTGGATCGTACTGGTCGCCGCCGGGCTGACCGTGCTGCTCACCGCCGCGTACGCCGCCCGGCTCTGGCTGCTGGCCTTCCACAGCGCACCGGTCGCCCTGACCGCCGCCACCGACGCCCCGTACTCCGCCGAGATCGACGAGGCCGACCCGGCGCACGCCGAGCCGCCCGCGATGCGCTGGCCGCTCTGGGTGCTGGCGATCCCGACCATGGGCTTCGGCCTCTTCGGCCTGCGCTCGGACTGGCTGCCCGCGCTGCTGGACGGCGGCTCGCTCCGGCCCGCCCTGGAGACCGCCGTGATCGCCACCGGCCTCGCGGTGGCCGGCGCCCTGATCGGGTACGGCGCCTGGCGCTCCGTCACCGCCCGGGCCGCCGCCGCTGCCGAGCGTGTACCGGAGCAGGCGGGCCCGCCCGCCGCCGAGACGCTCGCCCCGGTCACGCCCAAGCCGCTCGCCGACCCCGGCCGGCTGCTGCTCGGGCCGCTGTTCGGCCCGGCGCTGCACGGCTTCCACGTGGACCGGCTGTACAGCGCGCTGTTCGTCCGCCCGACCCTGGCCGCTGCGCAACTGGTCCGATTCCTGGACCGCGAGGTCGTCGAGACCTACGTCCGGGGCACCGGCACCGGCGCCAACCTGCTCGGCTGGGCGGTCCGCCGGAGCCAGACCGGCAACGCCCAGACCTACCTGAGCGTGCTGCTCGGCGCCGTCGTGGTGCTCACCGTCCTGGTGGCGGTCGGCTCATGACCCTCTCTCACCTCTGCTGCTCCGGAGGCCCCCGGTGAACGTGCTCCTCATCGCCCTCCTGGCCCTGCCCCTGCTGGGCGCCGCCCTCACCCTGGCCCCGCTCGGCGAGCGTGCCGCGCTCCGCCTCGGCGTCGGGGTCACCGGCGCCGTACTGGCGGGCACCATCGCGCTGGCCGCCTGGTTCGACCACTCCACGCCGGGCCGGATGCAGGCGGTCACCGACGCGAGCTGGATCCCCGCGATCGGGGTCAGGTTCCATCTCGGGGTGGACGGCATCTCGCTGCCGCTGCTGGTGCTGACCGCGCTGCTCACCTTCCTGTGCGCGGTGTACTCCACCCGCAAGCTCCCGGCCGGGCCCGGCGCCCGGGCCTTCACCGGTCTGGTGCTGCTGCTCGAAGTGGGCATGCTGGCCACCTTCGTGGTGCTCGACCTGGTGCTGTTCTTCCTGGCCTTCGAGATCGTGCTGATCCCGATGTACTTCCTGATCGCCCGTTGGGGCAGCGGCGCCAAGGTGCCCGCCGCCAACCGGTTCATCCTGTACACCCTGCTCGGCTCAGCGGTGATGCTGCTCGGCTTCCTGCTGATCGGCAGTCAGGCGGGCACCTTCGACCTGACCGAGTTGGCCACCGCGCACGGCAGCGGCCTGACCCACACCACCCAGGTGACCGCCGCGCTGGCGATCATGCTCGGCCTGGCGGTGAAGGCTCCGGCCTTCCCGCTGCACAGCTGGCTGCCGGACGCGCACACCGCCGCGCCCACCGTCGGCTCGGTGCTGCTGGCCGGCGTGCTGCTCAAGATGGGCACCTACGGCCTGGTCCGGGTGCTGCTCCCGGTGGTCCCGGACGGCACCGCGACCCTTGCCCCGTACCTCGGCGCGCTGGCCGCCGTCGGCATCGTCTACGGCTCGCTGGCCTGCCTGGCGCTGGCCAGGCCCGGCGCCAAGGGCGACCTCAAGCGGCTGATCGCGTACTCCTCGGTCGGCCACATGGGCTTCGTCCTGCTCGGCATCGCCTCGCTCACCCCGATCGGGGTGAACGGCGCGCTGTTCGCCAACATCGGCCACGGCCTGATCACCGGCCTGCTGTTCTTCCTGGTCGGCGCGGTCAAGGACCGCTACGGCACCGCCGACCTGGACACCCTGGCCGGTGCCACCGGCGCCGCGCTCTACGGCCGGGCACCCAGGATCGGCGGGCTGCTCGCCTTCGCCGCCGTGGCCAGCCTCGGCCTGCCCGGCCTGGCCGGCTTCTGGGGCGAACTGCTCGCCATGTACGGCGCCTTCGACCCGGCCGCCGGGCTCTCCCGCCCGGCCTTCCTGACCTACCTGGTGCTGGCCGGCCTCGGCACCCTGCTCACCGCGGGCTACCTGCTGGTGGTGGTCAAGCGGGTCTGCATGGGCGACCCGAAGCAGCCCGGCCTCTCGGATGTGCCCGACCTGCAGGCGTACGAGGCCGTCAGCTGGACCCCGCTCGCCGCGCTCACCGTGGTCGCCGGGCTCTGGCCCGCGCTGCTCCTCGGGCTCTCCGACCCGGCCGTCAAGCACCTGCTCGGAGGTGGCTGACCGTGCCCGCCTCCACTCCACTCCTTCTGGGGCAGCCCGCCATGACTCCTCTCGCCGTCGCCGACCCGGGCGGTCTGGTCCAGTCCGTCGACTGGGTGGCCGTCGCGCCGCCGCTGATCGCCGCGCTGGCCGGTCTGGTGGTGCTGGTCGCGGACCTGTTTTTGAAAGAGCACAGCTTGAAGGGCAGCCAGAAGAAGGCGCTGTCCTGGATCGCGATCGGCGGCCTGACCCTGGCGCTCGCCGCGCTGCTCCCGCTCGCGCTCGGCGACCCGCGCTCGACCTTCTGCGTCACCGACGGCAGCTGCTCGTACGTGGTGGACCACTTCACCCTCGCCTTCCAGCTGCTCGCGCTCGGCGGCGCGCTGATCGCGGCGCTGCTCTCGGTGCACACCGTGACGGCCGACCGGCTGCCCGGCGGTGAGTTCTGGTTCCTGCTGCTCAGCAGCGCCGCCGGAGCCGCCCTGCTGCCCGCCTCGCGGGACCTGGCCACCCTGGTGGTCGCGCTGGAGGTGGCCTCGCTGCCCGCCTTCGCCCTGGTCGCGCTCCGCCGGGACGGCCGGGGCGCGGAGGCCGCGCTCAAGTTCTTCCTCACCTCGGTCACCGCCACCGCCGTGATGCTGCTCGGCGTCAGCTTCGTCTACGCCGCGACCGGCACCCTGCACCTGTCGGCGATCGCCGACGCGCTGACCGTGGCACCCGCCCAGCTGCGCCACCTGGCCGAGGTCGGGGCGGTGCTGACCCTGGTCGGCTTCGCGTTCAAGACCGCCGCCGTCCCGTTCCACTTCTGGGTGCCGGACACCTACGTCGGCGCGCCGGTGCCGGTGGCCGGTTACCTCTCGGTGGTCGGCAAGGCGGCCGGCCTGGCCGGGCTCGCCCTGGTCACCACCGTCGCGTTCCGCCCGTACGGGCACACCTGGGGCCTGGTGCTCGCGGTGCTCGCGGCCGTCACCATGACCGCCGGGAACGTCGCCGCGCTGCGCCAGCGCTCCGCTGCCCCCAACAGCGCGGTGCGGCTGCTCGCCTGGTCCTCCGTCAGCCAGGCCGGGTACCTGCTGGTGCCGCTGGCCGCCGCCGGATACGCCGACTCCGACCGCCCGGTCGGGGCCACCGTGGCGTACGCGCTGGTCTACGGCGTGGTGAACCTGGGCGCCTTCGCGGCGGTCGCGGCCACCGGGCACTCCCGGCTGGACGACTTCCAGGGCCTGTTCGCCCGGAACCGCTGGACGGCGCTGGCACTGGCCTTCTTCCTGCTCTGCCTGGCCGGGCTGCCGCCGGGCGTGGTCGGCCTGTTCGGCAAGGTGGTGGTCTTCCGCGCGGCGGTGGACGCAGGTCTCGGCTGGCTGGCGGTGGTGATGGCGGCCAACGTGGTGGTCGCGCTGTACTACTACCTCGCCTGGACGGCGAAGCTCTTCGCCGCCGGGGCCAGTGCCCCGGCCCGGGTCCCCGGTCCGCTGCGGGCCACCCTGGGGCTCACCGCCGGGGTCGCCGTGGTGCTCTCGGTGGCCCCGCAGCTGGTGCTCCAGGTGGTCTCGGGCTCGCTCTTCTGACCCACCTCGAGTGGTGCCGGGAACGAAGCCGCCTCGTCCTGCCGTTGATCCTGGCAGAGGGACGATTTCAGAAGGCTTCCCACCGCACCACCTGGAGGGCCTGCGTGCACCGGCAGCACAACGGGTTGAGGACGGCTGCACTGCTCGGCGGGCTGTCGGCGCTGATCCTGGTGATCGGCAGCTTCTTCGGCCGGACGGGCTTCGTGCTCGCGCTGCTGATCGCCCTCGGCACCAACGCCTACGCGTACTGGAACAGTGACAAGCTCGCCCTGCGGGCGATGCGGGCCCGCCCGGTCAGCGAGATCGAGGCACCGCAGCTGTACCGAATCGTCCGCGAGCTCTCCACCTCGGCCCGGCAGCCGATGCCCCGGCTGTACATCTCGCCGACCCCGGCCCCGAACGCCTTCGCGACCGGGCGGAACCCGCGCAACGCGGCGGTCTGCTGCACCGACGGCATCCTGCAGCTGCTCGACGAGCGCGAGCTTCGCGGGGTGCTCGGCCACGAGCTCAGCCACGTCTACAACCGGGACATCCTGATCTCCTCGGTGGCCGGGGCGCTGGCCACGGTGGTGATGTTCCTGGTGAACTTCGCCTGGCTGATCCCGTTCGGGCGGAGCGAGGACGACGACGGGCCCGGCCTGTTCGGGATGCTGGCGATCATGATCCTCGGCCCGCTGGCCGCCTCCCTGATCCAACTGGCCGTCAGCCGGTCCCGGGAGTACCAGGCCGACGCCGACGGAGCCCGGATCACCGGCGACCCGCTCGCCCTGGCCAGCGCCCTGCGCAAGCTGGAGACCGGCACCCAGCGGCTCCCGCTGCCCCCCGAGCCCCGGCTGAAGGCTGCCGGCCACATGATGATCGCCAGCCCGTTCCGGACCGGCGAGAGCGGCACCCGCTTCTTCGCCACCCACCCGCCGATGGCCGAGCGCATCGCCCGCCTGGAGCGGATGGCCGGCCACCGGCTGCCGTGACGCCTCGGTCCCGGCGGGTGCGCTCAGTCCCGGTAGGTGCAGAGGGCCCAGACCACGAAGCCGCTCAGCGCGATCACGACCAGGGACCAGAGCGGGTAGTAGGGCAGGAAGAGGAAATTCAGCACCAGATTGAGCGACACCAGGGCGATGCCGACCACCCGGCCCCAGGCGGCGCCCTTGAGGACACCGAAGCCGACCACGACGAGCACCACGCCCATCACCAGCTGGATCCAGCCCCAGCTGGTCAGGTCGAACTGGAAGACGTAGTTCCGGGTGGCCACGTAGAGGTCGTCCTTGGCGATCGCGACGATGCCCTGGAAGATCCCCAGCAGGCCGCTGATCAGCATCATCACCCCGGCGAACATCACCAGGCCGGTGACGGCCCCGGAGTTTCGGCGGCCTCCGCCCGAGACCGGGACGGGACCTGACGGATCGTGGAGCGGACCGGATGCCTGGGCCATGACTGTCTCCTGTTGATCGCCTGACGCTGTACCAGTTTGTCCAAGTATGTGAGGGCGGTCAGTATCCGGCATTCCGGACGGAGCGGCAGATGGACGGCCGACCGGCGCCAGGAGACGATGAGAACGGCAGGAGAGGGGTCAGCCATGAGCGTGCATCGCTTCCACCGGGACCACGGCAGCCACTCGGTCACCGTCACCCTCCGGCACGGTCGGCACACCGAGATCGAGCTGCTGGTGGACGGCAAGGAGGTCGGGCTGCAGCGCGTCGACGGCCACGGCCCGTGGACCGTGCGGGACGCGCTGCCGGACGACCCGCCCCGGCCGTTCAGTGTCCGGATCGGCCCGGAGGGGCCGGCCTGCGTGCTGGAGATCGACGGTACCGAGTGGCCGATGGTGGTCAGCTGAGGTGCAGTTCGGCCCCGGTCGGCGGGTTGGCCCCGGCTCGGGAGACGGTGACCGCGGCGGCCCTGGCGGCGTACCGGAGCAGCTCGGCCAGGACCGCCGGGGTGATCGCCGCGAGGGCCGGGCGGGCGGCCGCGCCGAGCAGGCCGTGGGTGGCCAGCGCGTCCAGGACGGCCGCCATGAAGGAGTCACCCGCGCCGACGGTGTCGACCACGGTGGCCGGTGCGGCGGGTTCCTCGACGGTGCAGTGCCGGGTGAAGGCGGCCGCCCCGTCGCCGCCCCGGGTGATCAGGACCAGCGCGGGGCCGAGGCCCAGCCAGTGCTCGGCCACCTGCTGCTCGGACCACCCCGGGTGGAGCCAGGCCACGTCCTCGTCGCTGGCCTTCACCACGTCGCCGAGCGCGACACAGCGCTCGACCTCGGGCAGCACCTCGGCGGGGGAGCCGAGCAGGGCGGCCCGGATGTTCGGGTCGTAGCTGACCGAGGCGTCCGCCCGGAGCCGTTCCACCAGTCCGAGCGTGGCGTCCGCACCGGGCGGCAGCACGGCCGCGATCGAGCCCAGGTGCACGTGGTCGGCCCGGACCGGCGGGTCCACCGGCCGCAGTGACCAGTGGATGTCGAACTCGTACCCGGCCTTGCCGTCCGGATCGAGCGTGACGATCGCGGTCGGCGTCCGCACCCCGGTCTGACCGTCGGTCAGCAGCTCCACCCCGGCCGACCGCAGGTGGGCGGCGATCAGCTCGCCGGCCTCGTCCGCCCCGAGCTGGGTGAGCAGCGCGACGCGGTGGCCCAGTCGCCCCAGCCCGTACGCCACGTTGGCCGGGCTGCCGCCGGGGTGCGGGATGTCCGGCTGCCCGGGGGCGCGGACGATGTCGGCCACGCTCTCGCCGACGACGAGGAAGGACGGGGAGGATGCGGTCATGGGCCGTTGGACTCCGGTACGGAAGAGGGTCGCGGACGACCTTCACCGTACCGATCACCCTGGTTGCCGGGGAGTGGGGCGGTTACGCTGGCCGCTCCTGGGGCGGGAGGTGGGGGTGTGGTGGGGGAGGGCGAGCTGCTGGCCGAGCTGCTGGCGGCGGTGCGGCAGTTGGCCGGCCGGTCGGCGGCCCGGCCGTGGTTGGTGCGGCTGGCCTCCGGGGAGGTGTCCGCCGAGACGCTGCGGGTGGCCGTCGAGGCGGCCGGACTGGACCCGGACGAGGGCTTCCAGGGCTGGGCCGTGGACGGGCCGGAGGCGACGGAGGCGCAGGAGCGGCTGGACCGGCTGCCGGGGCGCTGCGCGGTGGGGGAGGGACCGGAGGGGCTGCTGATCCTCAGTCAGGGTGTCCCGGAGGACGATCTGCCGGCGGCGCTCGGGGACGTGGGCCGGGTGGCGGTCGGACTGCTCCGGATCGGCCCCGAGGCCGCGCGGGAGACGCTGGCGGACGTCCGGGCGGTCGCCGCGCTGGCGGGTGGCCGGGCCGGGCTCTGGCGGTACCAGGACCTCTGGCCGCTGGCGGCGACGGCGGCCCTGGCCGACCGGCTCGACCCGCTGCTGGCCCCCGCCGTCGCCACCGCCCGGACCTTCCCTCATCTGGCCGACGCGGTACGGGCGTTCGCGGATCACGGCTTCTCGGTGGACTTCGCCGCCCAGGCCCTGCGGCTGACCGCCGACACGCTGGCCCGCCGCCTCGACCGCTGGCAGCAGCTCACCGGCGCGGACCTGCGCACGCTGCCCGGGCTGACCGCCTCGCGCACCGCGGTGGAGCTGGCGGCGCGCGGGCGCTGAGGCGGCCGGGCCAACTCGGCTCGGGCGGGTCAGCTCGACTCGGGCGGCAGGCCGACTCCGGTGCGGAACGCCGTGAGGGCGAGGGAGAGTTCGACGACGTGGGCCGGTTCGCCCAGCGTGCGGCTGGTCAGCTGCTCCAGGCGGCGGATCCGGTTCAGCACGGTGTTGCGGTGGCAGTAGAGGCGGTCGGCGGCGGTGGTGGCCGAGCCGCCGGAGTCCAGCCAGGCGGCCAGGGTGTCGAGCAGGGAGTGCCGCTCGGCGTACGGCAGGGCGAGCACCGGGGCGAGCAGCCGGGTCAGCCGCTGGGCCAGGTCGGGCTGGGCCACCAGCAGGGCGGCGGGCAACCGGTCGTCCAGGTGGGCCAGTTCGGGGCCGTCGGCGGTGCAGGTCTGCAGGGCGGTCTCGGCCAGCCAGCGAGCTCGTCCGACATCGGCGAGCGAACCGACCACCGGGCTGATCCCGACCCGGACCGGCTGCCCGCCGAACTGCCGCGCCAGCTCGGCTGGTTCATGGCCGCGCAGCTGGACCAGCGCCACCTCGCGGTCGGCGTGGATCCGCCAGAGGAGCCGAGGCCCGTCCTGATCATCGGTCAACTGCTCATGGCTCGCCCGGGATTGGTGGCCGGGCAGCGGGCGGAGCACCGCCACCAGGTAGCGTCCGCGCTCGGGCAGGCCGAGCCGGGAGACCGCCTCGGGGATCGATCCGGTGGCCACGCCGGAGCCGTCCAGCAGGGTGTCGAGCAGCGCGGTCCGCCGGTCCTGGTCCCGGGCCGCCAGCGCAGCCGCGGCGCTGCGGTACGACTCGGTGACGGCGTCGCAGGTCTGGTCCAGGACGTCCCACAGGTCGGCGGCCAGCGGCAGCAGCTCGGGCAGCGCCCCGGGGTGGTCGACCCGGACCAGCTCGGTCACCCGCAGCCACATCAGCCGGCCGCCCCGGCGGTAGGCGTGCAGCAGAGAGGCCAGCGGCAGCCCCTGCTCGGCCCGACGGCGGCCGGTCAGGATGGCGTCGGCCAGGTCGATCGGCCGCCCCTGGGCATGCTCCAGCAGCGCGGCCAGCGCCTGGCAGAGGTTGTGCTGGATCCGGGCCCGCAGCTCGGCGGGCGGCACCAGCTCGACATACGCGGCGTCCCGGCGGAGGATCTCGGCGGTCAGCTGGTGCGCCACCGCAGGGAAACCGGCGATCAGCGGCCCCTGCACCAGGCCGACGATCCGGATCGCCTCGGAGCGGCCGGGGGCGGTGGTTGTGGCCCGAGCATCCATGCCGCTCTCCCTCGCTGTCGTCCGCGTCGCGCCGGCCGAACGCTGCGCGGCAGGTCAGCGTGGCACGGAAGGCCGGGCCCGGGTAGCCCTCCGTCGCGAAGCGTCCGCCGGACTGTGCGGGTGCCCAGTCGGGCCGGGGGCGGGTTGGGGAGGTGCAGCGGATTGCCTCCGGGTGGTTCTCCACCCGGTCGGGCGGGTGCCCGTGATGCCCGGCCGCCGCCCCTTCGAACCGCCCCTTCGGACGCCGGGGGCGGCGACGTCTCCTCGCTGCGTGAGGTGCTGGTCGGCGGCGCGGCCTGCCCGCCCGCGCTGATGACCGGCTTCGAGGAGCGGTACGGCGTCCGGGTGATCGCGGCCTGGGGGATGACCGAGACCTCCCCGCTCGGCACCGTGGCCCGTCCGCCGCAGTACGCCAGGACCCGCTACCGGGCGGGCGAACTGACCGTCACCCTGCTCGGTGACTGAGAGCGCCGGCCGAGGGTCGGTTCTGGCCCCTCGGCCGGCGGTCGGTGCCGCGCTCAGGTGAGCAGCTTGGCCTTGGCCTTCTGGTACTCCTCTTCGGTGAGGGCGCCCTGATCCTTGAGCGCGGCGAGCTTGGCGAGTTCGTCGGCCCCGCTGGCGGAGGCCGCGCCGCCCGCAGGGGTGCCCGCAGCCTCGCGGACGTACTCCTTGAATGCGGCGTCGGCCTTCTGTGCCTGTTCGACATCCCGGTGGCCCATCGACTTCCCACGGGCGATCAGGTAGACGAAGACGCCGAGATAGGGCAGCAGGATCACGAAGATCAGCCAGCCCGCCTTGCCCCAGCCGCCCATGTCGTGGCTGCGGAAGATATCCGTGATGATCTTGAAGAGCAGGAAGAACCAGAGGACCCAGATGAACAGCCACATCATGGTCCAGAACACGTTGAGCAGGGGATAGTCGTCCATGCAACCCAGAGTGGTGACTGCTCGGGCGCCCCGCGCGCGGAGCCGCGGCAGGTTGCGCCGTTCGGGGCAGACCGGTCGCACGGGGCGGGTCGTTGGACTCGCCAGCGGGGGATGAACCCCCGTACGGGCCGGGATCATGGGAGGGTGGGTGCCATGAAGGTGCTCGCTTTCGTGCTGAACGTGATCTGGTTGATCTTCTGTGGCATCTGGATGGCTCTCGCCTATGTCGTCGCCGGGATCATCTGTTGCGTCCTCATCGTCACCATCCCGTTCGGCATCGCGTCGTTCCGGATCGCGGGGTACGTGCTCTGGCCGTTCGGGCGGACCACGGTGGAGAAGCCGGACGCCGGTGCGCCGTCCTGCGTCGGGAACGTGATCTGGCTGGTGTTCGCCGGGTGGTGGCTGGCGCTGGGTCACATCGCGACCAGCATCCCGCTGTTCCTGTCGATCATCGGGATCCCGTTCGGCTGGGCGAACCTCAAGATGATCCCGATCTCGCTGATGCCGCTCGGCCGTGAGGTCGTGCCCACGGACGAGAAGTTCGGCGCTCGCTGAGGCTCGCTGCCGGTTCGGTCAGCCGTCGGTCCGGTCGACGTCGGCGGCCCGGGCGCGCAGGATCGTGGCGGTGGCCTCGTCGGCCGGCAGGAACGCCTCCAGGTGCAGCTCGGCGAGCGTGACGTCGAGTGCGGTGGCGAACGAGGTGATCGTGGTGATCAGGCGCAACTCCCCGTCCGGGGTGGCGAGTCGGAGTGGGACGGCGAAGCCGAGGTGGTCCGGGTCGGGAGCCGCGGGCGGCAGGTAGCCCTCCAGCTCGGCGATGAAGGCGGCCAGGCGTGGGTCGTGGCCGCCCTTCGCCAGGGCCCGGTGCATGTTCTCGGTGACGTGGCGGCCCCACTGGGGGAGGTTCAGAACGCGGCGGGCCATGCCGTCGGGGTGCAGCAGCAGCCGGAGCATGTTGACCGGGGGAGCGAGGAGCTCGGCCGAGCAGCCCTCGGTGATCAGGTCGACGGCGCTGTTCGCGGCGACCAGCTCACCGTACGGGCGGAGCACCAGCGCGGGGTAGGGCAGATGGCCGCGCAGGATGACCTCCAGCGCCTCCCTCACGGGGCCGAGCATCGGGGTCTCCAGCCGGGACTCGGGGTACACGGGTGCGTAACCGGCCGAGTGCAGCAGGGAGTTGCGGTCGCGCAGCGGCAGGTCGAGGGACTCCGCGATCCGGATCACCATGGTCCGGCCCGGGCGGGAGCGGCCGCGTTCCATGAAGCTCAGGTGCCGCTGGGTGGTGCCCGCTCGCAGGGCGAGGTCGAGCTGGCTGAGCCTGCGTTCGGTCCGGCGGCGGCGTAACTCGGCGGGGAACGGGCTGGGTTCGGTAACTGTGCTCACCGGACGGTTATAGCCCGCGCCGTCATTCCCTGCACGGAATTGTCCGTCCTCGGCGGCTCGCGCAGGATCGTTCCTGTCGCCCCGTCGAGGAACGGAAACCACCATGAAGAGCTACCACGTGACCGGCGCCGGGACCGGAGCAGCAGGTCTGACGCTGCGTCAGCACGATGTGCCGGAGCCCGGCCCCGGGCAGGTGCTGGTGCGGATGCGCGCCAACGCCGTCAGCTTCCGGGACGGACTGATCCTGGCCGACGACTACCCGCTGCCGGTCGTGCCGGACGTGGTCGCCGGGTGCGAGGGAGCGGGTGAGGTGGTCGCGGTCGGGCCGGCCGTCGGCACCTTCGGCCTCGGCGACCGGGTCATGCTGACCGTCTTCCCGGACTGGCTGGACGGCCCGTTCGGGCTGGACCGGGCCGCCCAGCTGGGTTCCTCGCTGGACGGCGCGCTGACCGAGTACCGGGTGGTCGCGGAGCGGGCCCTGGTGCGGATACCCGGCCACCTGTCGTACGAGGAGGCCGCCGCGCTGCCGCTCACCGCGCTGACCGCGTGGAACGCCCTCACCGGCGGGCGGCCGCTGCTCCCCGGCGAGACCGTGCTCACCCTCGGCACCGGCGCGGTCAGCCTGGCCGCGGTGCAGTTGGCGCTGGTGGCCGGCGCGCGGGTGATCGCCACCACTTCGGGCGGGCCGAAGGCCGTACGGCTCAAGGAACTCGGCGTGCACGACGTGATCGACCGGACCGCCGAGCCGAACTGGCACGAGCGGGTCCGCGAGCTCACCGGCGGGCGGGGCGTGGACCAGGTGGTGCACGTCGCGGGCTCGCTGGACCAGTCGCTGCGCTCGGCCGGGATCGGCGCCGAGCTGGCGTACGTCGGTTACCGGGTCGCCGACGCCCCCACCGCTCCGCCGATCGACGCCCGGCTGCTGTTCGCCTCGGGGGTGCAGGTGCGGAGTGTCGCGGTCGGCAGCCGGGCGCAGTTCACCGCGCTGAACCGGGCGTTGGAAGTCCACCGGGTGCGGCCGGTGGTGGACCGGGTGTTCCCGTTCGACCAGGCCCCGGAGGCGTTCCGCTACCACCAGGAGGGCGGCGCCTTCGGCCGGGTGGTGATCAGCCACGGGTAGGGCCACGGGTACGGCTCAGGCGCCGGAGCCGAGCCGTCCGCTGAGTGCCCCGTGCAGTTCGGCGCTCCGGGAGTTGAGGCCCACCAGTTCGACGGTCTTGCCGCGCTGGGCGTACTTTCCGGTGATCGCGTCCAGGGTGGCGACCGAGGTGGCGTCCCAGATATGGGCCTCGGTCAGGTCGATGACGACCTTCGCGGGGTCGTTCGCGTAGTCGAACCGGGTCACCAGGTCGTTGCTGGAGGCGAAGAAGAGCGCGCCGGTGACCGCGTAGTTCACCTGGTCGCCGCCGGGCTCGGTGACCGAGGTGACGTCCGCGAGGTGAGCGACCCGGCGGGCGAAGACCACCATGGCGCTGACCGAACCGATGATCACTCCGACCGCGAGGTTGCCGGTGGCGACCACACAGCCGACGGTGATCACCATGACGGCGCTCTCGCCGACCGGCAGGCGCCGCAGGGTGCGCGGGCTGACGGAGTGCCAGTCGAAGGTGGCGACGCAGACCAGCATCATCACCGCGACCAGGGCGGCCATCGGGATCTTCGAGACCACCGGCCCGAAGACGATGCAGAGCACCATCAGGAAGGCGCCGGACAGGAAGGTGGAGAGCCGGGTCCGGGCGCCGGAGGCCTTCACGTTGATCATCGTCTGGCCGATCATCGCGCAGCCGCCCATCCCGCCGAAGAAGCCGGTGACGATGTTGGCGACGCCCTGGCCGATGGACTCCCGGGTCTTGTTCGAGCGGGTGTCGGTGATCTCGTCGACCAGCTGAGCCGTCATCAGCGACTCCATCAGCCCGACCAGCGCGAACGCCAGCGCGTACGGCGCGATCAGGGTGAAGGTGGCCAGGGTGAACGGCACGTCGGGCAGGCCAGGCAGCGGTAGCCCGGACGGGAGCTCGCCCTTGTCGCCGACCGTGGGCACGGCCAGGTGGGCGCCCACGGTGACGGCGGTCAGCGCCACGATCGACACCAGCGGCGCCGGGACGGCCGTGGTGAGCCGGGGGAGCAGGGCGGTCAGCGCCAGGCCGCCCGCCAGCAGCGGGTAGACGGCCCAGGGGACGTTCACCAGGTTCGGCAGCTGGGCCAGGAAGACCAGGATGGAGAGGGAGTTGACGAAGCCCAGCATCACGCTGCGCGGGACGAACCGCAGCAGCCGGGCCACGCCGAGCGCACCGAGGGCGATCTGGCAGAGGCCGCCGAGGATCACGGTGGCAATCAGGTAACCGAAGCCGTGCTCGCGTGCGAGCGGGGCGACCACCAGGGCGATCGCACCGGTGGCGGCGGAGATCATCGCCGGTCGGCCGCCGACCACCGCGATCACCACGGCCATCGTGAACGAGGCGAACAGCCCGACGCTCGGGTCCACGCCCGCGATGATCGAGAAGGAGATCGCCTCCGGGATCAGCGCGAGGGCGACCACCAGGCCGGCCAGCACCTCGGTGCGGGCCACCTTCGGGGTGAGCCAGGACGGGCGGAAGCCGCGCAGGCGCGCGGCGGCGGACGGCATGGCAGTGGCAGTGGGCAAGACGGGTACCTGTCGTACTCGGTTCGTACTCGGTCGCGGTCGACGCGGACACGCGGGGCAGTGGGTGGGCGGCCGAGCCACGGCGCGGTGGCGCCCGGGGCTGCCCGACCGCCCGACTCTACCCGGCGCCCGGAGAGCCGCTCCGGCCGTCCGCCCGGTCCGGGTCGGACGATGGGATGCGGAGCGGCCGAACTCCCTTTCTGCGGGCGGTGGTTCGCCCATTGGATGGCGCCACGTGAATTCGGTGTGTCCAGTCCGGGGGCGCCATTGCAGGCCGCCGACGGAAGCCCCTATTCTCGCCTGCATGGCAGCCGGAGAGTTCCTCGCTGCCCGCCGCCACGTCGATTTCGGCCGACTGGCCAGCGGGCTCTGTAGCGCCGCCGCGTGACCTTCGCGGCCCGTCGCCGCTGATCGCAGCGTCGACGCTGCTCCTGCCGTGAATCCCGGGATGATCCTTTCCCCCCTCGGGATCACGCGTTCTCCCACAATTCCGGTGCCGATATCGGTATGTCCTGCCGTGCGCACCGGAGTTCACCGACGCCGAAAGGAATTCCGTGGTGCCCGAGAACACCCGTCCCGAATTCGGCCGGCGGGGCTTCCTCGCCGGAGCCGCCGCCGTGGCCGCCGCCGGAGCGGTCCCGCTGGCGGTGGCCGCCGCCCCGGCCGCTGCCGCTACCGCCGCCCGCCCGAACGTGCTGCTGATCGTCACCGACGACCAGCCCAAGCACACCGACTGGGCGATCCAGAACACCATCGCCTGGCTCGGCGGCCAGGGCGTGACGTACCCCAACGGGCACGTCGCGACGCCGCTCTGCGCGCCGTCCAGGTCCTCGATCTTCTCCGGCCGGTTCGCCCACAACCACGGGGTCCGCAACAACGGTGCCTCGGCCGCGCTGGACCAGCACACCACCGTGCAGCGCTACCTGAGCCAGGCGGGCTACCGCACCGGCCTGTTCGGCAAGTACCTCAACTCCTGGGCGCTGGCGGACAATCCGCCGCACTTCGAGGACTGGCTGCTGCTCCAGCCGTCCTACCAGGACGCCAACTACAACGACAACGGCACCGTCCGCACCATCAGCGGCTACGCCACCAACGTGATCAAGAACCACACGCTGGCCTTCCTCGACAAGGCGGCCACCGACACCCGCCCGTGGTTCGCCTACGTCACCCCGTACGCCTCGCACGAACCGAACAAGCCGGCCGCCAAGTACGCCGACGCCCCCGTACCGGCCTGGAACGGCCGCCCCTCGGTCACCGAGGCCGACCGCAGCGACAAGCCCGCCTACATCCGCAACGCCACCGCCACCCTGGCCGACGCCCAGGCGCTGCGGCAGCGTCAACTCCGCACCCTGCTCTCGGTGGACGACGCGGTGCAGGCGTTCCACGACAAGCTGACCGCGCTCGGCCAGCTCGACAACACCCTGGTCATCTACGTCGGTGACAACGGCTACACCTGGGCCGACCACGGCTGGCTGAAGAAGTCCGTGCCGTACTCCCCGTCCCACCAGGTGCCGTTCTACCTCTCCTGGCCCGCCGGCGGGCTCGGCGCGGGCACCACCGACAACCGGATCGCCGCCAACATCGACATCGCCCCGACGATCCTGGACGCGGCCGGGATCGTCCCGAACACCCCGCAGGACGGGCACTCGCTGCTCACCGGCTACCGGCGGGACCACCTGCTGGTCGAGTGGTGGCGGCAGGGCGCCGGGACGGGCACGCCGAACACCTGGGCCTCGTACGTCGCCACCGATCGGCAGTACACCGAGTACTACGATCTGAACACCGATGCGAACGGGACGGTCTCCGGCACCGGGCAGGTGCTGTTCCGGGAGTACTACGACCTGGCGAGCGACCCGTACCAGCTGCAGAACCTGCTGTACCAGGCCACCCCGCAGCAGGAGCAGGCCCTCGGCATCCCGGCGCTGGCCGCCCAGTTGGCGGCCGACCGCGCTGTCTGACCCGCCACCGTCCCCCGGGCCGCCCGGCCCGGGGGACACCTTCGAGAGGACGCCCAGCCGTGAGCACCGAGCCGACCAAGCCCTGCTGCATCCCGGCCCGGGCCGAGTCGGGCCCGGCGGTGCTCACCCTGACCGCCGCTCCGGTACGGCCTGCCCGGGGGCTGCTCGCGCTGCCGGGCGGACGGTTCCTGATGGGCACCGACGACCCGGTGGGCTTCCCCGCCGACGGCGAGGGACCGGTCCGCGAGGTCGAGGTCGGCCCGTTCCGGATCTCGCCGACCGCCGTCACCAACGCGCAGTTCGGCAGCTTCGTGAAGGCCACCGGGTACGTCACGGAGGCCGAGCGGTTCGGGTTCAGCTTCGTCTTCGAGGGCTTCCTCACCCCGGCGGTGGCGGCCACCGCGCAGTCGGTGGCGGGCGTCCCGTGGTGGCGCGCGGTGCCGGGCGCCGACTGGCGGCGGCCCGAGGGCCCCGGCTCCTCGGCGGGCGACCGGCAGAGCCACCCGGTGGTGCACGTCTCCTGGCACGACGCCCAGGCGTACTGCGCCTGGTCCGGCAGCCGGCTGCCCACCGAGGCCGAGTGGGAGTACGCCGCCCGGGGCGGACTGGAGCAGCAGCGCTACCCGTGGGGCGACGAACTCACCCCCGGCGGGCGGCACATGTGCAACATCTGGCAGGGCGTCTTCCCGACCCTGAACACCGCCGCCGACGGCCACCGGGGAACCGCGCCCGTGAAGAGTTACCGCCCGAACGGCCACGGCCTGTACAACGTGGCGGGCAACGTCTGGGAGTGGTGCGCGGACTGGTTCAGCCCCGACTTCCACCGGACCGGCCCGCACCGGGACCCGGTCGGCCCGCCGGACGGAACCCGCCGGGTGATGCGGGGCGGCTCGCACATGTGCCACGACTCGTACTGCAACCGGTACCGGGTCGCCGCCCGCAGCTCCAACACCCCTGACAGCTCGGCGGGCAACATCGGTTTCCGGGTGGCTGCCCAACAGACTGGCGCCGCCGTCCGGTAGGAGGTAGACAGACCGTCATGAGTGCTGACGTTTCCCTGAACTTCCTGCCCACCTTCACCCCTGCCGACCTGGCCGGGGACGGCTTCGGACTCCGCCCGTGGAGCCTGGTCGGTGAACCGGCGCGCCGGGCCCGGGAGTTGTCCGCACTCGCCGCCGACCCCGCGATATCCCTCTGGAACCCGCTCCCGGTGAGCAGCGTGGCGCACGCCGAACGCTGGCTGACCGGCCGGGCGGCCGGCTGGGAACGCGGTGACCTGGCCTCCTTCGCGCTGCTCGCCCCCGACTTCGACGAACTCCTCGGCGCCGTCACCGTCCGCTGGGCGGACCGGGCGGACGGCCTCGCGATGATCGGCTACTGGCTGCTCCCCGACGCCCGGGGCCGCGGCCTCGCGACCCGCGGCCTCGAAGCGGTCACCCGCTGGGCCTTCACCACCGCCGACGCCCGCCGGATCGAACTCGCCCACGCCGTCGGCAACTCCGCCTCCTGCCGAGTGGCCGGCCGGGCCGGCTACCTCCTGGAGGGCACCCTCCGCGCGAGCCACTGCTTCGGCGACGGCAAGTACCACGACGAACACCTGCACGCCCGCCTCGCCACCGACTGATCAGGGCTCAGGCACACGCCTGCGGTAGCCGGCTCGGCGCCGTGCCTAGAGCACCGTCACCGCCCGCTGCCGCAGCGCCCAAGCCGCCGCAACCACCGTGCACGGCAAGGCAATCGCCGCACACGCCCAAGCCGTCCCGCCGAGCGCCTGCCACGGCACCACCAGCGGCGGATCAACCCCCAGCAGCCGTAGCGCAACCTGCATTCCGCCCAGGTTGATCCCGGTCACCACCGCCCCGAGCACCGCCCCCACCGTCACCGCGAGCAGCGACTCCGCTGTTACCACCCCGATCACCTGGGCGCGGGTCGCTCCGGCCAGCCGCAGCTGGGCCAGCTCCCGCTTCCGGTCCACGGTCGCCAGGACCAGGGTGTTGGCCAGCCCGATCGCGGTGTAGAGCAGCGCGAGCCCGAGCACCAGCACCGCCCGCAGCCAGGAGACCCGGTTCGGTGCGACCGGGTAGGCGGCCGCCAACCATGCCTCCCCGGTGGCCAGTTCGGCACCGTACCGAGCCGCCAGCACCCCGATCGCCGCCGCGCCGTCCGCCGACGCGCCGGAGCCGCGCAGCTCGATCCGGTCGGTCCGCGCCCCGGGCGCGTTACGCGCCGTCAGATACGGCCCGTTGTTCCCGGTCCCGTCCCGCAGGACGCCCGCCACCCGGAGCGTCCGCCTGCTGCCGTCCGCGAGCACCAGCTCCACCGGAGCGCCCACCGTGTGCTGCTCCCACTCCTCGGGCAGGACCACCGACTCGTCGTCCAGATCCGCCAACGACCCGACCAGCAGCGGGAGTCGGGACACCTCGCGGTACGTCGCCGGATCAATCGCCCGGGCCTCCGTCCGCACCTGCACCTCGTCGCTCTCCAGTACCGAGACCACGGTCGGCGCACTGGGCGAGACCACGACACCCGGCAGGGCCCGCAGCTCCCGTACCAACTCGTCCACCCCGGCGCCGCGTTGCGGCGTCAGCACGTGGTCCGGCACGCTCTGCGCCCGCGCTTCGGCGGCCCGGCCCGCCGCCACGGTGTTCATCCCGCCGAGCAGCGAGCCCGCCAGCGCCACCGAGACCAGCACCGGCGCGGCCACCGCACCCGTACGCCTGACCCCACCCAGCGCGTTCGCCCGGACCAGCCGCCCGGCGTACGAGGTCAGCCGGGCCGGCAGTGCGCCGAGGCCGTGCAGCAACGGTCCGGCCAGCACCGGGGTCAGCAGGCCGCAGGCGGAGATCAGCACCATCGGCTGCACGGTGTAGTTCTTCCGCCGCAGCAGGGTGCCCGGGGCGTCGACCAGCGCCGTACCCATCAGCACCACCGCCGTGACCAGCAGCCCGATGCCCCACAGCCAGCGACCGGGCGTCATCACCCGGGCGTTGACGTCCGCCTCGCGCAGCGCGTCCAGCGGGCCGAGCCGCCCGGCCCGGTACGCCGCCGCCGCGACACCCGAGACGGCGACCAGCAGGCCGGTCCAGAACGCGGCGTGCAGCGGCCAGCTCTCCGTCCCGACGACGAACCCGTCCGGCGCGGTGCCGACCCGGACCAGCTCCCGCCCGAGCCGGGGCGCACCGGCCGCGCCCAGCGCGCAGCCCGTCGCCGACGCCACCACACCGAGCGCCAGCGCCTCGAACAGCACCATCCGCCGGATCTGCCCCCGGCTCGCCCCGGTCAGCCGGAGCAGCCCCAACTCCCGCTGCCGCTGCGCCACCACGTACGAGAAGGTGGAGGCGATCACGAAGCCCGCGACGAAGGTGCTCACCCCGCCCGCCGTCCCGAACGCGGAGTTCAGGCCGATCGCGGCCTCGCCCCACGGCAGCCGGGCGGTGGCCGCCAGTCCGAGCAGCATCACCGTCATCAGCGCCACACCGAGCGACAGCGCGACGAAGGCCCCGATCAACGAGACCCAGCGCACCCGCAGCGACTTCCACGCGATCCTCGACATCCTCATGCCTCGAGCCAACCGCCCCGCGCCCGCCCGATCACCAGCCCGAGCCCCACTCCCGGAGGTAGGGGCAGCCCTACCTGAGAGGGTGACCCGATACGAGTCCCCGACCCTTCGGAGGTGGTGCGGGATGTCTGCGTCCGCCGACGCCTGGCAGGCCCTGGCTCGCCCCGGCTTCCTGCGGTCGGCCCGGCCCTGGCGGTCGGCCGGCTACCTGCTGGCCACCGGGCTGTCCGGGCTGCTGCTCTGCGTCCTGCTGCTGGTCAGCGCGATCGTCGCGGGCGTGCTGGTGACGGTCGTGATCGGCCTGCCGATGCTGGCCGCGCTCGCTCTGGCCGGGCTGCCGTACGCGGCGCTGGAGCGCCGGCTGCTGCGCCTGCTGCCGGACCAGGCACCGGTGGAGTCACCGCACCGCGAGCCGGACCGGCCGGGTCTGGTGGCCTGGCTGCGCCTCCGCTACCGGGAGCAGGCCACCTGGCGCGAACTCGGCTGCGCCGCGCTGGCCGCCCTGGTGCTCTGGGTGATCGACCTCACCGCGATCGGCGGCGCGGTCCTCGTCCCGGTCTGGCTGCTGGCGACCCCGGTCCTGCTGACCCTGGACGGTGAGCAGGTGAACGTCCTGAAGGTCTGGCAGATCCACGACCAGCCGACCGCGTGTGCCCTGACCCTGGTCGGTGCGCTCCTGCTGGCGGCCCTGAGCTACCCCTTGACGGCCGTCGCGGTCGGCCGCGCCGCCCTGGTCCGCCGGCTCACCGGCCGGACCGAGCAGGACCACCGGATCGGCGAACTGGTCCGCTCCCGGGCCCGGTTGGTGGACGCCTTCGAGGCCGAACGCCGCCGGATCGAGCGCGACCTGCACGACGGTGCCCAGCAGCGGCTGGTGGCCCTGGCGATGAACCTCGGCCTGGCTCGGCTGGACGCCCCGACCGGCAGCCCGCTGGCCGGACGGCTGGCCGACGCCCATCGCGAGGTCGGTCAAGTGCTCTCCGAGCTGCGTGAGTTGATCAACGGCATCCATCCGCAGGTGCTGGCCGACCGGGGCCTGCCGGAGGCGGTGGCCGACCTGGCCGACCGGTCCCCCGTCCCGGTCGACCTCGCCTTCGAACTGCCCGCCCGGCTGCCACCCGCCGTCGAGTCGGCCGGGTACTTCGCGGTCGCCGAGGCGCTGGCCAACATCGCCAAGCACAGTGGCGCCAACCGGGCCCGGCTGACCGGCCGTTACGCTGACGGTCGGCTCGCCGTCGAAGTGTCGGACGACGGCCACGGCGGCGCCGACCCGGCCCGGGGCACCGGCCTGACCGGCCTGGCCGACCGGCTCGCGGTGGTGGACGGCACCCTGGCGGTGAGCAGCCCGCCCGGAGGACCGACCCTGCTGCGCCTGGAGATACCGTGCACCCTGACCAGCCCGCCACCGCACCGCTCCGGGTAGTGCTGGCCGAGGACGGCGTCCTGCTGCGGGAGGGCCTGGTCGGCCTGCTGGAGCGGTTCGGGCATCAGGTGGTGGCGGCGGTCGGCGACGCCGAGGCGCTCCGGGCGGCCGTGGCCGAGCACGTCCCCGACCTGGTGATCACCGACGTCCGGATGCCGCCCGGCCAGGCCGACGAGGGGCTGCGGGCCGCCGTCGAACTCCGCGAGGCCCGCCCCGGACTGCCCGTCCTGGTGCTCAGTCAGTACGTCCAACGGTCCTACGCCGCCGACCTGTTGGACTCCGGCGACGGCTCCGGTGTCGGCTACCTGCTGAAGGACCGGGTCGGCCAGATCGAGGACTTCCTGGCCGCCGTCGGCACCGTGGCGGACGGCGGCACGGTGGTCGACCCGGAGGTGGTGCGGCAGCTGATCGGCCGGCGCCGCGACCCGCTGGCCCGGCTGACGCCCCGTGAGCGCGAGGTGCTGGCGCTGATGGCCGAAGGCCGTTCCAACGCGGCGATCTGCCGGGAGCTGGTGGTCACCGAGGCCGCCGTCTCCAAGCACATCGGCAACATCCTGGCCAAGCTCGACCTGCCGCCGGCCGAGCAGAGCCACCGCCGGGTGCTGGCGGTGCTGGCCTTCCTCCGGGGCTGAACAGCTCACTCCGCCTCGACCTGGACGATCGCCTTCCCGGTGTTCTCCCCGGCCAGCATCCCGAGGAAGGCGTCCACCGACCGGTCGAAGCCGACCGTCACGGTCTCGTCCGGCACCAGGGCCCCCGAGCGCAGGTGCGGGGCGAGGTAGTCCTCCAACTCGCCCTGCACCTCCCGGTAGTTGCGCACCAGGAAGCCCTCCAGGCGCAGGCTCTTGCCCACCACGTCGTAGAGGTTGTACGGCGCGGCAGGCGGGTTAGCGGGATCGTCGTACTGCGCCACCGCGCCGCACCAGGCGATCCGGCCGCCGTCCCGCAGCACGTCGATGGCGCCCGCGAGGTGATCCCCGCCGACGTTGTCGAAGTACACGTCCAGCCCTTCGGGGGCGGCCCTGCGCAGCTGCGCGCCGACCGGGCCGTCGTGGTGGTCGAAGGCG
Organism: Kitasatospora sp. P5_F3; assembly: GCF_054049135.1. Lineage (NCBI taxonomy): Bacteria > Bacillati > Actinomycetota > Actinomycetes > Kitasatosporales > Streptomycetaceae > Kitasatospora > Kitasatospora sp. P5_F3. The sequence goes on along the minus strand of NZ_JBFUMY010000007.1, from coordinate 276,208 downwards.
GCGTCGAAGCCGAGCCGCTCGGTCAGGTGCCGCACCTTGGCAGCCGAGCCCGTGCTGCCGACCAGCCGGCCGACCCCCAGCAGCCGGGCGAGCTGCCCGACCGCCGTGCCCACCCCGCCCGCGGCCGCGCTCACGTACAGGCTCTCGCCGGGTTGCAACCGGGCGATCCGGGTCAGGCCGACGTACGCCGTCAGGCCGGTGCCGCCGAGCAGGCTCAGGTAGGTGCGCAGCGGCACCCCGTCCGGCGGACTGATCACCCGGACCCTGGCCTCGCGGAGTCCGACCTGATCCGGGCTCAGCAGCGCGTGGGTCCGCCAGCCGAGTCGGTGCGCGACCAGGTCACCGACCTTCAGATGATCCGACCGGGACTCCACCACCCGGCCGAGCGCGCGGCCCTCCATGGGGGCGTGCAGGTCGCCGAAGTCCATCACTTCCCGCATGTACGGATCGACCGAGAAGTACAGGTTCTCCACCAGCGCGCCGCCCGGCTCGACGGGCGGGAGCGGCGCCTCGACGAAGGCGAACTCGGCGGGGGAGGGGCGGCCCTGCGGACGGGCGACCTGGTGGACGAAGCGGGCGGTGCGGGTATCGGCGGTGCGGGTCATGGCGAGGGGCTCCCTGTTCGGTGTGATGATCACGCTAGGGAGACCAGGGGCGGCCGGGCAGGGGGTCGCGTCGATGGTTCGGGCCGTTCCATGAGCAGCTTTCATGGAAGCCGCCGGTCCGAGATAGGTTGCCCGGATGACCGACCTCGCCCCGCACGAGCTGCGCATCCTCGTCGCCGTCGACCGCGACCGCAGTTTCACGGCCGCCGCCACGGCGCTCGGCATGTCCCAGTCCGCCGTCTCGCACGCTGTGCGCGGGTGCGAACGGAAGCTGGGCGCGGTGCTGTTCGAGCGAGGGCGCCACGGGGCGCGCCCCACCCCGGCCGGCGCGCAGGCCGTCGCCCACGCCCGCCAGATCCTGCACCTGCTCACCACCCTGGCCACCGAGACCCGGGCCGCCGCCCGGCAGACCGCCGAACTCACCGGCCCGCTCCGCATCGTCGCCTTCCGCAGCGCCGCCGCCCACCTGCTCCCCGGCGTGCTCGCCCGGCTGACGGCACGTCACCCCGGCCTCGAACCGCAGCTGCGGATCGTCCGCGAGATCGGCCGCGGCACCGCCGGCGAAGTCGCCGACGGCCACGCCGAACTAGGCATCGCCACCCTGGACGCGGCCACCGGCCAGTCCCCGTCACCCTCCCTGCCCGGGCTGCTCGCGGGCCGCCTGTTCACCGAGCCGTACGCGCTGGCACACCCGGTGGGCCACCCCCTGCCGCGCACCCTGCCGCTGGTCGACTGGGACGAGAACTGCGGCTCGTACACCCGCGACTGGTGGCGCGGCCAGGACTGGATCCCGGCCGCCACGGTGAACGTCGAGGACGACACCGTCACGCTCTCGCTGGTCGCCCAGGGCCTCGGGATGTCGATCATGCCCGCACTCACCCTGCTCGGCGCCCCGCCCGGCGTGGCCGTCACCGGCCTCGGCCCGCAGCCACCCACCCGTACGGTCGGCTACGTCACCACCCCGGCCCTGGCCCGTACCGCAGCCGTCCGCGAACTGATCCGCGAACTCCGTGCCGTCCCCGCGCCGACTCTGGCGCCGTCCGCCTAGCGGTCGGGCAGCGCCTCGCGCAGGCGCCGGAACTCCTCGGCGATCCCGTCCAGGGTGTAATGGGCGTTCAGTCCACTCGGGTTGGGCAGCACCCACACCTCGGTGCCGCCGATCCCCTCCGGCTGCCGCCCGACCACCGCGCCCCGCCGCCCGAACGCGGTCCGGTACGCCCCGATCCCCAGCACCGCCAGCACCTCGGGCCGCAGCCGCTCCACCCGCTCCAGCAGGGCCTGCCCGCCCACCCGGTACTCCTCGGTGGTGAGTTCGTCCGCCTTGGCCGTGGTCCTGGCCACCACGTTGGTGATGCCGAGGCCGTAGCCGAGCAGCTTCAGCTGCTCCTCCGGCCGGAGCTGACGGGGCGTGAAACCCGAGCGGTGCAGCGCGGGCCAGAACCGATTCCCCGGCCGGGCGAAGTGCTGCCCGGTGGCCCCCGACCAGAGCCCCGGGTTGATACCGCAGAACAGCACCCGTAGGCCGGGCGCCGCCACGTCCGGCACGGTCCGGCCCCGGGCCGCCGCCAGTTCGTCGGCTCCGGGCCGGAGCTGACGAACCGTCGGCTCGCTCTTCTCGTTCATCCAGCCAGTCTGCACCGCTCCCGCCGGCACCCCGGCCGCCGAGCCCGTTCGAACGCACAGCGAGTTCGATAATCCGCTCCCGCACCGTTGTCGGAAGGCGCAGAATGGCTGGATGTCCTACGAACTGAAGGCGCTGATCGCATCACGGGAACTGCTCGACGTGGTGGCGGCCGAGGTGCCCGTCGCTCGGGTCGCCGGACTCGAACAGAAACTGGCGCTGATCCCGATGACGGACCTTCTCTTCGACACCGTCACCGAGCACGGCGGGGCCATCCAGCCCGGCTTCGCCTCCTTCCCCGGCGGCTTCGGCCGCCGGATGGCGGCCTGGTCCAAGGCGGGCCCGATCGGCTACGTCGAGGCGGACTTCTTCGGCGGTGAGGGCACCCAGCACGCGGCGGTCTGGTTCGACGCCCAGGTGGTGCTCGGCCCGCTCGCCTCGGTCACCGGCCAGCCCTTCCCCGCCGAGGGCAGCCCGATCTCCCAGGCGCTGCGCCGGGTCGGCGCCCAACACACCCACGGGCAGGACGAGTTCGAGGCGGTCGGGCTCGACCGGCACCGACGCCTGGTCGACTGGTGCTCCGGCTGACCGGGCCAAGACCGTTCCGGCGTCCGGGCCCCGGACCATTCGGCGTACAAGCAGTGGCCGGGGCAGGTGCGGTGGCCCAACGTGAAGTTCAGGCGATTCCGCCTGAACTTCACTGAGAGGAAGCGCATCCCATGCGTGCCACCTGGACGGCCGTCGTGCTGACCGCAACCCTTGGCCTTGCCACGGTCACCACCACGTCCGTCACCGTCGCCAATGCTGCCGACACCGCCGCGGCGACCACCATCCGTCCCCTCGCCCTACCCCTCCCGCTGCCGCCGATCGTTCCGCCGGCTCCCGATCTGCCGGTGAAGCCCCCGGTCGACCTGCCCGTGAAGCCCCCGGGCGGCGTCGACCTCCCGGCAGTCCCGGCCGTCCCCGATCCGGCCAAGAACCTCGCGGTGCTCGGCTCGCTCGGCGACGTCCTCGGCCAGATCACCAAGCTGGTGACCTCCGCGACCTCCGCCGCCCCCGACCCGGCCGCCCTGCAGAAGCAACTGGCCGACCTGCAGGCCGCGGTGAAGTCGCTGCTGGCGCTGCTGCCGGCTCCCCCGGTCCCGGTCCCGGCGCCCGTCCCGGGCCTGCCGGTCGGCGACGCCCGGGTCATCCCGCCGCTGCCGGCCAACCCGGCGGACGCCCTCGACCAGGTCCAGAAGACCGCGGCCGACCTGGTCACCAAGGCCACCGCCACCAAGCCGGACCCGACGGCGATCAAGGACGCGGTCCCGACCGTGCACGGTCCGGGCCCCGACGGCGTCGCTGTCGCAGCGTCAGCGGTAGTTCACGAACTGGATCGCGAACTCCAGGTCCTTGCCCTTGAGCAGCGCCTGAATGGTCTGCAGGTCATCACGGCTCTTCGAGCTGACCCGCAGCTCGTCACCCTGCACCTGCGCCTTGACGCCCTTCGGGCCCTCGTCACGGATGATCTTCGCGACCTTCTTCGCGTCGTCCTGGGAGATGCCCTCCTTCACGTCCGCGGAGATCTTGTACTCCTTGCCGGAGAGCAGCGGCTCGCCTGCGTCGAGCGCCTTCAGCGACAGGCCACGCTTGATGAACTTGTCCTTCAGCAGGTCCAGGATCGCCTTGACGCGCTCCTCGCCGTTGGCCTTCATCTCGATCTTCTCGCCCGACCGCTTGACCTCGCCGCCGACGTTCTTGAAGTCGAACCGGGTGGCGATCTCGCGGGAGGTCTGGTTGATCGCGTTGTCGACCTCCTGCCACTCGACCTTCGAGACGATGTCGAAACTGGAGTCGGCCATGGTGTCTTGGTCTCCTTGATGCTCTGGCTTCACTGTCCGCCCCCGCCCCAACGGAGCAGGCGCCGCCCAAGCCTATCCACCCCCGCCCCCGCCCACCCCCGCCAGCCACGCCCCATCCCCTTGATCATCACGTGACCGACCAAGTGGCGAAGCACCCCCATCCATCAGGTATCGTTTACGAGGTCGAACGGGGCAGCGCCCCGCAAGACACCATCCTGGCTGGTTGCCCGAGCGGCCAAAGGGAGCAGACTGTAAATCTGCCGCGCAAGCTACGCAGGTTCGAACCCTGCACCAGCCACAGGATAAAAGAAGGGCCCCTGACCAGTGGAAACACTGGCCAGGGGCCCTTCTGCTGTGCCCATGCGGTGACCGGCTGCCAGGCGGGGGAGCGGGCCTCGAGCCGGCGGGTCGCGGTGGTCTTGTTGATCGCATGGAGGCACTTGGTCCTGTGGCCGGTCGTCGCGCGGGAACGCGGGAGCCCCGCACCCCCGGGGGGGTGTGGGGCTCCGTGATGTGACAGGTGGTCAGGCGCCCGTGGCGGTGGTGAAGCGGGTGGTGACGTCGGTCCAGTTGACGATGTCCCAGAGGCGGGTGACGTAGTCCGGGCGGACGTTGCGGTACTGGAGGTAGTAGGCGTGCTCCCAGGCGTCGAAGGCGAGCAGGGGAGTGGTGCCCTGGCCGACGTTGCCGTGGTGGTCGTAGACCTGCTCGACGATGAGGCGTTGGCCGAGGGGTTCCCAGGAGAGGATGCCCCAGCCTGAGCCCTGGACGCCGACGGTGGCGGCGGTGAGCTGCTTCTTGAAGGCCTCGAAGCTGCCGAAGTGTTCGGTGATGGCGTCGCCGAGGGCTCCGTCGGGGCGGTCGCCGCCGTCGGGGGAGAGGTTCTCCCAGAAGAGGGAGTGCAGGACGTGGCCGGAGAGGTGGAAGCCCAGGGTCTTCTGGAGGCCGACCAGGCCACCGAAGTTCTCCTTCTCGCGGGCCTCGGCGAGCTGCTCGAGGGTGGTGTTGGCGCCGGCCACGTAGGCGGCGTGGTGCTTGGAGTGGTGCAGCTCGAGGATCTCGGCGGACATCGCCTTCTCCAGAGCGGAGTAGTCGTAGGGCAGATCGGGGAGCGTGTACTGACCCATGAGTAGAGGGCTCCTAGTTGCTGTGTGTAGGGGTCTGCGGCATGCCGGGCCAACACTATTGCGTATAAGTTGCAATTGCATCGAGATAGCAGCAGAGTGTCGGGCGGGGGTGGCCGGCCCGTGTCCAGCCGCCTGCTGACGTACGTCCCGGCCGTCGCGCCGGGGGTCCCTCCGCCGTGCTGATCGTCTTCCCAACCGGCGCCCGCCGGGACGTCCGGTCCGCCACCCCCATTACCAGGCAGAGCAGGCAGAACGGGTGAGCGCCCGTCAGGTACGAATCGGGACACGCCGGACATCCGCCGGCCCCGGCAACCTGACGCCCCGGCACTTACGCTCGCCAGTGTGTTCAACGTGCCCCAGGCGCTGAAGCGCCTCGTGATCGGCCGGGCCATGCGCAGCGAGGAGCTGGGCGAGACCCTGCTCCCCAAGCGCCTGGCGCTGCCGATCTTCGCGTCCGACCCGCTCTCCTCGGTGGCCTACGCCACCCAGGAGATCCTGCTGGTGCTCACCGTCGGCGGGACCGCCTTCCTCTACCTGACGCCCTGGGTCGCGCTCGCGGTCGTGGCGCTGATGGTGGTCGTGGTGCTGTCGTACCGTCAGGTGGTGCACGCCTACCCGAGCGGTGGTGGCTCCTACGAGGTGGTGTCCAGGAACCTCGGACCCAACTCGGGGCTGGTGGTGGCGGCTTCGCTGCTGGTCGACTACGTGATGACGGTGGCGGTGTCGGTCGCCTCGGGGGTGGCGAACATCATCTCCGCGCTGCCGAGCCTGGTGGACTACCGGGTGGTGATGGCGGTCGGCTTCGTGGCGCTGCTGGCGGCGATGAACCTGCGTGGCGTACGGGAGTCGGGCAACGCCTTCGCCGCGCCGACCTATCTCTTCATCGGCGGCATCCTGATCATGGTGGGCACGGGGCTGGTCCGGTACCTGCTCGGGGATGCGCCGGTGGCCGAGAGCGCCAAGTACGGGATCACGCCGGAGCCGGGGGACGAGACCTTCGTGGGGTTCGCACTGCTGATGCTGGCGCTGCGGGCGTTCGCCTCCGGGTGTACGGCGCTGACCGGGGTGGAGGCGATCTCGAACGGGGTGCCCGCGTTCCGGAAGCCGAAGTCGCGGAACGCCGCCACCACGATGGCCGTGATGGGCATCACCGCGATCGTGATGTTCTCCGGGATCACCACGCTGGCGATGATCGCCAAGGTGCACATCACGGACGACACCTGCCAGCTGATCGGATTCACCGGGGACTGCGACACGCCGCAGCAGACCGTGATCGCCCAGCTCGCGGCGGCGATCTTCGGCGGCAGCGACAGCATCCCGTTCTACCTGATCCAGGCCGCCACCGCGCTGGTCCTGGTGCTGGCGGCGAACACGGCGTTCAACGGCTTCCCGCTGCTGGCCTCGATCCTGGCCGAACACCGCTACCTGCCACGGCAGCTGCACACCCGGGGCGACCGACTCGCCTTCTCCAACGGCATCATCGCGCTGGCCGTGGTGGCCGGCGGGCTGCTCTGGCTCTACGACGCCAATGTCACCAGCCTGATCCACCTCTACATCCTCGGTGTCTTCACCTCCTTCACGCTGTCCCAGATCGGCATGGTCAAGCACTGGAACCGCACCCTGCGCGAGCACCCCACCCGGCAGGCGCGCCGCGACGCGCACCGGGCCCGGGTGATCAACGCGCTGGGCGCGGTGGTGACCGGTCTGGTGCTGGTGATCGTGCTGGCCACCAAGTTCACCCAGGGCGCCTGGCTGGCCGTACTGGCGGCGGTCGTGCTCTGGCTGATGATGCACGGCATCCGGCGCCACTACGACCGGACGGCGGAGGAGCTGGCGGTCGACGACCCGCACGAGGAGTCCGTCCGCCCGTCGAAGGTGCACGGCATCGTGCTGGTCTCCAAGCTGCACAAGCCGACCCTGCGCGCGCTCGGCTATGCCGAGGCGTTCCGGCCGGACACCCTGGAGGCGCTGACCGTCGCGGTCGAGCGCGACAGCACTGACGAACTCCGGCAGAAGTGGGACGAGTTCGACATCCAGGTGCCGCTCAAGGTGCTCGACTCGCCGTTCCGGGAGATCACCCGGCCGGTGGTCGGGTACGTCCGGAGCGTCCGCCGGAGCAGTCCGCGCGACGTGGTCGCGGTGTTCATCCCGGAGTACGTGGTCGGCCACTGGTGGGAGAACCTGCTGCACAACCAGTCCGCCCTCTGGCTCAAGAGCCGACTGCTCTTCACCCCCGGAGTGATGGTGATCAGCGTCCCCTGGCAGCTCAACTCCTCGGCCGCGGCCAACCACCCGACCGGCCGCGCGCCGGGGGCGGTCCGCCGGGGCGAGCCCGCCAACCCGAAGAGCAGATAGCCGCTGCCCGGGTGCGCTCAACAGCTACCCCCGGCGTGCGCAGCGGTCACCCCGGCGTGTTCTGCCGGGGCAGCGCCAGCGCCACCGTGTCGGCGAACTCCCGGACGGCGCTGGTCCGGCTCACCACCCGGCCGCTGTGGATCACCAGCCGGCTGTGCCCGCCCGCCAGCGCCCCGGCCAGCGAGTCGCCCCGGACCGCCAGCAGCTCGGCGGGGAAGCCGGCGTCGACCCGGACGGGCTGCAGCCCGAGGGCCGTCCGGGCCTGGTGGGAGACCGCCTCGTACGCCGCCTCCGGGCTCAGCCCGCCGCCCGCCGCGAGCAGGTACGCGGCCTCCAGCGGGTCGGCCCGGCCGACCGGGTTGGCGAGGTCCCGCAGGCCGCCCGCACCCGCGGCCAGCGGGATTCCGGCCTCGGTCAACTCCCGTACCTGGAAAGGCCGCAGGGGAGCAGTCGGGCCTTCGAGGCCGACGCAGCCGCCGTTCTGCGGCAGGCAGACCACCCGCAGTCCGGCGCCGGCCAGCACCGCCGCCCCGCCGTCCGCCAGCGCACTCACCGGGCCGACCGTGACCCGGGGCCGCAGCGGTGCCAACACGGCGGCCAGCCGGGCGAGTTGGGCCGGGTCGCCGCCCAGGGTGTGCAGGTCCACCGGGCAGTCCGCCTCGCGGGCCGCCTCCAGCAGGACCTGGACGTAGCCCACCGGGTCCGGGTCGAGGTCCGGGCAGCCGCCGGCCGCCGCTGCGCCGAGCTTGAGCGCGTCCCGGAGCTGGGCCCGGCCGTCCGCGCCGGCCCGGCCGGTGAGCAGCCGGGGCATCGCCACCGCCTGGAGCTCGGCCAGGCCGCGCAGTGCCTGGCGGGCCGTCAGGACGGCCTCCAGCCGGCGCAGCCCGTGCACGCCGCCGATCCCGACGTGGGTGCGCTGGGCGGTCGCCCCGTACCCGAGTGCGGTGAGCGCGCCCTCGGTGACCCGGCGGATCAGGTCGGCGGGGGTCTCCGGTGGGGGTGTCGGCAGGGCGGCGGAGAAGGCGACGTCGTAGTGCGCGTGCGGTTCGGCGGGGGCGGGCAGCAGCAGATAGCCGCCGAGGTCGATCCGGGCGCCGGTGGTGCTGGTGGGGCCGCCCGGCGTGGCGGGCAGCGGACCGAGGCTGCCGGTGGTGCCGACCGCCTGGATGCGGTCGCCGCGGATCCGGACGTCCACCACCCGGCCGTCGGTGAGCCGGGCGTTGGCGAGCAGCAGGACCGGGCCGTGGCCGAGCGGGTTGGGGCCCTTCGACGATCCCTCGCCCGGGTGCGGTCCCTCGGCGGGTGCGCTGTCCGCGGTCATCGGCCGGCTCCTCGCTGCCCGGCGGCCCGGGGCGCCCCGGGAGCCGCAAGATCACTGAGGGTCGAGCCTATGGGGAGTCGGGGCGGGGTGCTCGGAGGCTCGCAGCAGTCGTACCGGGTCGAGGGTGGCCGACACCGTCGGTTCCGAGGTGCCGTCGAACGCGAGTACTGCACAGGAGCGTTCGTACGGGCCGCCCACCTGCGATCTTCCGGGCCGGATACGGATTTCACCTCTGGCCGGGAAACGTGTAATCTCTTCCTCGTTCGCCCCTATAGCTCAGTCGGTAGAGCGTCTCCATGGTAAGGAGAAGGTCTGCGGTTCGATTCCGCATGGGGGCTCTGGTGAGAAGGAGTCAGACCTCGGTCTGACGACGGATCATCAAAGCGGTGTAGCTCAGTTGGTAGAGCAAGCGGCTCATAATCGCTGTGTCACCGGTTCAAGTCCGGTCACCGCTACCCCGCGTAGTCGGTCGGGAGATCGAACTCCCGATCGGCTACTCTTGTTGTGTCATCACCCATTTTTTAGGAAGGCACTCCCGTGGCTGCCACCGACGTCCGCCCGAAGATCACGCTGGCCTGCGTGGAGTGCAAGGAGCGGAACTACATCACCAAGAAGAACCGGCGTAACGACCCGGACCGTCTTGAGATGAAGAAGCACTGCCCCCGTTGCAACTCGCACACCGCGCACCGCGAGACCCGCTGACCCCGCAAGGCGTCGTCGGGCCTGGTGTGATCAGGCTCTTGGCTCCAGGCCGTGTCCCGCAAGGGGCACGGCCTGGAGCTTTTTCTCGTATCCAGGCAAGTCTGCACTAGCTGTGTGTGACCCACCGTCAGAGGAGTAGCCCATGGCCCTCGACCCCTCGTTCATCGGGCGGACCTACCCGCCCACCGAGCCGTACGAGGTAGGCCGGGAGAAGATCCGCGAGTTCGCGACCGCGATCGGCGACGCCAACCCGGCGTACACCGACGTCGAGGCCGCGAAGGCACTCGGGTATCCGGAAGTGATCGCGCCGCCGACCTTCCCGTTCGTGATCACCTACCGGGCCGCGGCCCAGGTGGTGAACGACCCCGAGCTGAACCTGGACTTCAGCCGAGTGGTGCACGGCGACCAGAAGTTCAGCTACAGCCGCCCGGTGCACGCCGGGGACCGGCTGACGGTCACCGTCACGATCGACGCGATCAAGTCGCTGGCCGGCAACGACGTACTGACCGTCAGCGGCAAGGTGCACGACGAGAGCGGCGAGCACGTGGTGACCGCGATCATGACGCTGGTGGCCCGGGCCGCCGACCAGGCGGGGGAGTGACCAGGATGACCATCAACTTCGACCAGGTCGAGGTCGGCACCGAGCTGCCCGCCCAGTCCTTCCCGGTGACCCGCGCCACGCTCGTCCAGTACGCGGGCGCCTCCGGTGACTTCAACCCGATCCACTGGAACGAGAAGTTCGCGGTCGAGGTCGGCCTGCCCGACGTCATCGCGCACGGCATGTTCACCATGGCCGAGGCGATCCGGGTGGTCACCGACTGGGTCGGCGACCCGGGCGCGGTGGTCGACTACGGGGTCCGCTTCACCAAGCCCGTCCCCGTCCCCAACGACGGTGCCGGCACCGTGATCGAGGTCACCGGCAAGGTGGCCGCCCTGCTGGACGACCGCCGGGTCCGGGTCGACCTGCTGGTGAAGAACGGCGAGAACAAGGTGCTCAACATGTCCCGCGCGGTGGTCCAGCTCGGCTGACACCCGAAGGCGGGGGTCGTCCTGCCCGCCGGGCCGGGCGACCCCCGTACGCTGGGGGCGTGCTTGTTGAACTGGACGCCCCCCTCGCCCCGCTGACCACCCTCCGGCTCGGCGGACCGGCCCGTCGGCTCGTCACCGCCACCACCGACCAGGAGGTCGTCGAGACCGTCCGGGCGGCGGACCGGGCGGGTGAGCCGCTGCTGGTGATCGGCGGTGGCTCCAACCTGGTGATCGGCGACCAGGGTTTCGACGGGACGGTGCTGCGGCTTGCCACGACCGGGTTCGCCCTGGACGGGGTCGAGCTGGAGCTGGCGGCCGGCGAGGTCTGGGCCGACGCGGTGGCGAAGGTGGTGGACGCCGGGCTGGCCGGGATCGAGTTCCTGGCCGGCATCCCCGGCTCGGCCGGCGCCACGCCCGTGCAGAACGTCGGCGCGTACGGTCAGGAGGTGGCCACCGGCATCACCGAGGTGGTCGCCTACGACCGGCGGGCCGGCGAGGTGGTGGTGCTGACCAACGCCGAGTGCGAGTTCTCCTACCGGCACAGCCGCTTCAAGGCCGACCCCGAGCGGTACGTGGTGCTGCGGGTCCGGTTCCGGCTGGAGGACGCCGAAGGGCAGTCCACCGCCGTCCGGTACGCGGAGGTCGCCAGGACGCTGGGCGTCGAGGCCGGGGAGCGGGTCGCGCTGCGGACCGCCTACAAGACGGTGCTCGGCCTGCGGGCGGGCAAGGGCATGGTGCTCGACCCGGCGGACCACGACACCTGGTCGGCGGGCTCGTTCTTCACCAACCCGGTGCTGACGGCTGCTCAGTACGCCGACTTCCTGGCCCGGCTGGGGGAGCGCACGGCGCCCGCCTACCCCGCGCCGGACGGATGCACCAAGACCTCCGCCGCCTGGCTGATCGACCAGGCCGGCTTCGGCAAGGGGTACGGGGCAGGCGCCGCAACGCTCTCCACCAAGCACACCCTCGCCCTCACCAACCGGGGCGCAGCCAGCACGGCCGACCTGCTCGGGCTGGCCCGGGAGATCCGGGACGGCGTGCGCGCTGCGTTCGGCGTCGAGCTGGTCAACGAGCCAGTCATGATCGGCGTCAGCCTCTAGCCCTCCGGGCATCAGCCACCAGGGGCCCGGGGAACGGCGGCGCCGACCTCAGCAAAGGTGATCCGTGCGTGGGCGGTCAGGACTTTCGCAGTGACCCCGGCGCCAGATCTCCTCGCAGTTCCCCGAGCCCCTGGACCGTAAATGGCCGGCCTCAGTTGTTCAGCCAGTCGTCGATGTCCGCCAGGAGTTGCTTCCGGACGTCCTCCGGGGCGCGGGTGGCGCGGACGGACTGCCGGGCCAGCTCGGCCAGCTCGGCGTCGCTGAAACCGTGTACGTCGCGGACCAGCTCGTACTGGGCGGCCAGCCGGGAGCCGAACAGCAGCGGGTCGTCCGCGCCCAGCGCCATCGGGACGCCCGCCTCGAACAGCTTCCGCAACGGAACCTCCTCGGCGCGCTCGTAGACCCCGAGCGAGACGTTGGAGGACGGGCAGACCTCGCAGGTGATCTGACGGTCCGCCAGCCGCTGCATCAGGCGCGGGTCCTCGGCGGCCCGGACGCCGTGGCCGATCCGGCCCGCGCCGAGGTCGTCCAGGCAGTCCCGGACCGACTCCGGCCCGGAGAGCTCGCCGCCGTGCGGGGCGGCCAGCAGCCCGCCCCGGCGGACGATCGCGAAGGCCCGGTCGAAGTCCCGGGCCAGGCCCCGCCGTTCGTCGTTGGAGAGGCCGAAGCCGACCACACCCTGGTCGGCGTAGCGCACCGCGAGCCTGGCCAGCGTGCGGGCGTCCATCGGGGACTTCATCCGGTTCGCCGCGACCAGCACCCGGATCCCCACGCCGGTCGCGGCGGAGGCCTCCCGGACGGCGTCCAGGATCAGCTCAAGGGCGGGGATCAGCCCGCCGAGCCGGGGCGCGTACGAGGTGGGGTCGACCTGGATCTCCAGCCAGCGGGAGCCGTCGGTAGCCTCGTCCTGGGCGGTCTCCAGCACCAGGCGCCGGATGTCGGACTCGTCCCGCAGCACCGACCGCGCGGTGTCGTACAGCCGCTGGAACCGGAACCAGCCCCGCTCGTCGGTGGCCCGCAGCTGGGGCGGCTCGCCGGAGCTGAGCGCCTCGGGCAGCCGGACCCGGTGCTTGTCGGCCAGCTCCAGCAGGGTGGCGGGCCGCATCGAACCGGTGAAGTGCAGGTGCAGATGGGCCTTCGGCAGGCTCCGGACATCACGCTGGCGTTCCATTCACCGATCCTGCCGTATCAGGGCCCCGAACGGGAACCGTCCCTTTCACATCCCTCGAAGGGGTGAAAGGGGCGGTGACCCGAGAAGCGACGGAACGTCAGGCGCGGGCCTCGCCGAGCAGCTTCTGCATCCGGCTGATGCCCTCGGCCAGGTCGGCGTCGCCGAGCGCGTACGACAGCCGCAGGTAGCCGGGGGTGCCGAAGGCCTCGCCGGGCACGACCGCGACCTCGGCCTCGTCCAGGATCAGGGTGGCCAGCTCGGCGGAGGTGGCCGGGCGCTTGCCGCGGATCTCCTTGCCCAGCAGGTCCTTGACCGAGGGGTAGACGTAGAACGCGCCCTCGGGCTCGGGGCAGAACACGCCGTCGATCTCGTTCAGCATCCGCACGATGGTCTTCCGGCGGCGGTCGAACGCGGTCTTCATCTCGTCCACTGCGGCCAGGTCACCGGAGACGGCGGCCAGCGCGGCGCGCTGCGCCACGTTGGAGACGTTGGAGGTGGCGTGCGACTGCAGGTTGGCGGCGGCGCTCACGACGTCCTTCGGGCCGATCATCCAGCCCACCCGCCAGCCGGTCATCGCGTAGGTCTTGGCCACACCGTTGACCACGATGCACTTGTCGGCCAGCTCGGGGAGCAGGGCGGGCAGCGAGGTGAAGGTGGCGTCGCCGTAGACCAGGTGCTCGTAGATCTCGTCGGTGAGCACCCAGAGGCCGTGCTCCAGCGCCCAGCGGCCGATCGCCTCGGCCTCGGACTCGGTGTAGACCGAGCCGGTCGGGTTGGACGGCGAGACGAAGAGCACCACCTTGGTGTTCTCGGTGCGGGCGGCCTCGAGCTGCTCGACCGAGACCTTGTAGCCGGTGGTCTCGTCCGCGACGACGTCGACCGGGACACCGCCAGCCAGCTTCACGGCCTCCGGGTAGGTGGTCCAGTACGGCGCCGGGATGATGACCTCGTCGGCCGGGTCCAGGATCGCGGCGAAGGCCTCGTAGATGGCCTGCTTGCCACCGTTGGTGACCAGCACCTGGGAGGCGTCCACCTGGTAGCCGGAGTCGCGCAGGGTCTTCGCGGCGATCGCCGCCTTCAGCTCCGGCAGGCCGCCGGCCGGGGTGTAGCGGTGGTTCTTCGGGTCCTGGCAGGCGGCGACGGCGGCGTCGACGATGTAGCCGGGGGTCGGGAAGTCCGGCTCTCCGGCGCCGAAGCCGATCACGGGGCGGCCGGCCGCCTTGAGGGCCTTCGCCTTGGCGTCCACCGCGAGGGTGGCGGACTCGGCGATGGCACCGACACGGGCGGAGACGCGGCGGTCTGCGGGGCGGGGGGTGGGAGCGCTCATGCCGCAATCGTTGCAGAGTCCTCTCCGCAGGGGCACAGCGGTTTCAGCATGCGTACGGATCCGTCCACTATCCGTACCCGCCGGTGGGCGGTCGGTGAAGGGGGTTCGACCAAACGCCCCGGAACACGTACACTCACTGCTCGATGGCTCCCGAAGTGCGGCTCCACCGGTGCGTAACTCACGCAGCGACCCGGATGCGGTAGGTTGGTGGTCATCTCCGGAGCCGCAAAGCTCCGTAGGGCAATAGCTCAATTGGTAGAGCACCGGTCTCCAAAACCGGCGGTTGGGGGTTCAAGTCCCTCTTGCCCTGCTGCTTGAACCGTATCCAGCCCGTTCGCTCCACAGGAGTGAGCGGGCTTGATGCGGAGATGGCTCCATCGCACTGCATTCGCCGGATCGCCCGCACCAACGCGAAGCGACGCTCGGCAGGACCCGGATTCAGGTGAGGACGAGTGACGGAGACCACGGGCTCCACCGCAACGCCTGAGAGCGGCAACCCCGACGGCGCGGAGGCGACTTCCGCCGACGTCAACGACAAGGTGCCCTCGCGTCGCGACCGTAAGCGTGCCCAGAAGTCCGAGGGCGGTGACGGCGGGAAGAAGTCCGGCAAGCGTGCCAAGAAGAGCATCTTCGCCCGGACGGCGCTGTTCTACCGCCAGATCATTGCCGAGCTTCGCAAGGTCGTCTGGCCGACCCGCAGCGAGCTGACCCAGTACACCACCGTCGTGGTGGTCTTCGTGGTCGTGGTCATGGGCCTGGTGGCCAGCATGGACTACGGCTTCTCCAAGCTCAGCCTGTGGGTGTTCGGCTGACCGGCCGTCACCTCCCCAGCTCCATCCCGACCCGGGCCGTGCAAACGGTCCGGGTCGAGCTGTCGGCGCACTCAGGGCGATCCCGCTACCGTTGACTCGGTACTGTGGAGGTATCCGAGTTGTCCCCGCAACGTGCCCGTGAGGGCGCCGGACAGTCCGGAGCCGTTCCAACTCACATCCCAGGAAAGAAGCAGCCACCGTGTCTGAGTCCCCCCTGTACGACGCCGACGAGACCGTCCGCGAGGCGGATGTCGCGGCCGAGGCTGCTGACGTCGAGGACGCCGAGCAGATCCTGGACGCGGTCGACGCCGACCAGGACGAGGTCGAGGCAGCGGACGAGGCCGAGGCGGGCGTGCCGGCCGAGCAGGACGCGGTGCACGAGGTGGCCGAGGACGAGTCCCTCGAGGAGGACGAGACCGAGGCCGCCGAGGACGAGGCTGCTGAGGACGCCGAGGACGAGACCGAGGCCGATGACGCCGAGGCCGAGGACGAGGTCGAGATCGACCCGGTCGTCGCCTTCCGGGAGCAGCTGCGCACCGCGCCGGGCGAGTGGTACGTGATCCACACCTACGCCGGGTACGAGAACCGGGTGAAGCAGAACCTGGAGCAGCGCGCCGTCTCGCTGAACGTCGAGGACTTCATCTTCGAGTCCGCCGTTCCGCAGGAGGAGGTCGTCCAGATCAAGAACGGCGACCGCAAGACCGTCCGGCAGAACAAGCTCCCCGGCTACGTGCTGGTCCGGATGGACCTCACCCCCGAGTCCTGGGGCGTCGTGCGCAACACCCCGGGTGTCACCGGCTTCGTCGGCAACGCCTACGACCCGTACCCGCTGACCCTGGACGAGGTCGTCAAGATGCTCGCCCCCGACGTCGAGCGCGACGCGGCCAAGGCCGCCGGCAAGGCGTCCCCGCACCGCCCGGTCGAGGTCCAGGTGCTCGACTTCGAGGTCGGCGACTCGGTCACCGTCACCGACGGTCCGTTCGCCACCCTGCAGGCGACCATCAACGAGATCAACCCGGACTCGAAGAAGGTCAAGGGCCTGGTCGAGATCTTCGGTCGGGAGACCCCGGTCGAGCTGTCGTTCGACCAGATCCAGAAGAACTAGTTCAAAGCTTTGAGTTCGGGGGCGGGGCTTCGGCCCCGCCCCCGAACTCGTTTTGGTCCAGGCCGCATCAGCGGTTAGCCTGGTCCGATGTGTGTTCTGCCTGGCCGGGTGTCGCTCCGGCTGCGGACGCACCAGTAATCCACTCTCGGAAGGACCCGGAGAGCATGCCTCCCAAGAAGAAGAAGGTCACGGGGCTTATCAAGCTCCAGATCAAGGCCGGCGCGGCCAACCCGGCTCCGCCGGTCGGCCCCGCGCTGGGTCAGCACGGCGTCAACATCATGGAGTTCTGCAAGGCCTACAACGCCGCGACCGAGTCGCAGCGCGGCATGATCGTGCCGGTGGAGATCACGGTCTACGAGGACCGCTCCTTCACCTTCATCACGAAGACGCCGCCGGCCGCGCGCCTCATCCTGAAGGCCGCCGGCGTGGACAAGGGCTCGGCCGAGCCGCACAAGACCAAGGTCGCGAAGCTCACCAGCGCCCAGGTCCGCGACATCGCCACCACCAAGCTCCCCGACCTGAACGCCAACGACCTGGACGCGGCGGCGAAGATCATCGCCGGCACCGCCCGGTCGATGGGCATCACCGTCGAGGGCTGAAAAGCCCCCTAGTCCACCGTGGTAGGGCCCGCGCGGCCCGTCCCACGAACTCCATTCACCTTCAGGAGAAGCAGTGAAGCGCAGCAAGGCTCTCAAGGCCGCGGACGCCAAGGTCGACCGCAGCCGGATCTACGCTCCCCTCGAGGCCATCCGCCTCGCCAAGGAGACCTCCACCGCCAAGTTCGACGCGACCGTCGAGGTTGCCATGCGTCTGGGTGTCGACCCGCGCAAGGCCGACCAGATGGTCCGCAGCACCGTGATCCTTCCGCACGGCACCGGTAAGACCGCTCGGGTCCTGGTCTTCGCGACCGGCGAGCGTGCCGAGGCCGCGCGTGCTGCGGGCGCCGACATCGTGGGCTCGGACGAGCTCATCGACGAGGTCGCCAAGGGCCGCCTGGACTTCGACGCCGTCGTCGCCACCCCGGACCTCATGGGCAAGGTCGGCCGCCTCGGCCGCGTGCTCGGCCCGCGTGGTCTGATGCCGAACCCGAAGACCGGCACCGTCACCCCCGATGTCGCGAAGGCTGTCAACGACATCAAGGGCGGCAAGATCGAGTTCCGCGTCGACAAGCACTCGAACCTGCACTTCATCATCGGTAAGGCCTCCTTCACCGACGAGCAGCTGGTCGAGAACTACGGCGCCGCGCTGGACGAGGTCCTCCGGGCCAAGCCGTCCGCCGCGAAGGGTCGCTACATCAAGAAGACCGCGATCTCCACCACGATCAGCCCCGGCATCCAGGTGGACCCGAACCGCACCCGGAACCTCCTCGTCGAGGAGGACCCGGCCTCCGTCTGAGCCCTCGAGCTCCGGCGGTAACCGCGTTCAACGGGCCCGCATCCCCCTTCGAGGGGGGTGCGGGCCCGTCGGCGTATGTACATCAATTAGAGTCCGCTTTCCGAGATCCGAACGAGGGGGAGACAGTCATGCGGGACCTGCGGACGATTGCCGTCACGGCGCTGCTGGTGGGCGGCCTGACCGCCTGCGGTTCGAGCGGATCGGGGGCGGGCGAGGCGGCCAAGCCCTCGGTGTCCGCCACCCCCTCGGCCGGTGCGAGCGGTACGGCGGCCCCCCAGCCGGGCGACTCCTCCCCGGCCGCCGCCACCGCAGGCGCCACAGCCGGCGCAGGCCAGGCCCCGGCGCCCACCGGCGCGCCCAAGGACGTCCTGCTGGCGGCCGCCGGCGTGATGGCCAAGGCGGGCAACGCCGCCCTGGTGGTCAGCACCGGGGGAGCGGACACCGGCAGCGGCGCCCTGCGCTGGGGCGGGTCGGCCGCGGCCGACCTGACCTTCAAGGTGGACGGGCAGGACGCCAGGCTGCGCTCGGCCGCCGGGACCAGCTTCGTCGGCGCATCCCCGGAGACCGTCGCGCTGGCCGGTGGGCGGCACTGGATGAAGGTGAACGCCGCGGCGCCGGCCAACGGCGCGGGCCTGTCGGCCGGCGGCGAGGACGCCCGGACGCTGGCCGTCCTGATGAAGGCGCTCGACCCGGCGGTGCCGCTGGCGGTCGGCGCGGCCAGCCCCGGGCTGGCCAAGGTCGGGGTCGAGCAGGTGAACGGCGCCGAGGCGGTGCACTTCCACGCCACCGGGGTGGCCCAGGCGCTGGTCGGCGCGATGGCCGGGCTGACGGAGGACCAGAAGGGGCAGGCGCTGGCCGAGCTGGGTAAGGGCGGCGGCGCGCTGGACCTGTGGATCAACGGCCGGAACGAGCTGGTCCAGCTCCGTAGCGCCGACCTCACCCCGGCCAGGACCGGCGAGATGACGGTGCGTTACACCGAGCTCGGCAAGGCCCCCGAGGTGGCCGCCCCGCCCGCCGCGGATGTGTTCGAGGTCGCAGATCTGCTCAAGGGCTTCGGCGGCTGAGCTCCGCATGACAGGGTGTCGGAGGGAACATCGGTGGCAGGGGGACAGGGTGACGGCAGGTCAGCGGTCGGCGGCCGCGGCGATCGCCGTGCTGCTGCTCACCGGCGTAGCCGGCTGTGGCGGCGGCGGACCGGAGCCCCGGCCCACCGCCACCCCCTCGGCCAGTGCCGCGCCGACCGGCCTGCCCAGCCCCACCGACCGGTCGCCGCACGGGGTGCTGCTCTCCGCCCAGCTGGCGATGAGCACCGCCCGGCGGGCCGAGTTCTCGTACCGGCTGGGCGGCGACCCGGCCAGTGGAGTGCTGTTCTGGGCGCCGAAGACGGTGCTCAAGGTCAAGTACCCGGACACCGCCGAGCAGCTGATCGTGCTGGACACCACCGCCTACCGGGGCGGCGACCAGGCCACCGCCGACCGGACCGGCGGGCGGCACTGGGAGAAGTTCACCGTCCCGGGCGGCCGGCGGGAGATTCCGTACGCCGAGCTGGTCGACCGGATCAACCCGATGGTGGGGCTGACCGCCGCCGTCGCCGCCGAGAGCCCGCGGCTGGTCGGTGAGGAGGAGCTGGGCGAAGCCACCGTCCAGCACTACCGGGTGGACATCGGTGTGGACCGGTACGTCGCGGCGCAGACCCTGCTGCCCGCCACCCGGCAGCAGGCCCTGCAGGCCGCGCTCGGAGCCGGCGGGGTGCGGCAGCTCACCCTGGACCTCTGGCTGAACGACAAGGACCAGCTGGTCCAGCTTCGCCGCAGCGGCGGGGTCGGCCCGGCCGACACCATGACCTACCGGGGATTCGGCGGCCCGATCTCGGTGCAGGCCCCGGCCGAGAACGACACCGTGGACACGGGTAGCCAGAGCCTGCCGCCGCTCGCCTCCTGACGGATTTGGCCGATTCGCGGGGGGTCGAGTACGGTGGGGGCTGCCAAAGACCGCTGGTTGTCGGCTGCGCCCGCAAGGGTGCTGACGACCGAAGGTTCCGCGATTCGTCGCGGACAGCCCGCGCAGGAGTGTTTGGAGCTTGGACTTCCGGTCCGTGCGGCTTGCCGCCTGGATCGTTGAGGTCATTCAGAGCCCCGTGCGCCTGCGCACCGGGGCTCTCACTGTTTCTGCAGAGCTTCCTGGCCGGTGGTTTGAGGCGTTGGATGGTCGACTGTTCGAAGGTCGGCCTGACTTCGACATCACGGAAGGAGGCGTAAGCCTATGGCAAGGCCCGACAAGGCTGCTGCCGTCGCCGAGCTCACGGACAAGTTCCGTGCCTCGAACGCGACGCTGCTCACCGAGTACCGCGGTCTCACGGTGAAGCAGGTCAAGACCCTGCGTCGCTCGCTGGGGGACAACGCCCAGTACGCCGTGGTGAAGAACACGCTGACCAAGATCGCGGCCAATGAGGCCGGGATCTCCGAGCTGGACGACCTGTTCTCGGGTCCGACGGCTGTTGCCTTCGTCACCGGTGACCCGGTGGAGTCGGCGAAGGCTCTGCGTGACTTCGCCAAGGACAACCCCGCACTCATCATCAAGGGCGGTGTCCTTGACGGTAAGGCGCTGTCTGCCGATGACATCAAGAAGCTCGCGGACCTCGAGTCCCGCGAGGTGCTGCTCGCCAAGTTCGCGGGTGCCATGAAGGCCAAGCAGTCCCAGGCTGCCGCGCTCTTCCAGGCTCTCCCGTCGAAGCTCGTCCGCACCGTGGACGCGCTTCGCGACAAGGTCGAGCAGGGCGGTGCCGGTGCGCCGGCTCCCGCCGCCGAGGACGAGGCCGCCGAATAATTCGGCAGGCTCACGCCTCGCTGCGGGCCAGTGCCCGCCCAATCCGTACATCCGGCACCTACCTGCCGATTTAGTGGAAGGACGCCAATCATGGCGAAGCTGACCCAGGACGAGCTGCTCGCGCAGTTCGAGGAGCTCACCCTCATCGAGCTCGCTGCCTTCGTGAAGGCCTTCGAGGAGAAGTTCGACGTCACCGCTGCCGCCCCGGTCGCCGTTGCCGCCGCCGGTGGCGCCGGTGTCGTGGCCGAGGCCGTCGAGGAGCAGGACGAGTTCGACGTCATCCTCGAGGGCGCTGGCGACAAGAAGATCCAGGTCATCAAGGAGGTGCGCGCCCTCACCTCCCTCGGCCTGAAGGAGGCGAAGGACCTCGTTGACGGTACCCCCGCCACCGTCCTGGAGAAGGTTGCCAAGGACGCTGCCGAGAAGGCCAAGGCCCAGCTCGAGGCCGCTGGCGCCAAGGTCACCGTCAAGTGACTCAGTGCCCCCTCTGAGGGGGCGCGAGGCCGGGCCGATCACCCTTGCGGGTGGTCGGCCCGGCCTTTTTGCGTACCCGGTCCCTGGCCTGCTCCACCCGTTCGCCCACCAGGGTCCACCCGGTCGGCGGACGGGCTTCACCGGCCTGGCGGACTGTGTACTCGGCCACTGTCGGCAGGGCCCGGTAGGGTGAGCGCTGTCATTGGGGGAGGCTCCCACCACGGGTTCTGTAACGCGGTGGCCTGCTCGGACGATGAACGCTTCGAGGTCCGCACTCCGGTGAGGGCCTTGACGAACTCCACCGGGCGCGCGATTCTCAAGGCGCGCCCCACAGGAGGCGAGTCCAACCGGTCGATGTGGTTCCGGATGCATATTCGGTGGCTCCGACGGGAATTGACTCTTGGTGAGGTGCGGTGGCTCGGAGCGTCCGGGGCACGGCGGAGCGGTATGAGGGGAGTCTCCGATTCGGTCTCCGAATCAGAGCTTGTCAGCAGTGTGCCTTTTGGCTACACTGTCCCTTTGCGCTGCCTGTTAGCTGCTCCGTGACTCGTCGCCCGGAGCAAGCACTGCCCTGAAGGGGTCTGGCACTGCCTCCGCAAAGCGGCTCTGACCTGGGAGATCTTCCCGGCTGAGACCCACGGCGCCGGGGGTGGGACCAAGCCCGTCGAGGCCGGCCGGTACGCGCGCAGTGAGCTCCGAGCCCTCGGAAGGACCCCCCTCTTGGCCGCGCCGCGCAACGCCTCGAACAACGCCAATTCCACCGCCCCGCTCCGCGTCTCCTTCGCGAAGATCAAGGAGCCCCTCGAGGTCCCGAACCTCCTGGCCCTGCAGACCGAGAGCTTTGACTGGCTCCTCGGCAATGCGGCCTGGAAGTCTCGCGTCGAGGCGGCCCTGGAGAGTGGTCAGGACGTCCCCACCAAGTCCGGTCTGGAGGAGATCTTCGAAGAGATCTCCCCGATCGAGGACTTCAGTGGGTCGATGTCGCTGACCTTCCGCGACCACCGTTTCGAGCCGCCGAAGAACTCGATCGACGAGTGCAAGGACCGCGACTTCACGTTCGCGGCCCCGCTCTTCGTCACGGCCGAGTTCACCAACAACGAGACCGGTGAGATCAAGTCCCAGACGGTCTTCATGGGCGACTTCCCGCTCATGACCCACAAGGGCACCTTCGTGATCAACGGCACCGAGCGTGTCGTGGTCTCGCAGCTGGTCCGTTCCCCGGGTGTGTACTTCGACTCCACCCTGGACAAGGTCTCCGACAAGGACATCTTCTCCTGCAAGGTCATCCCCTCGCGTGGTGCCTGGCTGGAGATGGAGATCGACAAGCGCGACATGGTCGGTGTCCGCATCGACCGCAAGCGCAAGCAGTCGGTCACCGTACTGCTGAAGGCGCTCGGCTGGACCAACGAGATGATTCTCGAGGAGTTCGGCGAGTACGAGTCGATGCGCGCCACCCTGGAGAAGGACCACACCCAGGGCCAGGACGACGCGCTGCTCGACATCTACCGCAAGCTGCGCCCCGGCGAGCCGCCGACCCGCGAGGCCGCGCAGACGCTTCTGGAGAACCTCTACTTCAACCCGAAGCGCTACGACCTCGCCAAGGTCGGCCGTTACAAGGTCAACCGCAAGCTGGGCAACGCCGAGTCGCTGGACTCCGGCGTGCTCACCGAGCCCGACATCATCGGTGCGATCAAGTACCTGGTGAAGCTGCACGCGGGTGAGACCGACTGGCGGGACGACGCGGGCCGCGACATCGTCGTGGAGGTCGATGACATCGACCACTTCGGCAACCGTCGTCTGCGCAACGTCGGCGAGCTGATCCAGAACCAGGTCCGTACGGGTCTCGCCCGTATGGAGCGTGTCGTGCGCGAGCGCATGACCACCCAGGACGTCGAGGCGATCACGCCGCAGACCCTGATCAACATCCGGCCGGTCGTCGCCTCCATCAAGGAGTTCTTCGGCACCAGCCAGCTGTCGCAGTTCATGGACCAGACGAACCCGCTCTCGGGTCTGACCCACAAGCGTCGTCTGTCCGCGCTCGGCCCCGGTGGTCTGTCCCGTGAGCGGGCCGGCTTCGAGGTCCGTGACGTGCACCCCTCGCACTACGGCCGCATGTGTCCGATCGAGACCCCCGAAGGCCCGAACATCGGTCTGATCGGCTCGCTCGCGTCCTACGGCCGGGTGAACGCCTTCGGCTTCATCGAGACCCCGTACCGGAAGGTCATCGACGGTGTCGTGACCGAGGCGGTCGACTACCTCACGGCAGACGAGGAGGACCGCTACGTCATCGCGCAGGCCAACGCCCCGCTGACCGACGAGCTGACCTTCGCCGAGCCGCGTGTCCTGGTCCGCCGCCGTGGTGGCGAGATCGACTACATCCCGGGCACCGAGATCGACTACATGGACGTCTCGCCGCGCCAGATGGTGTCGGTTGCGACCGCCATGATCCCGTTCCTCGAGCACGACGACGCCAACCGCGCGCTCATGGGCTCGAACATGATGCGCCAGGCCGTCCCGCTGCTCCGCAGCGAGGCGCCCGTGGTCGGTACCGGCATGGAGTACCGCTGTGCGGTCGACGCCGCCGACGTGATCGTGGCCGAGAAGGCGGGTGTCGTCCAGGAGGTCTCGGCCGACTACGTCACCGTGGCCAACGACGACGGCACGTACACCACGTACCGCGCCGCCAAGTTCACCCGCTCGAACCAGGGCACCGCCTTCAACCAGAAGGTGCTCGTGGACGAGGGCGCCCGGGTCGAGGTCAGCCAGGTGCTGGCCGACGGCCCGTGCACCGACCAGGGTGAGATGGCGCTGGGCAAGAACCTGCTCGTGGCGTTCATGTCCTGGGAGGGTCACAACTACGAGGACGCGATCATCCTGTCGCAGCGCCTCGTGCAGGACGACGTCCTCTCCTCGATCCACATCGAGGAGCACGAGGTCGACGCCCGTGACACCAAGCTGGGCCCGGAGGAGATCACCCGGGACATCCCGAACGTCTCCGAGGAGGTCCTCGCGGACCTCGACGAGCGCGGCATCATCCGGATCGGCGCCGATGTCACCACCGGCGACATCCTGGTCGGCAAGGTCACGCCCAAGGGTGAGACCGAGCTGACCCCGGAGGAGCGCCTGCTCCGCGCGATCTTCGGCGAGAAGGCCCGTGAGGTCCGCGACACCTCGCTGAAGGTGCCGCACGGTGAGTCCGGCAAGATCATCGGTGTCCGCGTCTTCGACCGCGAGGAGGGGGACGAGCTTCCCCCGGGTGTGAACCAGCTGGTTCGCGTCTACGTCGCCCAGAAGCGCAAGATCACCAACGGTGACAAGCTGGCCGGCCGTCACGGCAACAAGGGTGTCATCTCCAAGATCCTGCCGGTCGAGGACATGCCGTTCCTCGAGGACGG
Source organism: Kitasatospora sp. P5_F3 (assembly GCF_054049135.1). Classification (NCBI taxonomy): domain Bacteria; kingdom Bacillati; phylum Actinomycetota; class Actinomycetes; order Kitasatosporales; family Streptomycetaceae; genus Kitasatospora; species Kitasatospora sp. P5_F3. The sequence goes on along the minus strand of NZ_JBFUMY010000007.1, from coordinate 251,999 downwards.
CACCCCGGTCGACATCATCCTCAACCCGCTGGGTGTCCCGTCCCGAATGAACCCGGGACAGGTACTGGAGATCCACCTCGGGTGGCTCGCCAAGCAGGGCTGGGACGTCTCCGGTCTCGCCGAGGAGTGGGCCACCCGCCTGCAGGCGATCGGCGCGGACAAGGTCGAGGGCGGCACCAACCTCGCCACCCCGGTCTTCGACGGCGCCCGCGAGGACGAGATCACCCACCTGCTGGACCACACCACCCTCACCCGTGACGGTGAGCGCCTGGTGAACTCCACCGGTAAGGCGCGGCTGTTCGACGGCCGCTCCGGTGAGCCGTTCCCGATGCCGGTCTCGGTCGGCTACATGTACATCCTGAAGCTGCACCACCTGGTCGACGACAAGCTGCACGCCCGTTCGACCGGTCCGTACTCGATGATCACCCAGCAGCCGCTCGGTGGTAAGGCGCAGTTCGGTGGTCAGCGATTCGGTGAGATGGAGGTGTGGGCCCTTGAGGCGTACGGCGCCGCCTACGCACTGCAGGAACTCCTCACCATCAAGTCCGACGACGTTCTCGGCCGGGTGAAGGTCTACGAGGCCATCGTCAAGGGCGAGAACATCCCCGAGCCGGGCATTCCTGAGTCCTTCAAGGTCCTCATCAAGGAAATGCAGTCGCTCTGCCTCAACGTGGAGGTGCTGTCCTCGGACGGCCAGTCCATCGAGATGCGGGACTCCGACGAGGACGTCTTCCGTGCCGCCGAGGAGCTCGGCATTGACCTGTCCCGGCGCGAGCCGAGCAGCGTCGAAGAGGTCTGACGGAGGTTGGGCCGGCCACCGTGTGTGGCCGGCCCGCCCCCAGGCCCCCTCAGACCAGATGAACACCTTTCGACTTACGAAAGAGGGCTTGACGACCAGTGCTTGACGTCAACTTCTTCGACGAGCTCCGCATCGGCCTCGCGACCGCCGACGACATCCGCCAGTGGTCCCACGGCGAGGTCAAGAAGCCGGAGACCATCAACTACCGCACCCTGAAGCCGGAAAAGGACGGGCTCTTCTGCGAGAAGATCTTCGGCCCCACCCGGGACTGGGAGTGCTACTGCGGCAAGTACAAGCGCGTCCGCTTCAAGGGCATCATCTGTGAGCGCTGTGGCGTCGAGGTCACTCGCGCCAAGGTGCGTCGTGAGCGGATGGGCCACATCGAGCTGGCCGCGCCGGTCACCCACATCTGGTACTTCAAGGGTGTCCCCAGCCGCCTCGGCTACCTGCTCGACCTGGCGCCGAAGGACCTCGAGAAGGTCATCTACTTCGCCGCCTACATGATCACCTGGGTGGACGACGAGCGTCGCCAGCGCGACCTCCCGTCGCTCGAGGCGCATGTCTCGGTCGAGCGTCAGCAGATCGAGAACCGCCGCGACTCCGACCTCGAGGCCCGGGCCAAGAAGGCCGAGACCGACCTGGCCGAGCTCGAGGCCGAGGGCGCCAAGGCCGACGTGCGCCGCAAGGTGCGCGAGGGTGCCGAGCGCGAGATGAAGCAGCTGCGCGACCGTGCGCAGCGCGAGCTGGACCGGCTGGACGAGGTCTGGGCGCGCTTCAAGAACCTCAAGGTCCAGGACCTCGAGGGCGACGAGCTGCTCTACCGCGAGCTGCGCGACCGCTTCGGCACGTACTTCTCCGGCTCGATGGGCGCCGCGGCGCTCAAGGACCGCCTGGAGACGTTCGACCTGGCCGAGGAGTCCGAGCGGCTGCGCGAGATCATCCGCAGCGGCAAGGGCCAGAAGAAGACCCGGGCGCTCAAGCGCCTCAAGGTCGTCTCCGCCTTCCTGCAGACCACCAACAAGCCCAACGGCATGGTGCTGGACTGCGTCCCGGTCATCCCGCCGGACCTTCGCCCGATGGTGCAGCTGGACGGTGGCCGCTTCGCGACCTCCGACCTGAACGACCTGTACCGCCGCGTGATCAACCGCAACAACCGCCTGAAGCGGCTTCTCGACCTCGGCGCGCCCGAGATCATCGTGAACAACGAGAAGCGGATGCTCCAGGAGGCGGTCGACGCCCTCTTCGACAACGGCCGTCGTGGTCGCCCGGTCACGGGCCCCGGCAACCGTCCGCTGAAGTCCCTCAGCGACATGCTGAAGGGCAAGCAGGGTCGTTTCCGTCAGAACCTGCTCGGCAAGCGAGTCGACTACTCGGCCCGTTCGGTCATCGTCGTCGGCCCGCAGCTCAAGCTGCACCAGTGCGGTCTGCCGAAGGCCATGGCGCTGGAGCTCTTCAAGCCGTTCGTGATGAAGCGCCTGGTGGACCTCAACCACGCGCAGAACATCAAGTCGGCGAAGCGCATGGTCGAGCGCGCCCGCCCCGTGGTGTGGGACGTCCTCGAAGAGGTCATCGCCGAGCACCCGGTGCTGCTGAACCGTGCACCCACCCTGCACCGCCTCGGCATCCAGGCCTTCGAGCCCCAGCTGGTCGAGGGCAAGGCCATCCAGATCCACCCGCTCGTCTGCACCGCGTTCAACGCGGACTTCGACGGTGACCAGATGGCCGTCCACCTGCCGCTCTCCGCGGAGGCGCAGGCCGAGGCCCGCATCCTGATGCTGTCCTCGAACAACATCCTGAAGCCGGCCGACGGTCGCCCCGTCACCATGCCGACCCAGGACATGGTGCTCGGTCTGTTCTTCCTGACCTCGGACCGGGAGAAGGTGAAGGGCGGTGGTCGCTCCTTCACCTCCGCCGCCGAGGCCGTGATGGCGTTCGACGCCAAGCAGATCGACGTCCAGGCCGTGGTCGACATCCGCCTGCCGATCGGCACCGTCCCGCCCCGTGGCTGGACCCCGCCGGTCGACGAGGACGGTCAGTCGACCTGGTTCGAGGGCGAGTCCTTCCGCCTGAAGACCACCCTGGGCCGCGCGCTCTTCAACGAGCTGCTGCCCGAGGACTACCCGTTCGTCGACTACGAGGTGGGCAAGAAGCAGCTCTCCGCGATCGTCAACGACCTGGCCGAGCGGTACCCCAAGGTCGTCGTGGCGGCGACCTTGGACAACCTGAAGGCGGCCGGTTTCCACTGGGCCACCCGCTCGGGTGTCACGGTGTCGATCTCCGACGTCGTGGTCCCGCCGAACAAGCCGCAGATCCTCGAGGGCTACGAGGCCCAGGCCGAGAAGGTGCAGCGTCAGTACGAGCGCGGCCTGATCACCAACGAGGAGCGCAAGAGCGAGCTCATCGGCATCTGGACCCGTGCGACCAACGAGGTCGCCGAGGCGATGAACGCCAACTTCGAGAAGACGAACCCCATCTTCATGATGGTGGACTCGGGCGCTCGAGGAAACATGATGCAGATGCGTCAGATCGCCGGTATGCGTGGTCTGGTGTCGAACGCGAAGAACGAGACCATCCCGCGGCCCATCAAGGCGTCGTTCCGTGAGGGTCTCACCGTGCTGGAGTACTTCATCTCCACCCACGGTGCCCGTAAGGGTCTGGCCGACACCGCGCTGCGTACCGCCGACTCCGGCTACCTGACTCGTCGTCTGGTCGACGTCTCCCAGGACGTCATCATCCGCGAGGAGGACTGCGGCACCGAGCGTGGCCTCAAGCTGGCCATCGGCGTGGTCGAGAACGGCGTCCTGCGCAAGACGGACGACGTCGAGACCAGCGTCTACGCCCGGATGCTGGCCGAGGACATCACGGTGGACGGCAAGCTTCTTGCCACCGCCAACACCGACCTCGGTGACGTCCTGATCGACGAGCTGATCCGCCACGGCATCAGCGAGGTCAAGACCCGCTCGATCCTCACCTGTGAGTCGGCAGTCGGCACCTGTGCCTTCTGCTACGGCCGTTCGCTGGCCACCGGCAAGCTGGTCGACATCGGTGAGGCGGTCGGCATCATCGCCGCCCAGTCCATCGGTGAGCCCGGTACCCAGCTGACGATGCGTACCTTCCACACCGGTGGTGTGGCCGGTGACGACATCACGCAGGGTCTGCCCCGTGTCGTCGAGCTCTTCGAGGCCCGTACCCCCAAGGGTGTGGCCCCGGTTGCCGAGGCTCAGGGCCGGGTCCGGATCGAGGACACCGAGAAGACCCGCAAGCTCGTCGTCACCCCCGACGACGGCACGGACGAGATCGCTTACCCGATCTCCAAGCGCATCAAGCTGCTGGTCTCCGAGGGCGAGGCGGTCGCGGTCGGCCAGAAGCTGACCGCCGGCACGATGAACCCGCACGACGTCCTGCGGATCATGGGTCAGCGCGCCGTCCAGATCCACCTGGTGGCCGAGGTCCAGAAGGTCTACAACTCGCAGGGTGTGTCGATCCACGACAAGCACATCGAGATCATCATCCGGCAGATGCTCCGCCGCGTGACGATCATCGAGTCGGGCGACGCCGAGCTGCTCCCGGGCGAGCTCGTCGAGCGCGGCCGCTTCGAGACCGAGAACCGTCGCGTGGTCTCCGAGGGCGGTCACCCCGCCTCCGGCCGTCCGCAGCTGATGGGTATCACCAAGGCCTCGCTGGCGACCGAGTCCTGGCTGTCGGCCGCCTCCTTCCAGGAGACGACCCGGGTGCTCACCGACGCGGCGATCCACGCCAAGTCGGACCCGCTGCTGGGCCTCAAGGAGAACGTCATCCTCGGCAAGCTCATCCCGGCCGGTACGGGTCTCCCCCGCTACCGCAACATCCGGGTCGAGCCCACCGAAGAGGCCAAGGCCGCGATGTACTCGGCCGTCGGCTACGACGACTACGACCTGTCGCCGTTCAGCGCCGGCTCCGGCCAGGCAGTCCCGCTGGACGACTACGACTACGGCCCCTACACCGGCTGAGTCACGGTCACCTGATCGCATGCAGGGCGGTCACCCCACACGGGGTGGCCGCCCTGCGGCGTTTCCTCCCCCGGGCGGGGGAGGGTGGAGGACCGCTCCGGGGAGGGATCCGCGGCGAGGGGGCGGGCGGAAGGATTCTCGGTGTCAGAAGGTGTGCAGCGAGGGGAGCTTGTCGTGAAGCGGGTGCTGGCCGGGCTTGGGGTTGCGGTGGCTGTGGTGGCGGGGGTCACCGGGTGTGCGGCGCAGGAGGAGCGGGAGGTCGGGTACGGGGTGACCGAGGCGGTGCGGGTGCTGGTGGTGGACGGGGGGACCGGGGATGTCGAGGTGGTCGGGGACGGGGCGGAGGTGCGGGTGACGGAGCGTCAGTCGTACCGAGGGTCGGCGCCGGAGGCTGAGCACCAGGTGGTGGACGGGACGCTGACGCTGTCGTACCGGTGCCCGGAGGACGGCTGCGGGGTGAGCTACCAGGTGCGGGTGCCGGCCGGGACGGTGGTGAAGGTCAGGTCGGGGACCGGGAACGTGCGGCTGACCGGGCTGACGGGTGAGGTGGAGGCCTCGGCCGGGACCGGCGGGATCACGGCGGAGCGGCTGGGCGGACAGAAGGTGCAGCTGACCGCGGGCACGGGCGACGTGAAGGCGGGCTTCGCGGTGGCGCCGGCCGACGTCCGGGTGAAGGCGGGCACGGGCAGTGTGCGGGTGACGGTGCCGAAGGGCGAGGAGTACGCGGTGGAGGCGGCCACCGGTACCGGCAGCGTGGACGTCCAGGTGCCGGTGCGGACCGTGTCGGAGCGGAAGATCGTGGCCCGGGCGGCGACCGGTGACGTCACGGTCAGTGGTGGCTGATCGGGGCACCGTGCGGCATGATCGACTTCACGGGGATGGGGTGGACGTGGAGCGGATGTCGCGGTGGCAGGCCCGGGCGGCGGGCCTGGGGGAGCGGGTGCAGGCGCGGTTCGCGGGGGTGAACCCGTACGTCGTGGACGTGCTGCTGGCGCTGGCAGCGCTGGCGGTCTCGCTCTGGACGGTGTGGCACGACGAACCGGACTGGTCCTGGTGGGTGTACGCGCTGGCGGTCGCCACCGCGCTACCGCTGCCCTGGCGACGCAAGGCGCCGTTCCGGGTGTTCTACCTGAGCGGGCTGGCCTCGGCGGCGACCGGGCTGTGGGCGCACTCGGCGATGCCGCAACTGCCGCTGGGCATGGTGGTGGCGATCTACACCGTGGCGGACCTCGGCCGGGAGTGGCAGCGCTGGGTGACGTTGACCTCGCTGATCGTCGGCAATGTGCTGGGCACCCACTCGGTGAACGGGATGCTGTTCAGCCTGCTCAGCTCGGTCGTCCCGTTCGTCTTCGGTTCGCTGGTACGGGAGTTGCGCAGGCTGGCCCGGGTCGAGGCCGACCGGGCGACCGAGGTCGGCCGTCGGGCGGCGTCCGACGCGGCGCGGGCGGTGGCGGAGGAACGGGCCAGGATCGCCCGGGAGATGCACGACATCCTGGCGCACGCCGTCTCGCTGATGGTGATTCAGGCGGAGGCCGGCCCGGTGGTGGTGCGCAGTGATCCGGACCGGGCGATCCGCACCTTCGACACCATCGCCGACTCCGGTCGCGACGCAATGGTCCAACTCAGGCGGGTACTCGGTGTGTTGAAGGAGCAGGGGGCTGGTCCCGAGCTGGCCCCGCAGCCGACCCTGGCCGAACTTCCGGCGGTGGTCGAGCGGGTGCGCGAGTCCGGGCTGCGGGTGGATCTGATGGTGCAGGAGATCGGCCCGGCCGATGTCCAGGCGGCTGCGTACCGGATCGTGCAGGAGGCGCTCACCAACACGGTGAAGCACTCCGGGGCGAACCGGGTCGCGGTGCGGGTGGCGAAGGTGCGGGAGGCGTTGGAGGTCGTGGTCGAGGACGACGGCCTGGGTGTGCCGGTCACGGTGGCGGGGGTCTGGTCGGGTGGCCGCGGTCTGGTCGGCATCCGGGAGCGGGCCGCCGCCTGTGGCGGCCGGGCGGCGGCCGGTCCCGGCCCGGACGGCCGGGGTTTCGTGGTCACGGCCAGTCTGCCATTGGGGAGTTGAGAGGGAAAGCATGACGATTCGGGTGGTGGTCGCGGACGACCAGGAGCTGGTCCGGGCCGGGTTCGGGATGATCCTGGACGCGCAGCCGGACATCGAGGTGGTGGCCGAGGCGGCGAACGGCGCCGAGGCGGTCGAGGCTGTCCGGGAACACGCCCCGGACGTCCTGCTGCTGGACGTCCGGATGCCCGTGATGGACGGCCTGGAGGCGGCCCGCCGGGTCTGCGCGGACCATCCGGACACCAAGGTGATCATGCTGACCACCTTCGATGTGGACGACTACGTCTACGACGCCCTGTACGCGGGCGCCAGCGGCTTCCTGCTCAAGGACGTCCGCCGGGACGATCTCGCCCACGGGGTACGGATGGTGGCCTCCGGGGAGGCGCTGCTGGCACCCTCGGTGACCCGGCGGCTGATCGCCGAGTTCGCCGCCCGCAAGGGCAGTGGCCCGCAGGCGGTGCGGGCGCCGTCCCGGCTGCTGGAGCAGCTCACCGGGCGGGAGGCGGAGACCCTGCGGCTGCTCGCCCGGGGCCACTCCAACGCCGAGATCGCGGCCGAGCTGGTGGTCAGCGAGCACACCGTGAAGACGCATGTCTCCAACGTGCTGGCCAAGCTCCGGCTCCGCGACCGGGTGCATGCGGTGGTGTTCGCGTACGAGTCCGGCGCGGTGGTCGCGGGCGAGGACTGAGCCCCTAGGGGTTCAGCCCTGAAAGGTCCCCTCCCCCGCATGGGGGAGGGGACCTTTTCGCCGGTGCGGGCGATCCGGGGCGAGGGGCGGCCGGAGCAGGATTCGGGTGTCGAACCGAGCTGCTCCGAAAGGGACTTGAGATGAAGAAGTACCAGCCCGCCCTGGCCGCCCCGCTGCTGATCGGCCTGTACGGCGCGATCCGGCTGCTGCCGGGCAGCAAGGAGCCCGAGGCGGGCTGGCTGCTCGGGCACGCCGCCCTGCTGGCCGGGCTGCTGCTGTTCGTGCCGGTGCTGCTGGAGCTGCGCCGCCGGGCGGCCTCCCGGCTGCTGGGCACGGTCGCGCTGGTGGTGGCGGGCACCGGTCTGGCGGCCTCGGTGGGGCAGACGCTGATCGACCTCTGGGTCGGTGCGGTGGCGGTGGACAAGGCGGACCAGCATCGGCTGTTCGGCGAGATCCAGGACGTGCCCGGGGTGCTGCCGGTCTTCTACACGGCGCTGCCGACGCTGTTCTACCTGGGCCTGCTGGTGCTGCTGGTCGCGGCGGTCCGGCAGATCCCGCTGTGGAGTCCGCTGCTGGTGCTGGTCGCCACCGTGCTGATGGCGATGGACCTGGACCTGATGACGCCGGGCGCGGTGCTCTTCGCGCTGGCGCTGCGCCCGCTGACCGTCCCGGCGGCTTCTCCGGCCCGGGCGGTGGTGCGCCGTCGGATCGTCAGCCCGCGCTGAGCAGGGCCGCCGCGAGGGCGGCGGCGCCGTCGGCCGGGGGCCGGTCCACCGGGGCAGGGGCCCGTTCGACGGTGACGGTCCCGCCGGGCGTCTCGGGTACGGGGGCGTAGCCCGCCTGCCGGAGCGCGGCCAGGGTGGTGTCGGCGTCGGCCGTGCCGGTCAGCACGGTGGGGGCGATCCGACGCAGGCCGAGGCCGAACAGTGCGCGGGCGTGGGCGAGTTCGAGCAGCAGGGCCTCGTCGTCCGACCGCAGCACGCAGCCGACCCGGGCCACGGTGACCCGGCCGTGGGTACGGGCGGTGTCCTTGACCAGGTACTCCAGCGGCTGGGGCAGGTCGCCTCTCGCGCGCAGCCGGTCGACCAGGTCGGCGGCGTCCAGTCCGGTGTCGAGGGCGCGGCGGACGGCGGCGGGGGTGAAGCGCCAGACGGTGGCATGGCCGTCCGACTCCCGGTCGGCGGTCAGGTCCAGCAGCCCGGCCAGTTCGGCGGTGGGCGGGCCGGTGACCACGGCGGTCAGGTCGGCCTGGAAGCGGGCGGTGTCGACCATCGGTGGCATCAACTCGACCAGTCCGTCCAGGAGTTGACGGTGCGGTGGGACGGCCGGGAAGCAGTGCGCGGCCCCGGTGTCGAGCAGCTCGCGGACGGCGTGCCCCACGGGGGTGGGCACGCCGTGCGCGAGCACTCCGAGCAGCTCGGCTTCGGCGAGGGTGGCGGTCACGGCGGCCGGGTCCGGAGCGGGGCCGAGCGGGCGGTGCCAGGCCGTTGCGGTGAGCAGGTCCGCCGGTGCCACCAGGCCGTGGCCGGGCGGGAGGTGGGCCAGTGCGTGCAGTAGGGCCTGGCGCAGCGGTACGGCGGTCGGATCGTTCGGAGTGGTGAGCACCGCCGGGGCGGTGCCGAACACCGCAGGGGTGACCGCCCAGGCGGCAAGCAGCGGCGCCAGGCGTTCGGCGGGGGTGGCGGCCACCCAGTCGTCGTACCGGGCGGTGGGCAGCAGCCGGAGCGGCGCGGGGGAGGGGGCGAGCAGCCCGGCGTTGGCGGCCAGGTCGAGCCAGAGCGCCGCGTGCGGCTCGGTGAGCCCGGCCGCCTTGGCGAGCTGCCGGACCTCCCGGACGGCGAGGCCGCCGGCCCGGCGGATGGCCGGGGGCTGGGCGGCAGCGGCCCGGAGCAGCAGCCCGACCCGGGCGGCGGCCTCCGTGACGGCGGCCCGGGCGGACCCGGCGGTGTGGGCGGGCAGCGCAGTGGCCGGCAGTGGCGGTGCTTCCGGCGTGAAGTCGAGGGAGCGGTACGGGGGTTGCTGGTGCAGCGCCGCCGGGAGGGTGAGCTGATCGCCGTGCGGGGGCAGCAGCAGGGCGCGTTCGGCCAGCCCGGCCAGCAGGGGAGCGGCCCGGTCGCCGAGCAGGTCCAGCAGCGCGGAGCGGGGGACCGGGCGGGATGCGGGGTCGAGCGTGGGCACGGCGGCACCGCTGAGCCGCCGTCCGGCGAACCCGGCGGGGGCCTTGGCGGCGGGCGCCGGGGCGGGCCCGTACCGACGCTCCGCCAGCACGGCCACCGCGGACAGCACCTGGAGCTCGGCCAGGTTCAGCGTGGTCAGCGCGAGCCGGACGGACGGGTTGCCGAGCAGGAAGGTCGCCAGCCGACCCGGCTCGGCCAGCCCCGGGACGCCCGCGTACGGCAGCTGCCGCCGCTCCAGCAGGACGGTCAGCTGCTCGGCGGTCCGGCTGGTCAGCCAACTGGTCAGGTCCTCGGTGCTGCTCACCGCCCCACGGTACGGGAAACCGGTGGCCGGTCCGGGGCGCGAGCCCGTAGCGTCGGCCGGTATGAACGCCAAGCGACCGCTGATCGCCGTCCTGACCGGAGCCGGGATCTCCACCGACTCGGGAATTCCCGACTACCGGGGGCCGAAGGGTCTGTGGCAGCGCGATCCGAGCGCGCAGGACATGGTGACCATCGGCCCGTACCTGGCCGACCCGGAGGTGCGGCGGCGGGCCTGGCTGATGCGCCGGGACGCCGGGGCCCTGGCGGCCGAGCCGAACGCGGCGCACCGCGCGCTGGTCGAGCTGGAGCAGGCCGGTTTTCCGCTCCGGGTGCTCACCCAGAACGTCGACGGGCTGCACCAGGCAGCGGGTCAGTCGCCCCGCAAGGTGCTCGAACTGCACGGCACCGCGCAGGAGGTGGTCTGCGAGACCTGCGAGGACCGGAGGTCGATGGCCGGGACGCTGGAGCGGGTCGCGGCCGGGGAGAGCGACCCGGAGTGCGTGCGCTGCGGTGGTGTGCTCCGGCCCGCCACCGTGATGTTCGGCGAGCAGCTGGACTGGCTGGTGATCGAGCAGGCCGACGCGATCGCCAGGAACTGCGACCACTTCATCGCGGTCGGCACCAGCCTCCAGGTGCACCCGGCCGCCGGGCTGGTCGACACCGCCGTCCAGCACGGCGCCAGACTGACCGTCATGAACGCCGAGCCGACCCCGTACGACCCGCTCGCCCAGGAGCTGATCCGCGAGCCGATCGGCACCGCGCTCCCCGCCCTGGTGGCCCGGCTGCTGGCCGGTTGACCGGCTGCGTACGATGGCGCTCCCGACGAGCTGGGAGTGGACGATGACCGAGTACGACCCGTGGTCGCCGGAGTTCGTGGCGCATCCGTACGGAGCCTACGAGCGGCTGCGGAAGGAGGCGCCGGTCAGTTTTCACGAGCCGACCGGGCAGTGGCTGGTGGCCCGCTACAGCGACGTCAGCGCGCTGCTGAGGGACCGTCGGCTGGGGCGCACGTACACCCACCGGTTCAGCCACCAGGAGTTCGGCCGGCCGGAGCCCGATCCGGCGTACGAGCCGTTCAACACCCTCAACGAGCAGGGGCTGCTCGACCTGGAGGGGGCGGACCACGGGCGGATCAGGCGGCTGGTGTCGAAGGCGTTCACGCCCCGGACGGTCGAGGAGCTGCGGCCCACGGTGGCCCGGCTGGCCGGGGAGCTGGTGGACGGGCTGGTCCGGGACGGCGGCGGTGACCTGATCAAGGCCGTGGCCGAGCCGCTGCCGGTCGCGGTGATCGCCGAACTGCTCGGGGTGCCGGAGGCGGACCGGGGTCTGCTGCGCCCCTGGTCGGCCGACATCACCGCGATGTTCGAGCTCAACCCGGCGCCCGAGGTGGCCCGGCGGGCGGTGGCGGCCAGTGTCGAGTTCTCCGACTACCTGCGGGAGCTGATCCGGCAGCGGCGGGCCGAGCCCGGCACCGACCTGATCAGCGGGCTGGTCCGGGCGGCGGACGGCGACGACGCGCTGACCGAGCAGGAGATGGTCTCCACCTGCGTACTGCTGCTCAACGCGGGCCACGAGGCGACCGTGAACACCACCGGCAACGGCTGGTGGTCGCTGTTCCGGAACGAAGGCGAACTCGCCCGGCTGCGCGGCTCGGTGGACGAGCTGCTGCCCACCGCCGTCGAGGAGTTGATGCGTTACGACACCCCGCTGCAGATGTTCGAGCGCTGGGTGCTGGACGACATCGAGGTCGGCGGGGTGACCGTGCCGCGCGGGGCAGAGGTGGCGCTGCTGTTCGGCTCGGCCAACCGCGACCCGGAGCGGTTCACCGACCCCGACCGGCTGGACGTCGGCCGGGTCGACAACCCGCACATCACCTTCGGCGCCGGAATTCACTTCTGTCTGGGCGCCCCGCTGGCCAGACTGGAGCTCATCGAGTCGTACGGGGCCCTGCTGCGGCGGGCGCCCGGGTTGCGGCTGGTCCGCGAGCCGAACTGGCAGCCCGGGTACGTGATCCGGGGGCTGACGGAGCTGGTGGTCGAGGTCTGAGGAGACGGTCATGAAGCGCGCGACGGGCACCCTGCTGGGCCTGGCGATCGGCGATGCGATGGGCAAGCCGACCGAGTTCCAGGAGTACGACGAGCTGCTCCAGTGGGGTGCGCAGTGGCGTGAACTCCCGCTGCCCAAGCCCGCGTCGGTGACCGACGACACCCAGATGACGCTGGCGCTGGCCCGGGGCCTGCGGACCGCCCAGGAGCGCGGCCCGCTGGGGCCGTTGCGGCTGGCCCGGCCGGTCCGGGAGGAGTTCGTGCACTGGTACTTCGACCCGAACAACAACCGGGCGCCGGGCATGACCTGTCTGAAGGCGTGCCTGCGGCTGAGCAAGCCTGAGCGCCGCTGGCAGGAGGCCAGCGACATCGGTTCCAAGGGCTGCGGCGCCAACATGCGGGTGGCCCCGGTCGGCCTGCTGCCGGGGCTCACCGACCGGGCCAGGTCCGGCGCGGCGCAGCTCCAGTCGGCGCTGACCCACGGTCACCCGACCGCGCTCGCGGCCAGTGACCTCACCGCGTACACGGTGCGGCTGCTGGTGGACGGCGTCGAGCCGACCGAACTGCCCGCCCGGCTGCGGGAGTACGCGCTGGCGACCAAGGCCAGGGGATACGACGAGTACTGGCTCGGTGACCTGGCCGCGCACGCGCAGGACCCGTCGCCGAGGACGTTCAGCGACCGGGGCTGGGACGACTGCCTGCTCGAACTCGACCGGCTGGACGCTGCGTTGGCCCGGCCGGAGCCGGAGGGCGACCCGTGCACGGTGACCGGTGAGGGCTGGGTGGCGGAGGAGGCGTTCGGCACCGCGCTGCTCTGCTTCCTGCTGTTCCCGGACGACCCGGTGGCGGCGGTCCGGCGCGGTGCGTTCTCCTCGGGTGACTCGGACTCGATCGCCTGCCTGGCCGGTGCCTTCGCGGGTGCCCGGCACGGTGCGGCGGCCTGGCCGGCCGACTGGGTGCAGCGGATCGAGTACCGCGACGAGCTGCTGGAGCTGGGCGCGCTCTGGGACTGAACGAGCGGTCACCCGGGGCCCGCCGGCCCCGGGTGACCGTGGGTCAGACGGTGTCCTTGAAGGTGGTCCCGGCCGAGCGCAGGGCCGCCACGTTGGCGTTCACCTGGGCCGGGCTGAGCACCTGGTCCTTCAGGAAGTAGACGTAGTCGACCTGCTCGTCGTACGAGCGCGGGGTGCTGCTGGTCTGGCCGTTGAGGTCGATCAGCCAGTGGTTGAAGTCGATCCACTGCGGGGTCTCGGGCAGGTACGGCTCGCCGTGACTGGCGAACTGCACACCGTCGATCCAGTAGGTGATGGCGGAGTTGTCGACGGTCAGCACCAGGTCGTGCCAGCCGTCATAGGAGCTGCGCTGCTCGCCGTGGGCGTTCACCGCGTTCCACGGGTCGGGGTTGTACGTCTCCCAGGACGTGCTGTACATGATGTTGCCGGTCTCGCCCCAGCCGCCGTTCGGCAGGTACTCGAAGTCCTGCTCGCTGTAGTCCGGGTCCATCGGCGCGTTGAGCGGGGTGAAGGTGAAGAAGGTCTGGTTGACGTGGTCGCCGTCCGGGCCGCCGGTCGGGGTGTCGTCGAACTTCACCCGGGCCGCGTAGGTGCCGTTCTTGAACTTCCGCGCGGCGGTCTGGATCTCGGTCTCCCTGGTGCCCGCCGCGGTGCCGTCGGTGGTCAGCCGCATGTTCATGATGCTGTTGCCGCCGGAGGCGGCGAAGGTGATGTCCCCGGGCGACCAGGTCGCACCGGGCACCCCCGGGCCGCCCTGCCCGGACTTCACCGTCCAGCCGTGCTGCTGGAGCGAACTGTCCGAGCTGGACGAGTAGTTGAAGTCGTCGAACAGCACCGGAGCGTTCGGGTTCGGCGGCGTGCTGGTGCTGGTGCTGGGTGACGGCGAGGGACTGGGGGTGTTGCCCGTCGGCGCGGTGCCGAAGACCACCGCGCCGGACCGCTGCACGGTCACCTTGTCCCAGGTGACGTACGAGGTCTGGCCGCCGCCGAACGAGTAGTCGTCGGACTGGGTGATGGTCTGCCAGTCCGAACGGTAGAACCGCAGCTGCATGTCACCGGTGGACTGTCCCGGCGCGAGCGACCCGGCCCCGGCGGTGAAGCCGACCTCCAGGTAGCGGTCGGCCGTGGCGGTCGGGTTGGCCAGGGTGCCGAAGGTGCCGGTGATGTTGGCGCAGCCCTTCACCGCCCAGGAGCAGGCGAAGCGGTAACTCACCGACGGGCCGTCGGACTTGAAGTAGTAGCGGAGCGTCAGCTGACTGAGTGGCACGGTGCCGGTGCCGGTGTTGGTGAGCTGGAACCACGGCTCGACCTGGTCGGCGGTGGCCCCGCTCGCACTGGTCCGGTACTGGGCGGTGACCGCCTCCCCGGCCGCCGAGGCGGTCGGGGTGAGCAGGACGGAGCCGGCCAGCCCGGCGGCCGCGCAGACGGCCAGGGCCGCCCGCAGCCGGGAGTTCTTACGCAGTCGTACGGACATCGGAGTCCTTTCCTCGTGGGGGAGTTGCTGCGTGTACGGGCGCACTGTGGGGGTGCGCCCGGTGTCTCACCTCCGGGCCCGGACGCCGAACGCCGAGAGGCGCCGCTCGTGCCGGGGCAGGGCCGGGAGGAAGTCGGTGGTCCAGTCCGAGGCCGGGTTCCAGGCCCGGTCGGCCAGCGCGGCCAGCCGGGGGAAGGCCAGGTGGTCGAAAGCGTCCCGGGTGGTGATGAACTCGCTCCAGAACTGCGCCTGGGTGCCGAGCACCCGGCCCCGCTCGGCAGCCGTCCAGTGCGCCGGGGTCGGCTCGTTGGCGTGCACGGTGGCCAGGTCGACCACCGCGCCCGCCTGGCCGAGCGGCTCGTCCGGGTGGTCGCGCTGGGGGTAGTCCAGGTAGGTGGAGCGGTGCGGGGCCATCACCACGTCGTGCCCTCGGCGGGCCGCCGCCAGGCCGTGGTCGGCGTCCCGCCAGGGCATCACGGTGAACTCGGCCGGCAGCGCGGAGGTGCTGTCCTCGGCCCAGCAGACCGGGCTGCGCCCCTGCTCCAGCAGGAACCCGCCGACCTGGCCGAGGAACCAGCTGTGCAGCTCCTTCGGTGCGGCCAGCCCGAGTTCGGCGGCCCGGGCCACGGCGGCCGGGCTGCGCTCCCACTCGGTGCTCGGGCACTCGTCGCCGCCGAGGTGCACATAGCGAGACGGGAAGAGGTCGGTCAGCTCGCCGAGCACGGTGCGGCAGAACTCCAGCACCTGGTCGTGCACGCCGAGCACGTTCTCGCAGACGCCCCAGTCGGTCCACACATCCAGCTGCCGGTCCGGCCGATTGCCCAGCGACGGGTAGGCCGCCAGCGCGGCCCGGGTGTGGCTGGGCATCCCGATCTCCGGCAGCACGGTCACCCCGCGCACGGCGGCGTACCGGACCAGCTCCGCCAACTCGCCCTTGGTGTACGAGCCTTGGTGCGGCCGGTCGTCGTACTCGGTGGACCCGGCCTGCCCGACCATGGACCGGGCCCGGTGGGAGCCGACCTCGATCAGCCGGGGGTAGGCATCGACCGGGAACCGCCAGCCCTGGTCGTCGGTCAGGTGCAGGTGCAGCACGTTCAGTTTGTGCAGCGCCAGCAGGTCGACCGTCCGGAGCAGGAAGGGCAACGGCTGGAAGTGCCGGGCCACGTCCAGCAGCGCGCCGCGCCAGGCGTGCCGGGGGGCGTCGGTGATCTCGACGCAGGGCAGCCGCCAGACCGTCCCGGGGACGGGGTGCGGGGACAGCGCCTCGGGCGGCAGCAGCTGACGCAGCGTCTGGACCCCGTGCCGCAGCCCGGCGGGTCCTGCGGCGGTCAGCCGGACGCCCTCGGGGGTGATGCTCAGGCGGTAGCCCTCGCCCGGGCCGTCGCCGGTGAGGCCGAGCCGCAGAGCGCCGTCGGGGCTGAGCGGCAGCGGCAGCCCGGTGGCCGGGCCGAGCAGGGTGCGGAGCAGCGCGGCGGCCGGTCCGGCGCCGCCCGGGGCGTGCACGGCGGTGTCCCGGTCGAGGACGAACTCCCCTGCGCTGCGGGTGAGTTCGACGGGAGTTGGCAGGATCACGGGTGGTCCTCTGCTGATGGGGCGATCAGCCCTTGACGGCACCGGCGGTCATCCCGGTGGTGACCTTGTTCTGCAGGACCAGGAAGACCAGCAGCACGGGCAGCATGAAGAGCGAGGCGGCGGCCATGGTGGCGCCCCAGTCGGTGCCGAAGACGTTGCCGAAGGAGGACAGCCAGACCGGCAGGGTCCGGGCGTCCTGGTTCTTGATGATCAGCGTGTTGGCGAAGGCGAACTCGTTCCACGCCGTGATGAAGCCGAACAGCGAGGTGGCGAGCAGCCCCGGGGCCAGCAGCGGCAGGGTGACCCGGCGGAACGCGGCCGGCCGGGTGCAGCCGTCCACCTGCGCGGCCTCCTCCAACTCGGCGGGCACGGTGGCCAGGAAGCCGCGCAGGGTGACGATGGTGAAGGGCAGTGTGGTCATGAAGTAGACCAGGGTGAGCATGGTCAGGCTGTCCAGCAGACCGGTGTCCCGGGCGATCACGTACATCGGGATCAGCAGTGCCTCCCAAGGTGCCATCTGCGCGGTGAACACCAGCAGGACGAAGGCTCGCCGCCCGCGCCAGCGCAGCCGGCCGACCGCGAACACGGCGGGCAGCGCGACCAGCAGGGCGAGCAGCACGGCGCCGACGGTGACCAGCAGGCTGTTGCGCCAGAACCCGGCGAACCCGGCCGAGCCGACGGCGGTGCGGAAGTGCTCCAGGGTCGGGTGCAGCGGGAGGAAGGTCGGGGTCTCGGCCTGGATCTCGACGGCCGGCTTGAAGGCGGTCAGCACCATCCAGTAGACCGGGAAGACCGCGACCGCCAGGACGGCCAGCGCCGCCAGGTTGAGCGGTAGTCGGCGCAGGGTTCTCATGACTGCTCCTCGCGTTCCTGACGGAACATCCGGCGGAGGTTGACCAGCAGGGCACCGAACAGGATCAGCACGGTGAGGGTGGAGGCGGCCGAGCCCACGTCGTACTTGTGCAGCGACTGGGCGACCTGGAAGGCGTACACCGGCAGTGTGGTGGTGGCGCCGCTCGGGCCGCCCTGGCTGACCACCCAGATCTGCGCGAAGCACTTGAAGGTCCAGATCACCTCCAGCGAGGTGACCAGCGCGAACAGCGGCCGCAGCAGCGGGAAGGTGACCAGCCGGAAGGTCTGCCACCGCCCGGCGCCGTCCAGCCGGGCCGACTCGTACAACTCGGCGGGGACGGTGGTCAGTCCGCCGTACAGGGTGAGCGCGGCGAACGGGACCGACTGCCAGACCACCAGTGCCACCAGGACGGCGAAGGTCGGGCCGCCGTGCGCGAACCAGGCGTACTCGCGGAAGCCGTGCAGCCCCAACTGGTCAAGCAGCCAGTTGACCACTCCGTACCTGGACTGGAACAGCCACTGGAAGACCGTGGTGGCCGCGATCACCGGCGTCGCCCAGGTGAGCACCAGGGCACTCAGCACCGCCAGCCGCAGCCACCGGCCGAGCCGGACCAGCAGCAGGGCGACCAGGGTGCCGATCACCGTGATCAGGGCGGTGTTCAGCGCGGTCCAGGCGAGCGTGCGGCGGACCACGGTCCAGAACTCCGGGTCGCCGAGCAGCTCGCTGTAGTTCCGGAGCCCGACGAACTCCGGGTTGCCCCGGATGAGTTGGGCCAGCCGGAAGTGCTGGACGGACATCAGCAGATTGCGCAGCACCGGGTAGAGCAGCAGGTAGGCCGCGCCCAGCAGGGTCGGGGTGACCAGCAGGTAGGGCAGGAGGGCGCCGAGCCGGGCGCGGGCGGCGGTCATCCGGCGCTGTTCAGGGCCTTGGTGATCGCTGCGGAGGCGGCCCGCCCGGCGGCGGGGTCGGCCCCGGTGAGCACCTGGGTGAGGAACTGCTTGACCGGGTTGTTGGCCTCCACGGCCGCCCAGTTGGGGGAGTTGGGGGTGGCGTGGCCGTTCGCCGCGCCCGCCGCCATCGCCGCCGCGCCCTCGTTGCCGCTCAGCACCCCGGCCAGCGAGGTGCGGTTGGGGACGTAGCTCATCTCCTTGGCGATCTCGCGCTGCCACTTCTCGCCCGCCAGCTCCCTGACCACCTGGTACGCGGCGTCGGCGTGTCTGGACGCCTCGGGGACCACCAGGTCGGAGCCGCCGGTGAAGACGGCGCCGGGCTTGGCGGCGGTCTTGCCGGGGATCGGGAAGAAACCCAGCTTGTCCTTGAGCGCAGGGTTGGCCTTGAGGATCGCGGCGGCGCCGCCGGGGGAGGAGATCAGCTGGGCGGTCCTCCCCTTGGCGAACACCTCGGCCTGCAGCGGCCTGGCCTCGTCGGAGTCCTTCGGGCCGTGGCCGAGCGCCTGGAGCTGCTGGTAGAACGCGGTCGCGGCGGCTGCCTGCGGGGTGTCCAGGGCGCCCTGCCACCTGCCGTCCGAGCCCTTGACGGCGAGGTCGCCGCCCTCGTCCCAGAGGAAGCCGGCCAGCACGAACCAGTTCTGTCCCGGCAGGTAGATCCCTTCGGTTTCACCGGAGTTGAGCTTCGCGGTGGCGGCGGTCCAGTCGTCCCGGGTCTTCGGCAGGGCGGTGATCCCGGCCTGGGCGAACAGGTCCTTGCGGTAGATCACCACCCGGTTCGCCGCGTACCAGGGGATGCCGTACTGCTTGCCGTCCACCTTGCCCGGCTCGGCCAGGCCGGGCAGCCAGTCGGCGCCGTTCAGTTCGGCGGTCTTCGCGGAGAGGTCGCGGACGCCGCCGCCGGCCGCGTACTGGGCGACCTGGGTGTTGCCGACCTCGATCACGTCGGGGGCGTCGTTGCTGGCCAGGGCGCTGGTGATCTTCTGGCCGATGCCGTCCCACTCCTGGATCTGGATCTTCAGGGTGGTGCCGGGGTGGGTGGCCTCGAAGTCGGCCTCGAACCGCTGGAGCAGGCCGTCGGTCAGGCTGTCGCGCATGATCCAGACGGTCAGCTCGGCCGGTCCTGCGGTGTCGGAGGAGCCGGTGGAGGAGCAGCCGGCCGCCGAGAGCAGGGTGACGGCGGCCAGGGAGAGGGGGAGCAGACGGGAACGCACGGGGGTTGCCACCTCGGTGTTGGGGTTTACCAGTTGGGCCAGTGGTAAGAGAAGGTGGCATAGACCAGTTGGGGCGTCAATACCCCTGTACAGAAAGGGATCTGGCGATATTGGTAGGGCGGCATGGCGGCAAGATCGAGGACCGGCTAGGCTCAAGTGGTCAGATCCGGTGAACTGGTCAAGGAGTGGCAGCATGGCGGAGGCGGTGGGCCCGGCGTACAAGCGCACCCGGGTACGCGACTACCTGCGGGACCTGGTGGAGGCCCGCTCGGCCGGTGACCCGATCCCCTCCGAACGCACCCTCTGCGAGCAGCTCGGCGTCTCCCGGCCCACCTTGCGGTCGGCGGTGGACGAGCTGGTGAGCACCGGGCTGATCGTCCGCGAGCACGGCCGGGGCATGTTCGTCGCCCCCGCGAAGATCACCCAGGAGCTGACCGCCGCTCCCGAGGAGCACGGCTTCACCCTGCCCCGGGCCGGCGGCTCCTGGGCCGGGCGGGTGCTCGAGTTCTCGGTGGTCCGGGCCGGCGCCCGGGTCGGCCGCAAGCTCCGCCTCTCCCCGACGGCCGAGGTCGCCTACATCGCCCGGCTGCGCCTGGTCGACGGCGAACCGATGGCGATCGAATACCTGCACGTACCGGCCGAGTTGGTGCCGGGACTGCAGCCCGCCGACATGGAGAGCGGCGACTTCTACGAACTGCTCCGCGAGCGCCACGGCGTCCGGGTGCGCCAGGCCGTCCAGTCGATCGAACCCACCGTGGTCAGCGAGAAGGAGGCCCACCTGCTCGGCGTCCCGGCCTTCTCGCCTGCCCTGCACTTCGAACGCCTCACCACCGACCACGACGGCCGCCCGGTCGAGTACGTCCACTCGCTCTACCGAGGCGACCGCTACCGCATCCTGTCCCGCATCACCCTCGGCGAGACCGCCCCGCCCCCGCCCCCCGGCGCCGACCGCCACCACCCCGGCATCCCGCCCGGCGACCTGACCACCCCGCGCAGCAGCCACACCCTGACCACGGGGGACGTGCAGCCGACGCTCTAGGCGGTGATCGTTTTTCCGTCGTACGCGGCGAAGCCCCGCTCGATCAGCTCGCGCAGGGCCGTCTCGTCAACGGCGTCCAGCCGCTTGACGTACAGACAGCCCTTGCCGGTGGTGTGCGGGCCGAGCCGGGCCAGCAAGTCCTGGTGCGGCTCGAAGCCCTGGGCGACGTACAGCGTCAACGCCTGCTTGCGCGGCGAGAAGCCGACCGGCGGCCAGTCGCCGCTGCGCCCGCTCGCGCCCCGGTAGTGGTACCTACCGAAGCCGACGATCGAGCCGCCCCACATCACCGGCGGCGCCCCGGTCACCTCCGCCATCAGCGCGCAGAGCGCCTCGGCGTCGGCCCGCCGCCGTTCGTCCGGCACGGCGGCCAGAAAGGCGGCGGGGTCGGCGGCGGTCGGCTTGGTCTTCGGCTCGGCCATACCCGTCAGGCTAGTCCGGCCCGCTCCAGCAGCGCGTCGGCCATCCGGACGATCAACTCCCGCCCCTCGACCACCGCCAGCCAGTCGGCGGGCAGCGCTGCCGCGCCGTACAGCGCGCCGGCCAGGTTGCCGCAGACCGCCCCGGTGGAGTCGCTGTCACCCGAGTGGTTGACCGAGAGCAGCAGCGCCGAGCGGGCGTCGGGGGCGGCCAGCACGCAGTACACCGCGATGGCCAGGCACTCCTCGGCGATCCAGCCCAGCCCGACCCGCTCCACCGCCTCCGCCGACGGCGGGCCCTCGGCGGCGATCCGGACCGCCCGGTCCAGCGCCTCGACGGTCTCCCCGGCGTTCGGGTGGCCCGCCAGCAGCTCGACGGTCGCCGCCAACGCCTCGGTCAGCGGCAGACCGGCCAGCACCAGGTCGACCAGCGCCGCGAACGCGCCCGCCGCCAGTTGCCCGGTCGGGTGACCGTGGGTCAGCTGCGCGCACTGCGCGGCCAGTTCGAAGGAAGCCCCGGGCCCCAGCCCGAGCAGGCCGAACGGCGCCGAGCGCATCACCGTGCCGCACCCCTTGGAGTGACCGTTCACCGGCCCGACCTCCCCGGTCGCCACCGGCGGTACGAACGCCGGGTGGTCGGCCAGCCCGCTCAGACAGGCGTTCCCCGGCGCCCGGCGGGCGTACAGGAAGGCCTGGGTGAGCAGCGGCGAGGCAGGCGCCGGGCCGGGGCCCTCCCGACGCTGGGTCAGCAACCAGTGCTGGTACGAGCGGTGCAGGTCCGTCCCGGCGGTGGGTTGCACCGCCTAGGGGCTCGGGGCTCTGCTGACGTGCGGCTCCGCCGCCGGGGCGACGGTTCGTGGCCGGCGAGGCAAATGCGAAAGTGCCTGACCGCCTACGTACAGATCACCTTGTAAGGGTTGGCGTCGCCGTTCCCCGAGCCCCTGGCGGCAGATGGTTGAGCACCTGTCAGGCCTACCGCTCGATGGCCCCCGTGCCGTGGTGGAGGGCGGCCCGGTCGGCGGCGGCGCGGCCCTCGTGCCAGCCGTGGGCGTTGCTGATCCGGACCCGCTGGGTGGTGAGCTTGGGGAACATCTCGCCGACGGCGTGGTCGACCGCCTGCTCGCGGGCAGCCAGCGCGGGCAGCAGGCGCTCGTCGGGGGTGAGCTGCTCGCTGCTGCCGTCCGGGTTGAGGTGGCGGCCGGCCGCGGCCTCGCGGGTGGTCTCCTCGGTGGCGGTGGCCAGCCGCTCGCGGATCCGGGTGGCGTACGCGATCAGGAAGGACTGCCGGAACGACTTGGTCCTGGCCGCGCCCTCCTTGTGGTGCCGGCTGCCGGCCCGGTGCATGGTGGCGTTCGCCTGCACCAGCAGCGAGGTGTAGAGCAGCTCGACCGCGTCCAGGTCGGAGTCGAAGCCGATGATGGTGCAGAAGCCGAACTCCTTGGCCCAGACCGTCCGGCAGCGGTTCGCGGAGGCCACCGCGTCGAGCAGCATCGCCTTCGGGCTCTCGTACGGGTTGTCCACCCCGATCCGCAGCGCGCCCGGGGTGTCCCGGGAGGGCTGACCGGCCGTCAGCAGGGCCTCGTCGATGGAGTGCTGGGCGACCAGCTGCTGGGCCTTGGCGGTGAGCGCCTCGGCCTCCTCGGGGAACTCGGTGGACTCGGCCTTGGCGAGCAGCGCCCGGATCCGGGACAGCATCCGGGGCTCGCCCGGCATCGGCCCGTTCGGCCGGTACACGGTGGCCCGACCGGGGGTGGGGCCGACCGGGGTGACCGGCGGGAGCTGCGCCCAGAGCCGGTTCAGCTCCAGCACGGCGGTGGCGAGAGCGAACCGGTCCAGCCGGTGCCGGGTCGCGAAGTCGGCGAGGTACGCCTCGTCGCCGGACCACCAGATCTCGACCGCCAGCTCGCGCAGCTGTTCGTGCCAGCGCCGGTCCAGGGTGGCCGCCGGGTGGCTGCGGTTCTCGGCGGCGATCAGGTCGACCGCCAGCGGCTGGTGCACCGCGCCGAGCTCGCGCCGGACCAGCCGGACCAGGTCGGCGGGCCGCCAGCCGATCGCCCAGGCCCGGGTGACGGTGCGCTCGACCTGGGCGATCAACGCCCGGCTGACCTCGGGCCAGTCGGCGGCCGCGAGCATCGAGGCCGCGGTGTCGAGCGCCAGGTCGAGGGTGTCGGGGGAGGCGGCGACGACCTGGGTGGCGGCCTGGGTGACCAGGGCTTCGGCGGCGGACGGCTGGGCCACAGGGGATCGCCTCAAGAAGTTGGGGGTTGAACTGGCAATGATGCCCGAGCCCGGGACACTCCGGGCTCGGGCATCGGGTTCAGCGCTCGATCGCGGTCGCCAGGATCTCCGGCAGCCGGTCCAGCAGCCGCCCGGCGGCGAGCCGGGTGCCGCCCAGCGCCAGCAGCACCCCGTAGCCGAGGCCGATCGGCAGCAGCGCCCAGCCCGGCAGGACGAGCAGCAGCAGCGCGACCGGCGCAGTGACGATCAACACTCCGATCATCGAGCCGAAGGCGTTGAGCACCACTAGCCCGCTCTGGCCCGGCGCGGCGTTCCGCATCGGGTTGGAGTCGGCCGGCATCGCGTACGGCGCCAGCACGCTGAGCAGTGCGCCGAGGCCGATCCCGGCGCCGAGCGCGGCGTAGGTCAGGCCCAGCGCGGGGGCCAGCTCGGCCCACTGCCCGGTGGCGGCGGCTAGCACCAGGCCGAGCAGGGTGCCGGCCGGGACGGCGTACGAGAGCACCGCGTAGGCCCGGCCGCGCAGCTCGTCCCGGGCGTCGGCCGGGGTGGCCAGCGTGCTGGAGACCATCCAGAACGCCGAGCCGTCCATGCCGAACAGGTTGACCATCTGCAGGCCGAGCATCAGACCGGCCATCGCCACCACGTACACCGTGCCCCAGCCCTGGACCACCGAGAGCACGCAGAACACCAGGGTCATCCCGAAGCCGGTGAAGACCGCCGCCTTGGCCCGGGGCTCGCGCCAGGCGTACCGGAGGTGACGCTGCATCACCGCGCCGACCCGGCTGTCCGGGAAGAAGGACCGGGAGGAGGACCGGCCGACCGACTTGGCGGTGATCAGGGTCGACGCGTCGGCGGTCACCATCAGGTCCTGCAGGCTCCGCCGCCACCAGCGCAGCAGCAGCACCAGCAGCGCGCCGGTGGAGGCCAGCTGGAGCAGTGCCAGCGGGACGGAGTCCCCGGCGGTACGGGCCGAGTCCAGGGCGCTGACCGGCGGGATCCAGCGCAGCACCGAAGCGAACGGCTTCAGCGGCGAGAGGTCGAGGCCGTCCTCCCCGGACCGGCCCAGGATGCTCTGCGAGGCCAGGTTGCCGACCTGGATCAGGACCGCGAACAGCAGACCGCCGAAGATCGCGAAGTCCTTGCCCCGGCGGCTGGAGAGCAGCTGGGCGTTCCCGGCCGCGACCGACCGGGAGAGGGTGACCAGGCAGGCAAGCGTCAGCGGCACCCCGAGCACGGCGAACGGGACCGACACCGCCCCCGCGGCGGCGGCGATCACGGCGCCGGTCAGCAGCACCAGCGCGATCACCGGTCCTGGACCGATCAGCGCGGCCAGCAGGGTGCCGCGCAGCAGCGGGCCCGGCCGCAGCGGCAGCATGGTGAGCCGGGTCGGGTCGGAGCTCTCGTCGCTGCTGAACAGGAAGAGCGGCAGCGCGGCCCAGCCGATCACCAGTGAAGTGGTGAGCATCACAGCCGCGTCGGCGGCGCCGACGTGTCCGTTCAGGAAGGCGAAGGCGGTCGCGACCGCGGCGGTGAAGAGCACGCCGAGCACCGAACCGACCAGGTACAGAGCCCGGCGGCCGGGGCTGCGGCGCAGTCCGTTGGCGAGCAGTCGGAGTTTGAGCGAGACCAGGGTCCGGACCACCACGCGATCCGCAGCGACGTTCATCGGGCCTCGCCCAGCCAGTCCAGGCTCTGCTCGTCCTGCTCGCGGACCCCGATCAGGTCCAGGAAGGCGGTGTGCAGCGAGCGCTCGCCCCGGACGGTGTCCAGCGGGCCCTGGGCGATCACCTGGCCCGCGTTTATCACCGCGACCCAGTCGCAGAGCTGCTCGACCAGCTCCATCACATGGCTGGAGAAGACCACGGTGGAGCCGCTGGCGGCGTACCGCTTGAGCACGCCCCGGATGGTCTGCGCGGAGACCGGGTCGACGCCCTCGAACGGCTCGTCCAGGAACAGCACGTCCGGGTTGTGCAGCAGCGCGGCGGCCAGACCGATCTTCTTCCGCATCCCGGTGGAGTAGTCGGCGACCAGCTTGTCCGCAGCGGCGGACAGGTCGAGGACGGTCAGCAGCTCCTCGGCCCGGCGGTCCACCTCGGCACCGGGCAGACCGCGCAGCCGGCCGTTGTACTGGAGCAGTTCGCGCCCGCTCAGCCGCTCGAACATCCGCAGGCCCTCGGGCAGGATGCCGATCCGCGCCTTCACCCCGACCGGGTCGGTCCAGACGTCGGCGCCGTGCACCAGCACGGTGCCCTGGTCCGGCCTGAGCAGGCCGGTGACCATCGAGAGGGTGGTGGTCTTGCCCGCCCCGTTGGGGCCGACCAGGCCGATGAAGGAGCCGGCGGGCAGGTCCAGGGTGAGCCCTGCGACCGCGGCGTGGTCGCCGAAGCGCTTCCACAGGTTGTGGATGCTGACGGCAGGTGTCATGTGGGTACTCCTGTTGGTACGGATGGGCGGCCAGCTTTCCAGAGGTGGGCCCGGCAGCGGCACCCTGCGAACGACTGGTGTGTCTGCTCCGATCGGGTGAAGGTGCAACTGTGCGGGTGTGTCGTTCGTCATGCACCATGAGAGTCCGTCAGGAGGTGGGTCGGGATGAGCATGCAGTCATGGGGACCGCAGCAGCCGCAGCCGTACGGCGCCGGTCAGGCCGCCATGCGCGCCGGGCACACCGACCGCGAGCGCGCGGTGGACGTGATCAAGGCTGCGTACGCCGAGGGACGCCTGTCGGCGAACGAGTACAGCGCCCGGTTCGACGGGGTGCAGCAGGCCAAGACGTACGGTCAGCTCGCCTACCTGGTCTCGGACTTGCCGGTCGGCCCGGTGGCGCTGCCGATGATGGGTCCGATGGCCGGGCCGCCGATGATGATGCAGCCGGTGTACACGCCCCGGCCGAGGAACAACCCGCTGGCCGTCGCCTCGCTGGTGCTGGGCCTGCTCTGCCTGCCGAGCTTCGGGATGTTCGGCATCCCCGCAGTGGTGACCGGCCACCTCGCCAAGAGCCAGCTGCGCGGCAGTGGCGAGGAGGGCGACGGGATGGCCACCGCCGGGCTGGTGCTCGGCTGGCTGTCGGTCGGTGGCTGGGCACTGTTGGTCCTGCTCGGGTTGCTCGGCAGCATCGCCTGAGGTATGCCGGATGAAACCGCTCATCGGGGGCCGAGCTGCGGCGTTGCATTTGTTTTGACCGGCGCCGATGCGCTAGGTACGCTCTGATCTGTGCCTGGGGTGTCCCCGGGTCCTTGTGCGTGCCAGCAGACCGGCCGCCGTACCGGAGTGTTCACCACTCCGTGAGCGCCGCCGCTGCACATCGGCTCATGGATTCCGCCCTCGAAAGAGGCTCAACACACCCGACCGCGTGGGTCGGAGTGTTGGGGTCACCGCAGGTTAGTTTTACGCAGCCTTGGCACACAGAAAACGGAGAAACGGTGCCTACGATCCAGCAGCTGGTCCGAAAGGGCCGGCAGGACAAGGTCGAGAAGAACAAGACGCCCGCGCTGAAGGGTTCCCCTCAGCGCCGCGGTGTTTGCACGCGTGTGTACACCACCACCCCGAAGAAGCCGAACTCCGCGCTTCGCAAGGTGGCCCGTGTGCGCCTCACCAGCGGGATCGAGGTCACCGCCTACATTCCGGGTGAGGGCCACAACCTGCAGGAGCACTCCATCGTGCTGGTGCGCGGTGGCCGTGTGAAGGACCTTCCTGGTGTCCGCTACAAGATCATCCGCGGCTCGCTCGACACCCAGGGTGTCAAGAACCGCAAGCAGGCTCGTAGCCGCTACGGCGCCAAGAAGGAGAAGTAAGAATGCCTCGTAAGGGTCCTGCCCCGAAGCGCCCGGTCATCATCGACCCGGTTTACGGCTCGCCGCTTGTGACCTCGCTGGTCAACAAGATCCTGCTCCACGGCAAGCGCTCCACCGCCGAGCGGATCGTCTACGGCGCCCTCGAGGGTGTCCGCGAGAAGACCGGTGCCGACCCCGTGGTCGCCCTCAAGCGCGCGCTTGAGAACGTCAAGCCCACCCTTGAGGTGAAGTCCCGCCGCGTCGGTGGCGCCACCTACCAGGTGCCGGTCGAGGTCCGTCCGGGCCGCGCCAACACCCTGGCGCTGCGCTGGCTGGTCGGCTACTCCCGCGCCCGTCGCGAGAAGACCATGACCGAGCGTCTGCTCAACGAGATCCTCGACGCCAGCAACGGCCTCGGTGCTTCCGTGAAGCGTCGCGAGGACACTCACAAGATGGCCGAGTCCAACAAGGCCTTCGCGCACTACCGCTGGTAGTCCTAACCCCGTCACTAGACAGAGAGAGAACGAGCCACCATGGCTGCAACCTCCCTTGACCTGGCCAAGACCCGGAACATCGGGATCATGGCCCACATCGACGCGGGCAAGACCACCACCACCGAGCGGATCCTGTTCTACACCGGTGTCTCGTACAAGATCGGTGAGGTCCACGATGGCGCTGCCACCATGGACTGGATGGAGCAGGAGCAGGAGCGCGGCATCACCATCACGTCGGCCGCGACGACCTGTCACTGGACGCTCGATGACAGCGATCACACGATCAACATCATCGACACTCCGGGTCACGTCGACTTCACCGTCGAGGTGGAGCGTTCGCTCCGCGTGCTCGACGGTGGCGTGACGGTCTTCGACGGCGTCGCCGGTGTCGAGCCCCAGTCCGAGACGGTGTGGCGTCAGGCCGACCGTTACGGTGTCCCGCGCATCTGCTTCATCAACAAGCTGGACCGCACGGGCGCGGACTTCTACTTCTGCGTGCAGACCATCGTGGACCGCCTCGGCGCGACCCCGCTGGTCATGCAGCTGCCGATCGGCGCCGAGGGCGACTTCGCCGGCGTCGTCGACCTGGTGAAGATGAAGGCCCTGGTCTGGTCCGCGGACGCCCCCAAGGGCGAGATGTACGACACCGTCGACATCCCGGCCGACCTGGCGGACAAGGCTGCCGAGTACCGCGAGGCGCTGCTCGACACCGTGTCCAACGTCAGCGACGAGGTGATGGAGCTCGCCCTCGAGGGCGAGGACATCCCCGAGGACCTGCTGGTCGCCGCGATCCGCAAGGGCACGCTGAACTCGGACTTCACGCCGATCTTCTGCGGCTCCGCGTTCAAGAACAAGGGCGTTCAGCCCCTGCTCGACGCGGTCGTCAAGTACCTGCCGTCGCCGCTCGACATCGAGGGCATCGAGGGCACCAAGCCCGGCGACGACTCGGTGAAGATCACCCGCAAGCCTTCGGACGACGAGCCGCTGGCCGCGCTGGCGTTCAAGATCATGTCCGACCCGCACCTCGGCAAGCTCACCTTCGTCCGGGTCTACTCCGGGCGCCTTGAGGCCGGCACCGCCGTCCTCAACGCGGTGAAGGGTCGCAAGGAGCGGATCGGCAAGATCTACCGGATGCACGCGAACAAGCGTGAGGAGATCGACTCGGTGGGCGCCGGCGACATCGTCGCCGTCATGGGTCTCAAGCAGACCACCACCGGCGAGACCCTGTCCGACGAGAAGCACCCGGTCATCCTGGAGTCCATGGACTTCCCGGCCCCGGTCATTCGCGTCGCGATCGAGCCGAAGTCGAAGGGTGACCAGGAGCGTCTGGGCACCGCGATCCAGCGGCTGGCCGAGGAGGACCCGTCCTTCCAGGTCAACACCGACGAAGAGACCGGCCAGACCATCATCGCGGGTATGGGCGAGCTGCACCTCGAGGTGCTGGTCGACCGTATGAAGCGTGAGTTCAAGGTCGAGGCCAACGTCGGCAAGCCGCAGGTCGCGTACCGCGAGACGATCCGCAAGGCCGTCGAGCGCATCGACTACACGCACAAGAAGCAGACCGGTGGCTCCGGTCAGTTCGCGAAGATCCAGATCGCGATCGAGCCGATCGAGTCCGGCGAGGGCTACGAGTTCGTGAACAAGGTCACTGGTGGCCGCGTTCCGCGCGAGTACATCCCGTCGGTCGACGCCGGCTGCCAGGAGGCCATGGAGTTCGGTGTCCTCGCCGGATACCCGCTCCAGGGCGTCCGCGTCACCCTGCTCGACGGTGCCTCGCACGACGTCGACTCGTCCGAGCTCGCCTTCAAGATCGCCGGTTCGATGGCGTTCAAGGAGGGTGCTCGCAAGGCCGGTCCGGCCCTGCTCGAGCCGATGATGGCCGTCGAGGTCACCACGCCCGAGGACTACATGGGCGACGTGATCGGTGACATCAACTCTCGCCGTGGCCAGATCCGGTCCATGGACGAGCGTCACGGTGCTCGCGTCGTTTCGGCGCTGGTGCCGCTCTCCGAGATGTTCGGCTACGTCGGTGACCTGCGCAGCAAGACCTCTGGTCGCGCGAGCTACTCGATGCAGTTCGACTCGTACGCCGAGGTTCCGCGGAACGTGGCGGACGACATCATCGCCAAGGCCAAGGGTGAGTGACGTCCCGCAATCGGGATGTTCGTAAACCCTTAGGCTATTAGGAGGCGAACCTGGGGGATCCTCCCGGATCCCCCAGGCTCCTCCGCCCCCACCCGCGGGACGGCACGCTCCGTGCCAAACCCGATCAAAGACCAACTGACGTCAGCACGGCGTACAGAACTGTCCTCAGGAGGACTGCAGTGGCGAAGGCGAAGTTCGAGCGGACGAAGCCCCACGTCAACATCGGCACCATTGGTCACATTGACCACGGTAAGACGACCCTTACCGCGGCCATCACCAAGGTGCTGCACGACGCGTACCCGGAGATCAACCCCTTCACGCCGTTCGACCAGATCGACAAGGCGCCGGAGGAGCGGCAGCGCGGTATCACCATCTCGATCGCGCACGTCGAGTACCAGACGGAGGACCGTCACTACGCCCACGTCGACTGCCCGGGTCACGCGGACTACATCAAGAACATGATCACCGGTGCCGCGCAGATGGACGGCGCCATCCTCGTGGTCGCCGCCACCGACGGCCCGATGCCGCAGACCAAGGAGCACGTGCTCCTGGCCCGCCAGGTCGGCGTTCCGTACATCGTTGTCGCGCTGAACAAGTCCGACATGGTGGAGGACGAGGAGATCCTGGAGCTCGTCGAGCTCGAGGTTCGTGAGCTGCTCTCCGAGTACGACTTCGACGGCGACAACCTGCCGGTCGTCCGCGTCTCGGCGCTCAAGGCGCTCGAGGGTGACAAGGAGTGGGGCGAGAAGCTCCTCGGCCTCATGAAGGCTGTCGACGAGAGCATCCCCACCCCGGCGCGTGACGTCGAGAAGCCGTTCCTGATGCCGATCGAGGACGTCTTCACGATCACCGGTCGTGGCACCGTCGTCACCGGTCGTATCGAGCGTGGCGTGCTCAAGGTCAACGAGACTGTCGACATCATCGGCATCAAGGAGACCAAGACCACCACCACGGTCACCGGCATCGAGATGTTCCGCAAGCTGCTCGACGAGGGCCAGGCGGGCGAGAACGTCGGTCTGCTCCTCCGTGGCATCAAGCGCGAGGACGTCGAGCGCGGCCAGGTCATCATCAAGCCGGGTTCGGTCACGCCGCACACCGACTTCGAGGCCCAGGCCTACATCCTGTCGAAGGACGAGGGTGGCCGTCACACCCCCTTCTTCAACAACTACCGCCCGCAGTTCTACTTCCGTACCACGGACGTGACCGGCGTCGTGACCCTCCCCGAGGGCACCGAGATGGTCATGCCGGGCGACAACACCGCCATGACGGGACGTGGTGCGGAGCCCCTCGGCCGTACGTCCCTCCTTGGGGCCAACCGGTTCGGCAGCCGTCGGAGACAGGCCGCTAGACTGAGCGCCCCACAGCCTTCGCCAGGTGCGAGGGTTGATCGAGGCTTCTGAGCCCAACTCGCCGAAAGCTCTCTCGAATGACTTCTGCTCCGATCCTGACGAAGCCATCGCGCCTTCGGCGCCGCTCGGCGGCCCGCTCGCAGGATCCTTCCGCCCGTCCCCAGCGGCCCCGGCTGTACGCGCTCGACGGCATGCGGCTCTTCGCGGCGCTGAGCGTGCTCTCCTTCCACTGGACGGCGTACGTCGGAATCGCCGGCGTGTGGCAGGGCGTCACCCCGAAAGAGGTGCTTCCGGCGCTGAACCGGGTGGCGGCCTACGGCTGGCTCGGGGTCGAGCTGTTCTTCGTCATCAGCGGCTTCGTGATCTGCATGAGCTGCTGGGGCAAGCGAGCCGGTGAGTTCTTCACCTCCCGGGTCGTACGCCTGTACCCGGCCTACTGGGCGGCCATTGCGCTGACCACCTTCGTGGTGCTCACCTTCACCCAGTACGCCCGCTGGGGGGCCGACGACGGCCTCGACACCAAGACCGTCCTGGGCAACCTGACGATGCTTCAGCAGCCGCTTGGCATGCGGCACGTCGACGGCGTCTACTGGACGCTCTGGGTCGAGATGCGGTTCTACCTGCTCTTCGCCATCGTGGTCGCGGCCGGTCTGACCTACCGCAAGGTGGTCGCCTTCTGCGGCATCTGGACGATCTTCGCGGTGCTCGCCCCGCAGGCCCAGATCCCGCTGCTGACCACCTTCGCGATGCCGAACGAGTCGCCGTTCTTCATCGCGGGCATCGGCATGTTCCTGATGTACCGCTTCGGCCAGAACCTGCTGCTCTGGGGGATCGTCGGCTTCTCCTGGATCCTGGCGCTCACCCGGCTCACCTCCATCCAGACGATCTACGTCGGGGTACTGAACCACCCCCTGTCGTGGAAGGTGATGGCCCTCGGGGTCACCCTCGCCTTCGCTCTGGTCCTCGGCGCGGCGCTGGGCCTGTTCAACTGGGTGCAGTGGAAGTGGCTGACGGTCGCCGGTGCGCTGACCTACCCGCTCTACCTGATCCACCAGGAGGCCGGGTGGACCATGATTCACTTCTCGCTCACCCGCGGGCTGGGCGTCAAGTCCGCCCTGCTGGTGGCGCTCGCCACGGCGCTGCTGACCGCGTGGCTGATCCACCGGCTGGTCGAACGCCCGGTCTCGAAGTGGCTGAAGAAGGGGATGGACCGCTCGATGGCCACCCTTCGCCGGGTGTCCGACGAGCCCGCTCCCGACAAGAAGTGACCCTGATCGCCCCGGTGGCCGCTCGTGGGACGAACCGCGTGGGGCGGTAGCTGCTCGGCTGCCGGACTCCGTGGCCCCGGCCCGACCACGCAGCTCTCCCGCATCCGTCGTCGGTCGGCCGGCGGATCCGGTGAACCCATTGACCTCGGCCGAACGCTCTCAGAGACATAAGGACAGGCGAACAGCGATGTACAACGCAGCAGCACCGGCCGACGGCACCACGGCGCCCGCTCCTCTGTTGTCGGTAGTGATCCCGATCTACAACGAGCAGGAGGCGCTGCCGCTGACCGTCGAGCGGCTGCGTCCGATACTGGACGCGCTCGACGTGACCTACGAGGTCGTCGGCATCGACGACGGCAGCACCGACGCGACGCCGCAGATCATGCACAAGATCCGCCAGGACTGGCCGCAGCTGCGTATCGTCCGGTTCGCTCGCAACTCCGGCCACCAGGCCGCGCTCACCGCCGGGATCCACCGGGCCTTCGGAGACTACGTCGTCAGCATCGACGCGGACCTCCAGGACCCGCCGGAGAAGATCACGGAGATGCTCGCCCTCGCCCGCGAGCAGAACCTCGACATCGTCTACGGCGTACGCGGTGACCGCAACACCGACACCTTCTTCAAGCGCCGCACCGCAGGCGGCTACTACTGGCTCATGCGCAAGCTCGTCGGCAAGAAGATGCCCGCGCACGCCGGTGACTTCCGCCTGCTCAGCCGGGCCGCCGTGAACGCGCTCAAGTCGCTGCCCGAACACCAGCCGGTCTACCGCCTGCTCGTTCCGTGGCTCGGCTTCAGCAGCGGGGAGGTCGTCTACGACCGCGAGGAGCGGGTGGCGGGCAGCACCAAGTACCCGCTGTCCAAGATGATCCGGCTGGCTCTCGACAGCATCACCAACTTCTCCGCCAGCCCGCTGCGGCTGGCCACCTGGCTCGGCGGGATGAGCTTCCTGGTCTGCTTCGGCCTCGCCGTCTACACCACGGTCAGGTACCTGGCCGGTGCCACCGTGCCCGGCTGGTCCTCGCTCTTCATCGCCATGCTCTTCATCGGGGGTGTCCAGCTCATCTGCATGGGCCTGCTCGGCGAGTACGTCGGCCGGATCTACGAGGCCGCCCAGGCCCGCCCGGCCTACTTCGTCGGCTACGACTCGGCGGACGAGGTCCCCCTGGCCGCCCTGGCTCCGGCGGCGCACGCCGCAGGGTGAGGCAGGCGGTCCCGTGGCGGTGCTGCCACTGCCACGGGACGATTCAGCAGGTCCCGGCACAACCACGCGGCTGACCGCAGAGCTCGCAGGAGATCACGTAGCGATGGACACCACCGACAGCACCGCACCCGTCTCCGGCGTGTTGAACGCGCCAGGAGGGCGGTCGAAGACCGCGGGTCAGGGTGCGAGACCGGTCGGTGCCGCGCTGTGGAGGTTCCTGCCGGCCGTCAGCGCCTATCTTCTGCTCGTCGGGCTGCTGCTGGCCGCCGACACCTCGGCCGGTGACATCGCGCGCTACACCGGCTATGTCGCCTGGGGCGTGCTGCTGCCGGGCACGCTCGTCTTCCGGGTGCTGCGCCGGCGGCCGTACACCCTGGTCGAGGACCTCGCGTTCGGCGCGGTCACCGGCCTCGTCCTGGAGCTGGCGGCCTGGGCGGTCTTCATGGCGGCGGGCGTCCAGTCGGCGGTGATGGCCTGGCCGCTGCTGGTGGTCGTCCCCTTCGCGGCGGTGCCGAGGCTGCGCCGGCACTGGCGGCCGCGCGGCTACCGGGCCACCTCGCTCGGGTGGTCGTGGTCGGTCGCCGCAACGGTCGGCGTCGGCAGCACCTACCTGTACGCGGTGTTCCTGCGGAAGTACGAGGTGCTGCCGGTCGAGGGATACGCCAAGCAGTACGTCGACCTGCCCTACCTGCTCTCGCTGGCGGGCAACGCCAAGCACAACTTTCCGCTGACCTTCCCGCAGGCGGCCGGCGAACCGCTGCACTACCACTGGTTCACCTTCGTCCACATGGCGATGACCGACATGGTCGGGCACATCGACCTGGCCGTCGTGCAGATGCGGCTGATGGTCCCCGCGCTGGTGGCGCTCACCATGGTGATCACCGCGGTGGTGGCCCGGCGGCTCACCGGCCGCGCCTGGGCCGGCCCGGTGGCTGCCGTGCTGGTCTTCCTGATCGGCGACTTCAACGCGATCTACCCCAACAACGTCCCGAACTGGACGTTCGGCGCGACCGCCGTCCCCCTGATGGCCTGGGCGAGCCTCTCGCTGACCTACAGCCTGCCGTTGCTGATCGCCCTCATCGGCGTCATCGGCGATGTTCTGCGCGGTCGGCAGGCGGACGGCGTCGACGGCAGTGCGGGCGGGCAGGCCCCGGGGCTGGGGCGTGGGGCCTTCGTCCTCACCGCGATGTTCGCGGTGGCCTCCAGCGCGGCCAAGGCCAGCTCCCTCCCGGTCACCCTGGCCGCGCTCGCCTTCGCCGGGCTGATGGTGCTCATCGGCACGCGGCGGATCCCCTGGGCCATCGTGGGTCTGGGCGCGATCGTCGGGGTGGCGCAGCTCTTCGCCACCGCCGTCCTGTTCAAGTTCGAGAGCTACGGTCTGCAGGTCGTACCGGGCGGCAACGTCAACCGGTACTGGGCCGACCCGCTGCACACCCGTGCCACGACCGGCCAGGCCGCCGTGGTCGCCATGACGCTGGCGGCGTTCCTGCTCAACCACCAACTGCGCATGGTCGGCGCGATCCCGCTGATCTGGCGGCGGCGGCTGAGGCTCGACCCGGTCCAGTGGTTCCTGCTCGGCGGCGCGATCGCGGGCCCGGCCGTCTACCTCGTGGTGAACGGCTTCAACGCCAGCTACTTCACCCTGGCCGGGATCCCGTTCGGCGTACTGCTGTCCGCCTGGGGATACTGCGAGGTCTTCGAGCGGGCGGAGCTGTCCGTCCGCGCGAAGGTCCTGCTCGGGGTGGGCAGCCTGGCCTTCACGGCCCTGCTGACGGTGGGCATCTACCGGTATGCCGGTGACTGGGCGACGTTCGTCCTGAAGCTGTTCGACGACAGCACGGGCACCAAGTCGTACACGGCGTTGCTGCCGGCGCTCGGCGCCGCGGCGGCGCTGGCCGCTATCGCCGCCGTGCTGGGCCTCCTGTGGCGGGGCGCGGGGCGGCTGGTGCCGGGTCTGCGCAGGCGCGGCGGCGTCGTTCTGCTCACCGCAGCCCTGATGGCGAGCGCCCCCGCGCTCGTACTGGACGTCATGCAGACCTCGCAGAGTGAATGGATCGGGACGGCGCTGCTCCCGGCGGAGCAGGTCCAGGCCGCCCGCTGGGTCCGCGCCCACAGCGATCCTTCGGACGTCCTGGCGACCAACAGTCACTGCCAGCCGTTCGACGACTACAGCGACCCCGGCTGGGTCTGCACCAACAACGCGCAGTCCTTCTGGCTCAGCGGCTACTCCGAGCGCTCGGTGCTGGTCGAGGGCTGGGCCTACTCGCCCCGGCTGATGTCGGAGCAGTCGACGGCCTTCTGGGACCTTCCGCTGCTCAAGCTCAACGAGGACGCCGTCTACGCCCCGACGGCCGGGCTGCTCCACACGCTGCGGGTCGAGCACCACGTCCGGTACGTGGTGGTGGACCGCAAGGTTCACGCCGAGTCCGCGCTGCTGAAGTCGCTGGCCCGGCCGGTGTACGACAACGGCCGGGTGGCCGTCTACGAGATCTCCTGATGACACCAGTCCATATCCCAAGCGAATCGGTGGCTTCTCCCATGCTTCCTCTCGACGAGTCGGCCGCTGCGCCGCAGGCCGGTCCGGACGCCGGGTCGTCCGGCACGATGAAGCGGCAGCTCCCGGCTTTTCTGGTGATCGGGATCCTGAGCACCCTCTTCTACCTGCTCCTCTACGTGGCGGCCCGTCAGGTCGTCGACGCGCAGCTGGGCAATCTGATCGCACTGCTGGTCAGCGCGGTCGCCAACACCGCGGCCAACCGCCGTTTCACGTTCGGTATCACCGGCTCCGAGGGGGCGCTCCGGCACCAGCTCCAGGGCGGGGTGGCCTTCGTGGTCGGCCTCGCTCTCAGCAGCGGTGCGCTGGCCCTGCTCGAGCTGGCCGCGCCGGACGCCTCGCGGGTGGTCGAGGTCGGGGGCCTGATCGTGGCCAACGGCTTGGCGACGCTCGTGCGGTTCCTGCTGATGAAGGTCTGGGTTTTCAAGTCCGACTAAGCCTTTCAGTGGTGGACCGTGCTGATACCCGAGGGAGTTCTGTCAGGGGCTGCCGGGCGCTCAAGTACCATGACCGGTGGCTTCCGGGAATCCGCAGATCGGGCTTTCCGACAGGCGGCGCGGCGGTTGCCCAAATCAGACCCGACCGTGATGTGAACGACACTTCTTTCGCGTATGGGTATTCAAGGAGACGGTGGGGACATGGCAAGCCAGCTATCGGAGTCGACGGAGCGCCCGGGCGTCCCGCAGCCGAGCCCCGCCCCGGGCCCGCGCGGCCGGCGGTTGGGGCTGCTGGCCGGCGCGCTGACCGCTTCCTGGGTACTCCCCGTCGTGCTCGACGCGCTGAATCTGGACATCGTCCTGATCCCGGTCTTCGTGCTCGCGGTCGCGAGTCTGCTGAGGGTCGGCGGAGGCCTCCTCGACCGGTTGGTCATCGCCACCTTCGTGCTCTGCGGTTCACTTCTCGCACTCGGTCTCGTGCTGTCGCTGTGGCCCTGGGGGATGCAGCCCGTCCCGACCTCCGGTGTGATCCTCTCGACGGTCAGCATCGCGGCCTGGGTCGGTCGCCGGGCACCCCGGCTGCCCTGGCGCTTCCGCACCTCCGACCTGATGATCATCGGTACCGGTGCGCTCGTCTGGCATTACATCCACCACCCGCTGGTCGGGCGTTCGCTGACGGGGCGTCTTCCTTTCGTCCTGTCCATCGAGGACCGAATCGTCCATTTCTCCATTTTTGACGCGATCCACCAATTCGGTGGATTTCTCTTTTTCCACCAGGAATCCGCCAAGGTCCTGGTGCCCACGCCGACCGAGGCGGTTTATCCGCAGGGCTCGCATTTCCTGCTGACCTGGTTCGACATCTTCGTGCGGTCGAATACCGCGACCGGTGACCCGACGGCCGCGTACAACCGCTACTACCTCTATGTCCTGGCGTCGTTCGCGATCCTCTGCGCCCTGATCGTCTGGGGCGCCCGGTGGATCGCCGGACCGCGGCTGACCGGTTGGCGGACGGCGGCGGTCTGCACCCTGGTGGCCGGGCTGGCGGTGGCGAGCCCGCTGGGGGGCATGGTCAAGGTCGGCTTCGACTCGCAGATCTCGGGCCTGATCTTCCTGGCGGTGGCCGTCCCGCTGATCGTCCGCCCCGCGATGGGCTGGGGCACGTACGCCGCGGTGTCGGTGGGCGCCTTGATCACGGTGGCGTACACCTACAACATCCTCGCGGTGTTCGTGGGCATCGCGCTGGTGGTCGCGGCCTTCGTGTACCGCAAGCGCCAGGCCCGCCACCGCTGGCTGCTGTACGGGATCCAGGCGGTGGGCGGCGCGGTCGCCGTGCTCCCGAGCCTGATGTCGGTGATGGGTACGTTCGACGTCGAGGCCCAGGCCCAGGCCCGGGGGATGGTGCTGCCGTTCGACCGGTCGCTGCTGCTCGGCCTCGCGCTCGTGATCGTGCTGGTCGCGCTGCTGGCCGGCCGGCGGCGCACCGGCGTCGGCACGATGATGCTCGGCACCGTCGCGGGCGGGGCCCTGGTGCTCGGGGTGTTCGGCGCCTGGCAGATGCACACCATAGGGAGCCTGCCGTACTACTTCGAGAAGCTCGCCACCGGCGGCTTCGTGCTCTGCCTGGTCGGGCTCGGCACGGTGGGGACGATGCTGCGTCCGTTCGGTCCGTCGGTCAAGACCTTCCGCAAGGGCTGGTGGGTCGAGGGCGTCGCCTCGGTGGTGGCCTTGGCGGCCGGGCTGAGCCTGTTCGCCGGGATTCAGTGGGGAGTCCCGTCGGTGCAAGCCGCTCCCACGGTCTGGCAGAGCAGTGAGCTGGCCCAGTGGAGCAAGGAGAAGGGCGGGGACAGTACCGTCGCCAGGATCCTGGTCACCCGCGACATGGCGCGGGTCGAGGCCGGCTCGGCCGTGGTCACCCTCTACACCAACGACGGCTACGTGAACTGGAAGCTCAGCTTCTTCGCCACCACGCTGGCCCGCCAGGGCGGCCTGGCGGCGAAGTACAGCGACCTGCTCAACGTCTATATCGGTGGCAGCCCGGTCGCGAAGACGCAGTACGACAACTCGGTCACGTCGCTCAAGCATGCGATCGAGCTGATGCCGGCCGGCAAGGCGCGCCCCCCCCCCCCCCCCCCCCCCCCCCCCCCCCCCGTTCCAGTTGAGCTGAGCGCTATCCGACGGGCGTCGACCGGACCTGGGCCTGCCAGAGCGACTCGAGGGACTCCCGCATGCTGCGCCGAGGGGCCCAGCCGAGTTGCTCGCCCGCCGCGGTGATGTCGAGCTGCTGCCACTCGGTCTCCGGGCCTGCGCCGTCCGGGCCGGGGACCTCGGTGATCTCGGTGGGCACGCCGCTGACCTCGACCAGCAGCTCCACCCACTCGCGCGCCGAAGTCGCGGAGCCGGTACCGATGTTGAGCACCGGCTGGGTGCC
The DNA here is from genome assembly GCF_054049135.1 of Kitasatospora sp. P5_F3. Classification (NCBI taxonomy): domain Bacteria; kingdom Bacillati; phylum Actinomycetota; class Actinomycetes; order Kitasatosporales; family Streptomycetaceae; genus Kitasatospora; species Kitasatospora sp. P5_F3. The sequence continues at coordinate 213,524 of NZ_JBFUMY010000007.1, read as the reverse complement.
CGGGGTGGCGGCTGCGGCGACGATCGCGTCGATGCTGTCGGTCAGGTCGACGAAGTCGCGCAGCGCGGTGAGCGGGGCCAGCGAGAGCTGGGCGGTCCGCCCGGCCAGCCGGGCCTCGTCCAGCTTGGCGGCCATCACGCCGAGCAGGCTGTGCCCGGGCTGGCCGGCGCCGACCACGTTGCCGAGCCGCAGGGTGACGGCGTCCAGGCCGTGCCCGCGCACCGCCCGGGCCACCGCCTCGGTCGCGGCGAGCTTGAGCTTGCCGTACTCCATCGAGGGCGCGGCCGCACTGTCCTCGCGCTGGTCGGTCCCGATCGGCGCGAAGCCGTACTCGTGCACCGTGCCGAGGTGAACCAGCCGGGCCGGAGCGGCCATCGCGCCGATCGCCTCGATCAGCCGGTCGACCAGGACGACGTTGGCCACCTGCATCTGCTCGTCCGTCAGGCCCCACATCCCGCCGGCCGCGTTGACGACGAGTCCGACCTGCTCACGGTCGAGCAGCTCGGTGAGCTCGGCCGGGGCGGCCGAGGTGAGGTCGAACGCGACGAACCGGCCGGGCGCGGGGGCGTCGGGCGCCTTGCGCGCGATGGACAGGACGTCGTGGCCGAGCTCGGTGAACCGGTCGCCGAGCACCCGGCCGATGAAACCGGAGCCACCGAGGACGGCGACGCGGGCCGGGGCCACATGCGGTGCGGACATAGCGGAGGTGCTCCTAGCGGGAGAGGGTCAGCGGGCCCGGTTGGCGGTCGAGGTGACGTTGCGCAGCAGCGTCCTGGCGCCGTCCCACTGACCGGCGCGCAGGGCTCCCGGCACCAGGGTGAGGGCGTGGATGCGGGCGGAGAGGTGCAGCCGGGAGGCCTTGGCGGCGCGGGTCCACCCGTGCGCGTCGAGCCGGTCGGCGGCGTCCAGGAAGTACCGCCGGGCCTCGGTGAACCGGGTGCCGCTGTACGCCGACTTCGACGAGATGCTGACGGTGTGACGGCGGTACTGGAAGCAGCGGGTGTCGTCGACGACCATCTGCTCGCCCGCCTGCAGCAGGTCGATGACCAGGGCGAGGTCCTGGATGATCTCCAGGTTGTCCCGGAAACCGGTCTTCCTGATGGTCTCCGTGCGCCAGCAGATCGAGGGGAAGTACAGCCAGTTGCCGCGCAGCAGGCTGACCGCGAGGTCCTCGCCGCCCATCAGCGTCCGGCCCTGGTCCTTGGGGGCGTAGAGGCGGCGCTTGGCCTCGTCCGCCAGGGTGCTGACGGGCTTGCCCGCACTGTCGATGACCTCGACGCCGGGCTGGACCATCGCCACGCCGGGGTGCTCGGCCAGGGCGGCCCGGATGGTCGCGACGTAGTTGGGCAGCATGATGTCGTCGGTGCCCATGAAGACCAGGTACTCGTGCTCGGCGAGACCGAGGCACTTGCGGTAGTTGCCGGTCACCCCGAGGTTCTGCTCGTTGCGCTGGTAGCTGACCCGGGGGTCGTCGAGCTCCGCGAACCACTCGGGGACGCCGGGCTCCTTGCCGTCGTCCACGACGGTCAGCCGCCAGTCCGGGTCGGTCTGCGCGAGCACGCTGTGGACAGCGGCCTGCATCAGCGCGACGTCCCCGTAGTACGGGAGGAGCACATCCAGAGTGGTCATGGTGGGGCACATCCGCTGGTCGAGGTCGTGGCGGGGGCATGCTTGCCGGCCCGGCTGCCGCGCAGGGTCAGCCTGCGGCGGGGCAATCCTACTTGCTCGCCTCCGGCACCCTGCCCGGGCCGGGGGCCGGATGCACGACACCTCGCGCCGGGCGGGCCCGGCGCGAGGTGCGGTGTCGTGCGGCCTGTCGGTCAGGCGCCGCGCAGGCTCTCGGTGAAGGCCTGGCAGGCCTGGTAGTCGGGCAGCAGCCCGGACGCGAGCGCCTCGGCGAGCGACGGGGCGGCGGCGTCCCGGGCGGACAGCTGCGGGCTGTCGGCCGGCCACTCGATGCCGAGGTCGGGGTCGAGCGGGTGCACGGAGTGCTCACCGGTGGGGTTGTACGTCTCCGAGCAGACGTACGAGAGCGTGGCGTCGTCGCTCAGGGCGCAGAACCCGTGGCCCAGCCCCTCGGGGATGTAGACCGAGCGGCGGTCCACCTCGTCGAGCCGCACACCCTCCCACTGTCCGAAGGTGGGGGAGCCGACCCGCAGGTCCACGATGATGTCCAGCACCGCGCCGCGTACGCAGCTGACGTACTTGGCCTGGCCGGGCGGCACGTCGGCGAAGTGGACGCCGCGCACCACGCCGCGGGCCGAGACGGACAGGTTGCCCTGGGCCAGCCGGAGGGGGTGCCCGACGACCTCGGCGAGGCGGTCGAAGCGGTACCACTCCATGAACAGGCCGCGCGGGTCGCCGTGCAGCTGCGGGGTGACCTCGTAGGCGCCGCCGATGGACAGTTCGCGGAACTTCATCGGGCGCTCTCCTCGTCGAGCAGGGCGATCAGGTAGTCGCCGTAGCCGCTCTTGCGCAGCGGCTCGGCGAGCTCGCGCAGCTGCGCCGAGTCGATCAGCCCGGCGCGCCAGGCGGTCTCCTCGATGCAGCCGATCTTGAAGCCCTGGCGCTCCTCGATCACCCGGACGAACTCGGAGGCCTGCACCATCGAGACGAAGGTGCCGGTGTCCAGCCAGGCCGTACCGCGGTCGAGGATCGTCACGTGCAGCTCGCCGGCCTGGAGGTACGCCTCGTTCACCGCGGTGATCTCCAGCTCGCCGCGGGCACTGGGCTCCAGCTTCCGGGCGATGTCGACGACCTTGTTGTCGTAGAAGTAGAGGCCCGGCACCGCGTAGCGCGACTTCGGCTGGACGGGCTTCTCCTCCAGGGAGAGCACCTGGCCCTGCTCGTCGAACTCCACCACGCCGTACGCGGACGGGTCCGCCACCGGGTACGCGAAGACCCGGCCGCCGACGGGGGCGGTGTGCTGGGCCAGCCTGGTGCCGAGGCCGCTGCCGTGGAAGATGTTGTCGCCGAGGATCAGCGCGACCGACTCGTCGCCGATGAAGTCGGCCCCCAGGACGAAGGCCTGAGCGATGCCCTCGGGCCGTTCCTGGACCGCGTACTCCAGGCGCAGGCCGAACTGGGAGCCGTCGCCCAGCAGGCGCTGGAACTGCTCCTGGTCCTGCGGAGTCGTGATGATCAGAATTTCGCTGATGCCCGCCATCACCAGGGTGGAGAGCGGGTAGTAGATCATCGGCTTGTCGAACACCGGAAGGAGCTGCTTCGAGACGGCTCGGGTCAGCGGCCACAGTCGTGAGCCGGTGCCGCCTGCCAGGAGAATTCCACGCATGTCGGCAGCTTATGTGAGGTGTGTGCCCGACCGCTGGCCCGGGGTGGGTGCTTGACGGGGCGCGGGTAGACTGCCCCCACTATGCGCATCCTTGTGACCGGCGGCGCCGGCTTCATCGGTTCAGAGTTCGTCCGCCAGCTGCTCGGAGCGGACGCCTCGGCCCAGATCACCGTCCTCGACAAGCTGACCTACTCGGGCGTCGAGGCCAACCTCGCTCCCGTCGCGGATCACCCCGGGTACTCCTTCGTCCGCGGCGACATCTGCGACGTCGACGCCGTCGACCAGGTGATGCCCGGTCACGACGTGGTCGTGCACTTCGCGGCCGAATCGCACGTCGACCGGTCGATCGAGGGCGCGGGCCCGTTCGTGCTGACGAACGTGGTCGGTACCCAGGTGCTCCTCGACGCGGCCCGCAAGCACGGGGTCGGCCGTTTCGTCCACGTCTCGACCGACGAGGTCTACGGGTCGATCTCGGAGGGCTCCTGGACCGAGGAGTGGCCGCTCGCGCCGAACTCGCCGTACTCGGCCTCGAAGGCCGGCTCGGACCTGCTGGCCCTGGCGTACCACCGCACCCACGGCATGGACATCGTGGTGACCCGTTGCTCCAACAACTACGGGCACTACCAGTTCCCCGAGAAGGTCATCCCGCTCTTCACCACCAACCTGCTGGACGGCAAGAAGGTGCCGCTGTACGGCACCGGCGGCAACATCCGCGACTGGCTGCACGTCTCGGACCACTGCCGCGGCATCGAGCTGGCCATGCGCAAGGGCCGGGCCGGCCACGTCTACAACATCGGCGGCGGCACCGAGATCACCAACAAGGAGCTGACCGGCCTGCTGCTGGAGGCGGCCGGCGCGGGCTGGGACATGGTCGAGCCGGTCGCCGACCGCAAGGGCCACGACCTGCGCTACTCCCTCGACATCAGCAAGATCAGCGAGGAGCTGGGCTACGCCCCGCAGGTCCGCTTCGAGGACGGCCTCGCGGCCACCATCGCCTGGTACCGCGACAACCGCACCTGGTGGGAGTCGCTCAAGACGAAGGCCGAGCTCGCCGGATGAACCTCGTGACCGGCCGATGACCAAGTCACCGGCCCTGGGACTGCCGGCCAAGCTGCTCGGCGCGCTGCCGCCGGGCGTGCGGCTGGTGGTCGGGGGCACCGTGGTTCTCGGTGCCTCCTCGTACATCTTCCTGGCCGCGACGCGGCCGGCCACGGCCCGCTGCCCGCCGTGCGCAAGGTCCTGCTGCTGACCCTTGGGGTGCTGACGGTCGTGCTGCTGGCGATCCTGTCGGCGGCCCAGCCGATCGCCGACCGCCTGTTCGGCGGCGACCGGGGGCTGGTGCTGGGCCTCGGCGGTGCGCTGGTCGGCCTGGCGATCAGCTCCGTGGTCCGCGGCGCTCTCGCGGGGCTCGGCAACTTCCGTGCGTACGGCGCCCAGTTGGCGGTCGACGGCGGTCTGCGGATCCTCTTCGGGGCGATGGTGCCGATCTTCGGCCTGCACTCCGCGCTGGCCTTCAGCCTGATCCTGGTGGTGGCCCCGCTGGCCGCATCGGTGATCGGGCTGCGGTCCGTGCTGGGGGACCGGCGCGGCGGGCCCGCCCCGGCCTGGCGCGAGGTCACCCGCGGTCTGGTCCTGCTGACCGGCTCTACACTGCTGGCCCAGCTGATGGTCAACGCGGCCGTGGTCAACGTGAAGCTGCTCTCACCCTCCTCCACGGCGCTGGTCGCGGCCCTGCTCAACGCGGTGGTGCTGGCCCGGGTCCCGCTCTTCGCCTACGCGGCCATCCAGGCCTCGCTGGTCTCGGCGCTCTCCGGTGCCGCGGCCGTGGGCAACCACCGGGAGTTCCGCAAGGTGCTCTCGCGGACGGCGGCCATCGTGGTGCTGATGTGCGCGGTGGCCGGAGTGCCGACCGTCCTGTTCGGGCCGTGGCTGATCCAGGTCCTCTTCAAGGCCCAGCCGGTGCTCGGATCGCTGGACTTCCTCTGGCTGGTCCTCGGCACCCTCTGCTACATGCTGGCGACCGTCTTCGGGCAGGCGCTGCTGTCGCTGGGCCGCCACCAACGCCAGCTGTTCTCCTGGCTCCTGGGCACCGTGCTGATGGTCGTGGTGACGCTCGTACCGGGTGACATCGCCACCAGGGTCGAGGTGGGCTACCTGGTTGGTGCCGCCGCAAGTGCGGCTGCCATGCTGTGGTCGCTGTTCCGCTCGCTGTCCGAACAACCGGCCGTACCCGGCGAGGAGCGGTCGGCGGTCGACCAGCGTCCGGCCGGAGCGCTGCGAAGCTCCTGAGGTCGCGGTGCACCGCGGGCGTGAAGAACATGAGTGCGACACGCCCATATGATCTGCCTACTATTGCCACGCCACTGCCGCTGAAAGGCGCCTCCCGTCGTGCAACTCACCGTCATCACCTCGGTCACCGGACTCCTGGTGCTCGTGTACATCCTCGAACTGCTGCGCCGCCAGCAGCTTCGGGAGAAGTACGCGACGATCTGGCTCGCCATCGGCGTCGTCGTGGCGCCGCTGGGCTTCTTCCCGGGCATCCTGGACTCGACCGCGCGCAGGCTCGGGATCGCCTCCGGAGTCAGCCTCGTCCTGTTCGCGGGCTTCGTGCTCGTGCTGATGGTCAGCCTGCACCTCAGCTGGGAGGCCAGCCGGCTGGAGGCCGAGACCCGCACCCTCTCCGAGGAGGTGGCCCTGATGAGGTCCCACCTCGTGGAGCACCACGGCTACCCCGTGACCAAGCACCAGGACTCCGCCCTGGACGGCACTGACCCCAAGGTGTACTCATGATCGACGGACGACGGGTCCTCATCATCCTCCCCGCCTGGAACGAGGCGGACGGTCTCCCCAGCATCCTCAAGGAGATCCAGGCCCACCTGCCCGGGGCGGACACCCTGGTCGTCGACGACGGCTCGACCGACCGCACTGCTGCGGTCGCGGCGGCCTCCGGCTCACCGGTGGCCCAACTGCCGTACAACCTCGGCGTCGGCGGCGCCATGCGCCTCGGCTACCGGTACGCGCACCTGCACGGCTACGACGTGGCCATCCAGATCGACTCGGACGGCCAACACGACCCGTCCTACGTGCCCGTCCTGCTGGACAAGCTGAAGGAAGCCGATCTGGTGATCGGCGCCCGCTTCGACGGCGAGGGCGACTACAAGGTCCGTGGCCCGCGCAAGTGGGCGATGGGCCTGCTCTCGGTGGTGCTCTCCCGGATCACCCGCACCAGGCTGACCGACACCACCTCGGGCTTCCGCGCCTGCAACAAGTCGCTCATCGAGTTCTTCGCCAACTGGTACCCGGTCGAGTACCTCGGCGACACGGTGGAGAGCATGGTGGGCGCCGCCCGCTGCGGCTTCGTGGTGCGCCAGGTGCCGGTTGCGATGCGCGAGCGGACCACCGGCACACCGAGCGCCTCCCCGATCAAGGCGATGGTCTACCTCTCGCGGGCCGGGCTGGTCCTGCTGCTGGCGATGATCCGCCGGATGCCGCCGCACCTCAAGGCCATCGCGGCATCCGCTCCCGACCACCGTGGCCGGCAGCTCGTCGGCCGCTGAACCAGGCCGCAGCCCGCTACGGCGCCGCGGTCCTCCCAGGGCGGTCCCCACCCGAGCAGATCCGGGGGGACCGCCCCAGCCGCGGCAGCACGCCGCTTCACGAAAGTGATTTGAGATGACGGACCTGGTCAGCGGCCCGCCCACCGAGAGAAGCCGGGGCGAGGCCACGCAGGCGGACCTGAAGAACTCCACCCGTGGCATCTCCCGGATCCAGCGCCTGACCTCCCGGCGCTGGGTGCTCCCGCTGGCCGAGGGCGTGGTGAGCATCACCGCCGGCATCGGCATCATGCTGCTCTGCATGCACATCAGCGTCAACCCGCTGAACCGGATCGGCCAGGTCAGCGGCCTCGCCAAGGTGCAGCAGTACGTGGCCGTCGTCGGCCTGCCCGTCCTCGCGGTCCTGCTCTTCGTCGCCTACCGGGGCACGCTGCGGAACTACCGGATGGTGCAGCGGCTGGCCTGTGCCGCCATCTCGGGTCTCGCCACCGGCGTGGTGGCCGGCGGCATCGCCGTCGCCCTGCACGGCACGCCGTGGGGCCTGGGCGGCCAGGAGGGCGACCCGGGCAACCTGATGGGCATGGCCAACGACATGATGCGCGGCGAGGGCCTGCCGGGGGTGTACCCGCCCGGCTTCCCCGCGCTGCTGGCGCTCTGGGCGGAGCTCTTCCACGGCGGTGTCGCCGGTGTCGGGCACGCGCTGAAGGACCTGCAGCTGCTGCTCAGCGCACTGGTCGGACCGATGGCGTACCTCTCCTGGCGGATGATGCTGCGCCCGTTCTGGGCGATGGCCATCGCGGTGCCGACCTCGATCACCTTCCTCGACCCGATCCGGCCGTACAGCCACGGCGCGATGCTGGTGCTGCTCCCGCTGCTGGCCGCCTGCTTCCGCGAGCTGCGCCGGGCCGGGGAGCTGTCGACCCGCTCCGCCCTGCTGCGCGGGGTCGGCTTCGGAGTCGCGTTCGGCGCGATGTTCATCTGGTACTCCGGCTGGTACCTGTGGGCGGCGCCCGGTGCGTTCCTGCTGGCCGGGCTGCTCTTCCCCTGGCGGCGTGGCCGTCTCGCGGTCAAGCGCGCACTCGTCTTCCTCGGCGGCATGCTGGTCACGGCCGCGGTGATCGGTGCCCCGCTGCTCTACCAGCTGGTCCGGCTCGGTGCCACGACGGTCGACCGGTACGCCTACATCAACACCTACATCGACCCGGCCTACGTGATGAGTTGGGCCTCGGACCGCCCCGGCCCGCTGACGTACCACGACTGGCCGGCTTCCGGTGAGCTGGCCGGCCAGAGCGGCTTCGCGGTGGTCCTGCTGCTCGGCGTCGGGCTCGGGGTCGGGCTGGGCCTGCGCAACGTCGTGGTACGGACCGCCGGGTTCGTGCTGGTCGGCGCCTGGCTGCTGCGCTTCTGGTTCGCCTCGCACATGGCGCACAACCAGGCCGTGCAGCTGTACCCGCGGACCACCTGGATCATCCTGTACTGCCTGATCATCCTGGCCGTGCTCGGTGTGAAGCTCTCGTACGAGCGCGGAGCCGGCCGGTTCCGCAGCGCGTTCGAGGCGGTGAACCCCGCGAAGGCCGTGACCCTGATCTCCCCGCGGACGTCGGCGCAGCTGGCGACCGGCCTGATCTGCGTGATCGCCCTGTTCGGGACGATGGGCGCCTCGTGGTCGGCGAACCGCTACATGCCCTCGGCCAACCCCAAGGTGGAGGACATGGGCCTGGACGCGTACCGTGCCCACCTCCAGCAGCTGGACAACGGCCAGTGCCCCAAGTACTCGCCGTACAAGGGCAAGCAGGACTGCAACCCGATCAACATGGAGCTGTCCGAGTACACCTTCGTACCGGACCAGCCGCACCTGTGGTGCGCCAACACGGAGGACCAGTGGGCGGTCTGCGGCCGTAAGGGCTGACCCGCATCGGTCGGGGCGGGTGAGGGAGACCTCGCCCGCCCCGATTGGCATTTGTGCAGCGTGCTGTGGCAGGATAGCCAAGTTGCTCGGTTGAGTGCCGATGCTGCGCGCCTCCCACCGGGAGGACTGGAAGCGAGTCCCAGGTACTCGTCGTTCCCGTGATGGCCGTTCATGTGTCCACGTGTCTTGTGTGGATGCAGTGGTGTGTAGTCGACACCGCGGCAGCTGCGGGGCGGACGTACGGGAATCTTCCGGGAAGCGTGGGCGGGGCCTCGATCCGGCACCTGGTGGGTGCAAGGCTCACCGATCCCGCAAGCCGAGAAGGGAAACCTTCCCGGTTCTTTGCAAGCGCCAGGGCGACACGCCCGAGCGCGGGGGTCGGAAGTAACCACCCAAAGGGGCCACCGGACCAAGCCACCCGGCCGAATCCGGCAGAAGAAGCAGCAGACGAGACAAAGGACTACTGAGTAGCCATGGCGGGACAGAAGATCCGCATCCGGCTCAAGGCCTACGACCACGAGGTGATTGACTCCTCGGCGAAGAAGATCGTCGAGACCGTCATTCGCACTGGTGCGCAGGTCGCGGGCCCGGTGCCGCTGCCCACTGAGAAGAACGTGTACTGCGTCATCCGCTCGCCGCACAAGTACAAGGACTCGCGCGAGCACTTCGAGATGCGCACTCACAAGCGTCTGATCGACATCCTCGACCCGACCCCGAAGACCGTTGACTCGCTGATGCGCCTCGACCTTCCGGCCGGCGTCGACATCGAGATCAAGCTCTGAGAGGCGCGACGAAGATGGCAAAGCAGATTAAGGGAATCCTGGGCGAGAAGCTCGGCATGACCCAGGTCTGGGACGAGAACAACCGGATCGTTCCGGTGACCGTCGTCAAGGCCGGGCCCAATGTCGTTACCCAGATCCACACCGCTGACGCTGCCGGCTATGACGCCGTGCAGATCGGCTTCGGCGAGATCGACCCCCGCAAGGTGAACAAGCCCCTCGCGGGCCACTTCGCCAAGGCCGGTGTCACCCCGCGTCGTTTCCTGGTCGAGCTCCGCACCGCGGACGCGTCCGAGTACGCCCTCGGCCAGGAGATCACCGCTGAGCTGTTCGAGGCGGGTGTCAAGGTCGATGTGACCGGCACCTCCAAGGGCAAGGGCTTCGCCGGTGTCATGAAGCGTCACAACTTCAAGGGCCTCGGCGCCGGTCACGGCGTGCAGCGCAAGCACCGTTCGCCCGGCTCGATCGGTGGCTGCGCCACCCCGGGTCGCGTGTTCAAGGGCATGAAGATGGCCGGCCGGATGGGCCACGAGCGCGTGACCACCCAGAACCTGACCGTCCATGCCGTTGACGCGGAGAAGGGGCTGCTCCTCATCAAGGGCGCAATCCCGGGCCCGAACGGCGGCCTCGTCCTCGTCCGCACCGCGGCAAAGGGGCTGTGAGGATATGAGCACCATTGACATCCTGTCGCCCTCGGGCGACAAGGCCGGCAGCCTCGAGCTGCCCGCCGAGATCTTCGACGCCAAGGTCAGCGTTCCGCTGATGCACCAGGTCGTCGTGGCGCAGCTCGCTGCGGCCCGTCAGGGCACCCACTCGACCAAGCGTCGTGGCGAGGTCCGAGGCGGCGGCCGCAAGCCGTACCGCCAGAAGGGCACCGGCCGCGCCCGTCAGGGCTCGACCCGCGCTCCGCAGTTCGTCGGCGGTGGCGTCGTGCACGGCCCCAAGCCGCGCGACTACTCGCAGCGGACGCCCAAGAAGATGATCGTCGCCGCTCTGCGTGGCGCGCTCACCGACCGGGCCCGCCACAACCGCATCCACGTCATCACCGACGTGATTGCGGCCGAGGCGCCGTCGACCAAGGCCGCCAAGGGCCTGTTCGGCAAGATCTCCGAGCGCAAGAACGTCCTCCTGGTCGTCGAGCGCGCGGACGAGGTGGGCATCAAGTCCGCCCGCAACCTGCCGAACGTGCACATCCTGGACGCCGGTCAGCTGAACACCTACGACGTGCTCGTCTCCGACGATGTGGTCTTCACCCAGGCTGCTTTCGAGCGTTTCGTGGCCGGTCCGGCCGCGTCCGCCAAGGCTGTGGCTGCTGAGGGCGAGCTCGAAGGGAGCGCCGCCTGATGGCTGCAGAGATCACGAGCAAGACGTTCACGGACCCCCGTGACGTCCTGGTGAAGCCGGTCATCTCCGAGAAGAGCTACTCGCTCCTCGACGAGAACAAGTACACGTTCGTCGTGTCGCCGGGTGCCAACAAGACCCAGATCAAGCAGGCCGTCGAGGCGGTCTTCTCGGTCAAGGTCGAGTCCGTCAACACGCTCAACCGTCAGGGCAAGCGCAAGCGCTCCAAGACGGGCTTTGGCAAGCGCAAGGACACCAAGCGCGCCATCGTGACGCTGGCTGAGGGCAACCGCATCGACATCTTCGGTGGTCCGACCTCCTAACGGGGTCCGGATCGTCGATAAGGACGAGGACGAGAGAGCCAAATGGGCATCCGCAAGTACAAGCCGACTACGCCGGGCCGTCGTGGCTCCAGCGTGGCCGACTTCGTAGAGATCACGCGGTCCACGCCGGAGAAGTCGCTGGTTCGCCCCCTGCACAGCAAGGGCGGCCGTAACAACGCCGGTCGTATCACCGCTCGCCACCAGGGTGGCGGACACAAGCGCGCCTACCGCGTGATCGACTTCCGTCGTCACGACAAGGACGGCGTGCCGGCCAAGGTCGCGCACATCGAGTACGACCCCAACCGCACCGCTCGCATCGCGCTGCTGCACTACGCGGACGGCGAGAAGCGCTACATCATCGCGCCGCGCGGCGTCGGCCAGGGTGACCGGATTGAGAACGGCCCCACGGCCGACATCAAGCCCGGCAACAACCTGCCGCTGCGCAACATCCCGGTCGGTACCACCATCCACGCGGTGGAGCTTCGTCCCGGTGGCGGTGCCAAGATGGCCCGCTCCGCCGGTTCGGGCATTCAGCTGCTCGCCCGTGAGGGTCGCATGGCGCACCTGCGCATGCCCTCCGGTGAGATCCGTCTGGTGGACGCGCGCTGCCGCGCGACCGTCGGCGAGGTCGGCAACGCCGAGCAGTCGAACATCAACTGGGGCAAGGCCGGCCGTATGCGCTGGAAGGGCGTTCGCCCGACCGTGCGTGGTGTGGCCATGAACCCGATCGACCACCCGCACGGTGGTGGTGAGGGTAAGACCTCCGGTGGTCGCCACCCGGTCTCGCCGTGGGGCAAGAAGGAGGGTCGCACCCGTAAGGCCAACAAGGCTTCGGACGCTCTCATCGTGCGCCGCCGCAAGTCCAACAAGAAGCGCTAGGAGCAGGTCAGATGCCGCGCAGTCTCAAGAAGGGCCCCTTCATTGACGGCCACCTTCTCAAGAAGGTGGACGCGCAGAACGAGGCGGGTACCCAGAACGTCATCAAGACCTGGTCCCGTCGCTCCGTGATCAGCCCGAGCATGCTCGGTCACACGATCGCGGTCCACGATGGCCGTAAGCACGTCCCGGTGTTCGTCACCGAGTCGATGGTCGGCCACAAGCTCGGCGAGTTCGCGCCGACGCGCACCTTCCGCGGGCACGTCAAGGACGACCGCAAGTCGAAGCGTCGCTAGTCGCCAGCGAAGTACCGACTCAATGACTTACACCAGCAAGGGGACAACCATGGAAGCCAGGGCCCAGGCGCGGTACATCCGCGTCACGCCCATGAAGGCCCGCCGCGTGGTGGACCTCATCCGTGGCATGAGCGCCACGGAGGCACAGGCCGTCCTGCGTTTCGCTCCGCAGGCCGCCACCGTGCCGGTCGGCAAGGTGCTCAACAGCGCCATTGCCAACGCCGCGCACAACTACAACCACTCCAACGTGGACGACCTCGTGATCAGCGAGGCGTACGTTGACGAGGGCCCGACCCTGAAGCGGTTCCGTCCGCGTGCCCAGGGCCGTGCCTACCGGATCCGCAAGCGGACCAGCCACATCACCGTGGTCGTCAGCAGCAAGGAAGGGACCCGGTAATGGGCCAGAAGGTTAACCCGCACGGGTTCCGCCTCGGCATCAGCACGGACTTCAAGTCCCGCTGGTACGCCGACAAGCTGTACTCGGACTACGTCAAGGAAGACGTTGCCATTCGTCGCATGATGACGAAGGGCATGGAGCGGGCCGGCATCTCGAAGGTTGAGATCGAGCGCACCCGTGACCGCGTCCGCGTGGACATCCACACCGCTCGCCCCGGCATCGTCATCGGTCGCCGTGGCACCGAGGCCGACCGCATCCGCGGCGACCTCGAGAAGCTGACCGGCAAGCAGGTCCAGCTGAACATCCTCGAGGTCAAGAACCCCGAGCTGGACGCCCAGCTCGTGGCTCAGGGCGTCGCGGAGCAGCTGTCCTCCCGCGTGTCGTTCCGCCGTGCCATGCGTAAGAGCATGCAGGGCACCATGAAGTCCGGCGCCAAGGGCATCAAGGTCCAGTGCTCCGGTCGTCTCGGCGGCGCCGAGATGAGCCGTTCGGAGTTCTACCGCGAGGGTCGTGTGCCGCTGCACACCCTTCGTGCGAACGTCGACTACGGCTTCTTCGAGGCCAAGACGACCTTCGGTCGTATCGGCGTCAAGGTCTGGATCTACAAGGGCGACGTCAAGAACATCGCCGAGGTCCGCGCTGAGAACGCTGCTGCCCGCTCGGGCAACCGCCCGGCCCGCACCGACGCCCGCCCCGCGCGTGGCGGCGAGCGCGGTGGCCGTGGTGGCGAGCGTGGCGGCGCCCGTGGTGGCGCCCGTCGTCCCCAGAACACCGAGGCTCCGGCCGCGGCTGTGACGGAGACGCCGGCTGCCGAGAGCACCGGAACGGAGGCCTGACCGTCATGCTGATCCCCCGTCGGGTCAAGCACCGTAAGCAGCACCACCCGAAGCGCCGTGGCGCTGCCAAGGGTGGCACCGAGCTCGCGTTCGGCGAGTACGGCATCCAGGCCGTCACCCCGGCCTACGTGACGAACCGGCAGATCGAGTCCGCTCGTATCGCCGTCACCCGTCACATCAAGCGTGGTGGCAAGGTCTGGATCAACATTTACCCGGACCGCCCGCTCACCAAGAAGCCTGCCGAGACCCGCATGGGTTCCGGTAAGGGTTCCCCCGAGTGGTGGATTGCCAACGTTCACCCGGGACGGATCATGTTCGAGCTGTCCTACCCCAATGAGAAGGTTGCTCGTGAGGCGCTCACCCGCGCTGCTCACAAGCTCCCGATGAAGTGCCGGATTGTCCGGCGCGAGGCAGGTGAGAGCTGATGTCGGCCGGCACCAAGGCTGCTGAGCTGCGCGAGCTTGACAACGAGGGTCTCGTTGCGAAGCTCCGCGAGGCCAAGGAGGAGCTGTTCAACCTCCGCTTCCAGGCGGCGACCGGGCAGCTCGACAACCACGGACGGCTCAAGCTCGTCCGTAAGGACATCGCGCGGATCTACACCCTGATGCGCGAGCGCGAGCTGGGCATCGAGACGGTGGAGAGCGCCTGATGACTGAGAACACCACCAACGAGACGCGCGGTTTCCGCAAGACCCGTGAGGGTCTCGTCGTCAGCGACAAGATGGACAAGACCGTCGTCGTCGCCGTCGAGGACCGCGTCAAGCACGCTCTGTACGGCAAGGTCATCCGCCGTACGAACAAGCTGAAGGCGCACGACGAGGCCAACGCCTGCGGCATCGGCGACCGGGTTCTCCTGATGGAGACCCGTCCGCTGTCCGCGACGAAGCGCTGGCGCGTCGTCGAGATCCTCGAGAAGGCCAAGTAACGAAGCCGATGTGGTACGGCCGTATGTGCACCAGGTCCCCCAGGGGCGCTGGTGTGAGCAGCGGCCGGCCCGTCGTCTCTCGTTGACGATCAGGAGAAAGCAGTGATCCAGCAGGAGTCGCGACTGCGGGTCGCCGACAACACTGGTGCCAAGGAAATCCTTTGCATCCGTGTTCTCGGTGGTTCCGGTCGCCGCTACGCCGGTATCGGGGACGTCATCGTCGCCACCGTCAAGGACGCGATCCCCGGTGGCTCGGTGAAGAAGGGTGACGTCGTCAAGTGCGTCATCGTTCGGACCGTCAAGGAGCGTCGTCGTCCGGATGGCTCGTACATCCGCTTCGACGAGAACGCCGCGGTCGTTCTCAAGAACACCGATGGTGACCCCCGTGGCACCCGCATCTTCGGCCCGGTGGGCCGCGAGCTGCGTGACAAGAAGTTCATGAAGATCATCTCGCTGGCGCCGGAGGTGCTCTAACCCATGGCAAACAGCATGAAGATCAAGAAGGGTGACCTGGTCCAGGTCATCACCGGCAAGGACCGCGGCAAGCAGGGCAAGGTCATTCAGGCCATCCCCGCTACCAACAAGGTCCTGGTCGAGGGTGTCAACCGGGTCAAGAAGCACACCAAGCCGGGTCCGGGTACTCAGGGTGGCATCATCACCGTCGAGGCCCCGGTTCACGTCTCCAACGTCCAGCTGGTCGTGGAGAAGGACGGCAAGAAGGTCGTCACCCGCGTTGGCTACCGCTTCGATGACGAGGGCAACAAGATCCGCGTTGCCAAGCGAACCGGTGAGGACATCTGATGTCTGAGACGACTGTTGAGAAGGTGACCCCCCGCCTCAAGGAGCGTTACAACTCCGAGATCAAGGGGCAGCTCCTGGAGGAGTTCTCGTTCGAGAACGTCATGCTGATCCCCGGCCTGGTCAAGGTCGTGGTCAACATGGGTGTGGGCGAGGCCGCCCGCGACTCCAAGCTGATCGAGGGCGCGATCCGCGACCTCACCGCCATCACCGGCCAGAAGCCGGCGGTGACGAAGGCTCGTAAGTCCATCGCGCAGTTCAAGCTGCGTGAGGGCCAGCCGATCGGCACCCACGTCACCCTTCGCGGTGACCGCATGTGGGAGTTCCTGGACCGTCTGGTGTCGCTGGCTCTGCCGCGTATCCGCGACTTCCGTGGCCTCTCCCCGAAGCAGTTCGACGGCCGTGGCAACTACACCTTCGGTCTGACCGAGCAGGTCATGTTCCACGAGATCGACCAGGACAAGGTCGACCGTCAGCGCGGTATGGACATCACCGTCGTGACCACCGCCCAGACCGACGACGAGGGCCGGGCGCTCCTGCGCGCTCTGGGCTTCCCGTTCAAGGAGGCGTAACACCATGGCGAAGAAGTCCCTTATCGCGAAGGCCGAGCGCAAGCCGAAGTTCGCTGTCCGCGGTTACACCCGCTGCCAGCGCTGCGGCCGCCCGCACTCGGTGTACCGCAAGTTCGGCCTCTGCCGTGTCTGCCTCCGTGAGATGGCGCACCGCGGCGAGCTGCCGGGCGTGACCAAGAGCTCCTGGTAACCCAGGCTCTAGGTTCCCTGCGAATCAGCAGGTGTGCCCGACCCCACGTGCCCCATTTTTGGGGTCCCGTACGGAATCCCGTAAGGTAGTGGGGTCGGGCCCCCTGTCGCGGCAGCCAGAGCTGTCCGCGACCCTCCTATGAGGGCTCGCACCCAGTCTTACTAACGCCGCAGGTCCCCTGCGTCTGTGCCCCTGCCCGCACTCCTCGTGAGTGCGGTGGGGGGACCTGGCGCGGAGAAACCACGGCGAGAGAGGCCTGAGGCCATCATGACCATGACCGACCCCATCGCAGACATGCTCACGCGTCTGCGTAACGCGAACTCGGCGTACCACGACACCGTGGCGATGCCGGCTAGCAAGATCAAGGCGCACGTCGCCGAGATCCTGCAGCAGGAGGGGTACATCTCCTCCTGGAAGGTTGAGGAGCCGGTTGAGGGCGAGGTCGGCAAGAAGCTGACCATCGACCTCAAGTTCGGCCCCAACCGTGAGCGCTCCATCGCCGGCATCAAGCGCATCAGCAAGCCGGGTCTGCGCGTTTACGCAAAGTCCACCAACCTGCCGAAGGTTCTCGGCGGCCTGGGCGTGGCGATCATCTCCACGTCCTCCGGCCTCCTGACCGACAAGCAGGCCGCCAAGAAGGGCGTAGGCGGAGAAGTTCTCGCCTACGTCTGGTAATTCGGGAACAGGAGGTACAGCAATGTCGCGCATTGGACGGCTGCCCATCCCGGTTCCCGCCGGCGTGGACGTCACCATCGATGGCCAGGCAGTCTCGGTGAAGGGCCCCAAGGGCTCCCTCACCCACGTTGTCGCCGCGCCGATCGAGATCGGCAAGGGCGAGGACGGCACACTGCTCGTCACCCGCCCCAACGACGAGCGTCTGTCGAAGGCCCTTCACGGCCTTTCCCGCACGCTGGTGGCGAACATGATCACCGGTGTGACCGCGGGATACCGCAAGTCGCTGGAGATCAGCGGTGTTGGTTACCGAGTCGCAGCGAAGGGCTCCTCCATGGAGTTCCAGCTCGGCTACAGCCACCCGATCCTGATCGAGGCCCCGGAGGGCATCTCCTTCGTGGTCGAGTCGCCCACCAAGTTCCACGTGGACGGGATCGACAAGCAGCTGGTCGGCGAGGTTTCGGCCAAGATCCGCAAGCTGCGTAAGCCCGACCCGTACAAGGCCAAGGGCGTCAAGTACGCGGGCGAGGTTATCCGCCGCAAGGTCGGAAAGAGCGGTAAGTAAGCCATGAGTCTTTCTGTGAAGATCGGCAAGGGCAACGGCTACAAGAACGCTGCCCGCAAGCGCCGCGCCATCCGCGTTCGCAAGCGCGTCACCGGCACCGAGGCTCGTCCTCGTCTGGTCGTGACCCGCTCGAACCGCCACATGGTCGCCCAGGTCATCGACGACGCCAAGGGTCACACCCTCGCGTCGGCGTCCACCCTCGACGTGTCCATCCGTGGCAACGAGGGCGACAAGACCGAGCTGGCCAAGAAGGTCGGAGCCCTGGTCGCCGAGCGCGCCAAGGCCGCCGGCATCGAGTCGGTCGTCTTCGACCGCGCGGGCAACCGTTACGCGGGGCGCATCGCCGCCCTGGCGGACGCTGCCCGTGAGGCCGGGCTCGACTTCTAAGCCGCTCGTCGGCTCAGTCGACGGACGTAATCGAGAGAGGTAATTCCAATGGCTGGACCCCAGCGCCGCGGTAGCGGCGCCGGCGGCGGCACCGGCGGTGGCGGCGAGCGACGTGATCGTAAGCGCGACGACCGGGGCAACGCCCCCGCCGTCGAGAAGACTGCTTACGTTGAGCGCGTGGTCGCGATCAACCGTGTTGCCAAGGTTGTCAAGGGTGGTCGTCGTTTCAGCTTCACCGCGCTGGTCGTGGTGGGCGACGGTGACGGCACCGTAGGTGTTGGCTACGGGAAGGCGAAGGAGGTTCCGGCCGCCATCGCCAAGGGTGTTGAGGAGGCCAAGAAGAACTTCTTCAAGGTCCCCCGTATCCAGGGCACCATCCCGCACCCGATCCAGGGCGAGAAGGCCGCTGGCGTCGTGCTCCTGAAGCCGGCTTCCCCCGGTACCGGCGTTATCGCCGGTGGCCCGGTGCGTGCCGTTCTGGAGTGCGCCGGCGTTCACGACATCCTGTCGAAGTCGCTCGGCTCGGACAACGCGATCAACATCGTGCACGCCACCGTGGCTGCTCTGAAGGGCCTCGTGCGCCCCGAGGAGATCGCGGCCCGCCGTGGCCTGCCGCTGGAGGACGTGGCCCCCGCTGCTCTGCTCCGCGCTCGCGCGGCCGGGACCGCGGCGGTGAGTGCCTGATGGCTCGCCTGAAGGTCACTCAGACCAAGTCGTACATCGGCAGCAAGCAGAACCACCGTGACACCCTGCGTTCGCTCGGCCTGAAGCGGCTGAACGACACCGTGGTGAAGGAGGACCGCCCGGAGATCCGCGGCATGGTCCAGACCGTTCGTCACCTCGTCACGGTTGAGGAGGTGGACTGAAATGGCAGACAACTCGCCGATCAAGATCCACAACCTGCGCCCGGCCCCCGGCGCCAAGACCGACAAGATCCGTGTCGGTCGTGGTGAGGGTTCCAAGGGTAAGACCGCAGGTCGTGGTACCAAGGGCACCAAGGCCCGCTACCAGGTTCCGCAGCGCTTCGAGGGTGGGCAGATGCCCCTCCACATGCGTCTGCCGAAGCTCAAGGGCTTCAAGAACCCGGCGCACAAGCAGTTCCAGGTCGTGAACCTGGAGAAGCTGGCCGAGCTTTACCCGCAGGGTGGCGAGGTCACCGTGGCCGATCTGATCGCGAAGGGCGCCGTTCGCAAGAACGAGCTCGTCAAGGTCCTCGGCACCGGCGACATCGCGGTTGCGCTGCAGGTGACGGTTGACGCCGTCTCCGGCTCCGCGATCGAGAAGATCACCGCCGCCGGCGGTACGGTCACCGAGCTCCTCTGAGCCAGTTGACATCCACGAACCCCGTATCTCCCTCCTGGGAGGTACGGGGTTCGTGCTTTCAGGGTGGCTTTTGTGGTTGAAAACGGGCATCCCGTCCCCCGTGCGTGGGGGAGGGGCCGCGCACGCTTCTTTCGGGTGGCCACACACTGTTAGAGTCCGTGGAGTTCCCTTGTAGGTTGCGCCCAGGCTTGCCTGGACCGTCCGGTTGACCGGACTCCTCGGGGGAGCCCGCACTCTCCACTCCCCATTCAGGACCGACCCTCCCGCCGACGACGTGCGGGAGGCGCAGGAGGCACCGTGCTCAGTGCGTTCGCGCGGGCGTTCCAGACGCCCGACCTGCGCAAGAAGCTGCTGTTCACGCTGGGCATCATGGTGCTGTTCCGGCTGGGCGCTCACATCCCCGTGCCGGGCGTCGACTTCGTCGCGGTGAACCAGTGTCTGAAGGCAGGCCCCAACGGCCTGTTCGGCCTGGTGAACCTCTTCAGCGGTGGCGCGCTACTGCAGCTGACGATCTTCGCGCTCGGCATCATGCCGTACATCACGGCCAGCATCATCCTCCAGCTCCTCACCGTCGTGATCCCGCGACTCGAGGCGCTGAAGAAGGAGGGCCAGTCCGGCCAGGCCAAGATCACCCAGTACACCCGCTACCTGACCATCGCGCTCGCCGTGCTCCAGGGCACCGGCATCGTCGCGACGGCCTCCAGCGGTGCGCTGTTCTCGGGCTGCGTCTACGCCAACCAGGTCGTGCCGGACCAGTCGGTCTTCCGGATCGCCACCATGGTGATCACGATGACGGCCGGTACCACGATGGTGATGTGGCTCGGTGAGCTGATCACCGACCGCGGCATCGGCAACGGCATGTCCATCCTGATCTTCACCTCGATCGCGTCGGGCTTCCCCGGCTCGATGTGGGCGATCAAGCTCTCGGGCACGATCGGCGACGGCTGGGTCGAGTTCTTCAGCGTCATCGCGATCGGCGTCATCGTGGTGGTCCTGGTCATCTTCGTCGAGCAGGCGCAGCGCCGGATCCCGGTCCAGTACGCGAAGCGCATGATCGGCCGCAAGGCGTTCGGCGGGACGTCGACCTACATCCCGCTGAAGGTCAACCAGGCCGGTGTGATCCCGGTCATCTTCGCCTCGTCGCTGCTGTACATCCCGGCGCTGGTCGCCCAGTTGACGAGCAGTGAGGCCGGCTGGGCCACCTGGATCAAGGCGAACTTCGTCCGCGGTGACCACCCGCTCTACATGGCCACGTACTTCGTGCTGATCGTGTTCTTCGCGTTCTTCTACGTCGCAATCTCCTTCAACCCCGAAGAAGTTGCCGACAACATGAAGAAGTATGGTGGGTTCATCCCGGGCATCCGGGCCGGCCGACCGACGGCCGAGTACCTTAACTACGTGCTTACCCGCATCACGTGGCCGGGGTCGCTCTACCTGGGCCTGATCGCGTTGATCCCGATGATCGCCCTGGTCGCCTTCAACGCGGACCAAAACTTCCCGTTCGGTGGCACCAGCGTGCTCATCGTCGTCGGTGTCGGACTCGAAACTGTGAAGCAGATCGAGAGCCAGCTCCAGCAGCGTAATTACGAAGGGTTCCTCCGCTGATGCGTATCGTCCTCGTCGGACCTCCCGGGGCAGGGAAGGGTACTCAGGCGCACGTCCTGGCCAAGACCCTGTCCATTCCCCACATCTCCACCGGAGACCTGTTCCGCGCCAACATCAGCCAGGGCACCCCGTTGGGGCTCGAGGCCAAGGCGTACATGGACGCGGGTCGACTGGTACCGGATGAGGTCACCATCGGGATGGCCAAGGACCGGATGTCGCAGCCCGACGCCGCCAACGGCTTCCTGCTGGACGGGTTCCCCCGGAACCTCGGTCAGGCCAAGGCCCTGGACGAGATCCTGGCCGAGTTCGGCATTGCCCTCGACGGCGTGCTGGACCTGGAGGTCCCCGAGGACGAGGTGGTCAAGCGGATCGCCGGCCGCAGGGTCTGTCGGGTCAACGGCGGCCACGTGTTCCACGTGGTCTACAGCCCGCCGAAGACCGAGGGCGTCTGCGACGAGTGCGGCGGCGAGCTGTACCAGCGCTCGGACGACACCGAGGAGAAGGTGCGGACGCGGCTGGAGGTCTACCACGCACGGGGGAGTCCCGGCCGTTCTGTCGTCGTACGGTGGTAACGGCAGCACGGCCCCCCGGCAAGGACCGGACGGGCATTCGACAGTGGAAGGCGTGGACCAGATGGTGGAGATCAAGACCCCCGAGCAGATCGCCAAGATGCGGGTGGCCGGACTGGTCGTCGCCGAGGCGCTGAAGGCGGCCCGCGAGGCCGTCCGTCCGGGTGTCACCACCCAGGAGCTCAACGACATCGCGGCGAAGGTGATCGCCGACCACGGCGCCACCTCCAACTTCCGCGCGGACCACGGCGGCCTGTGGTTCCCGGGTGTGATCTGCGCCTCCGTCAACAACGAGGTGGTGCACGGCATCCCGGGCGACCGGGTGCTGGTCGAGGGTGACGTCATCTCGATCGACTGCGGGGCGATCGTGGACGGCTGGCACGGCGACGCCGCGATCACCGTGGCGGTCGGCGAGGTCGCGCCCGAGGTGGAGATGCTCAGCCGGGTGACCGAGGGCTCGATGTGGGCCGGCATCGCCCAGATGAAGAAGAACAACCGCCTGGTCGAGGTCTCCAAGGCGATCGAGGGCTTCGTCCGCCGCCAGCCGCTGCCGCCCAAGGGCAAGTGGGGCATCACCGAGGGGTACGGCGGCCACGGCATCGGCACCGCGATGCACATGGAGCCGCACGTGCTGAACTACGTCGAGCGCGGCCGCGGCAAGGGCCCGAAGCTCGTCCCCGGCACCGTGCTGGCGATCGAGCCGATGGTCTCGCTGGGCACCCCGCACACCACGGTGCTGGAGGACGACTGGACGGTCGTCACCAACGACGGCACCTGGGCCTCGCACTGGGAGCACTCGGTGGCGATCACCGAGCAGGGCCCGCTGGTGCTGACCGCCTTCGACGGCGGCAAGGCCGAGCTGGCCAAGCTGGGCGTCGTCGCAGCGCCGGACCCCCTGGGTTAGTCGCTGACGGATCGTCAAGGGCTCGGTGGGTTTCGCCCACCGGGCCCTTTGTCCTATTTTTAGGAGCTGACAACTTCGAAGGGACAGCAAGTGCTCAAGGGATTCCGCGACTTCATGATGCGCGGCAACGTGATCGACATGGCGGTCGGTGTCGTCATCGGCTCGGCCTTCACCGCGGTGGTGACCGGCTTCGTCGCGGCCTTCCTCACCCCGCTGGTGGGTGTGGTGGTCGGCGCGGCCGGCGACTTCCGCTCGTACAGCTTCGAGCTGGTCGGGGTGACCTTCCCGTACGGCCAGTTCCTGAACGTGCTGATCGCGTTCCTGCTGACCGCTGCGGTGCTGTACTTCTGCGTGGTGCTGCCGGTCACCAAGGCGACCGCCCGGTACCTGCCGAAGAAGCCGAAGGCGCCGAAGCGTCCGTGCCCCGAGTGCCTGACCGAGATCCCCGAGGCCGCCCGGCGCTGCTCGGCCTGCACCGCGCACGTCGAACCACTGGTCAAGGTCGGCGTCTGAGCCGTTTTGGTCCGGGAGCAGGCGGTGGCGTACGATGGACCGTCGGCTCACTCGTAGCGTGCTTCAGCGCGCCCTCTACCCGGTTCGGGCAGGGGTGAACCCAGGTTCGCACGAGCGTGCCGCATACGGTAGCCGTCCCCGGAAGGTGGATCTCGCAGTTCATGGCAAAGAAGCAAGGCGCCATTGAGATCGAGGGCACCGTGATCGAGTCTCTTCCGAACGCCATGTTCAGGGTTGAGCTGCAGAACGGTCACAAGGTCCTCGCGCACATCAGCGGCAAGATGCGGATGCACTACATCCGTATCCTCCCGGACGACCGCGTGGTCGTTGAGCTCAGCCCGTACGACCTGACTCGCGGCCGGATCGTCTACCGGTACAAGTAAGCAACTGTCAGATCTAGACCCGGAGTACCTGAAGCATGAAGGTCAAGCCGAGCGTCAAGAAGATCTGCGACAAGTGCAAGGTGATCCGCCGTCACGGCCGGGTCATGGTGATCTGCGACAACCTGCGCCACAAGCAGCGCCAGGGCTGATCAGCTTCACCCAGCATTTCTCGTACGTCTTTGCGTGAGCACTGCTTCGCGCGACGCGAAAAAACGTCATAAGCGGGCTACCCGATCCGTCCCCAGGACGGACTGCCACCCCCGGTCAGAGGCCGGGGCTCCCACACCGAGAGGTGTCGGAGTAGGTAGCACGTCAGACCTCTGAAGAAAAACAGGAGCCTTGAATGGCACGCCTCGCAGGCGTTGATCTCCCGCGTGAGAAGCGCATCGAGATCGCCCTCACTTACGTCTACGGCATCGGTCGCACCCGCGCGCAGCTCGCGCTCGCGGAGACCGGCGTGAACCCGGACACCCGGGTTCGCGAAATCTCCGAGGACGACCTGGTCAAGCTCGGCCAGTACATCGACGCCAACTTCGAGGTCGAGGGTGACCTCCGCCGTGCGGTTGCCGCTGACATCCGCCGCAAGGTCGAGATCGGCTGCTACGAGGGTCTGCGTCACCGCCGGGGTCTCCCCGTCCGCGGCCAGCGCACCCACACCAACGCGCGTACCCGTAAGGGCCCGCGTCGCGCGATTGCCGGCAAGAAGAAGCCGGGCAAGAAGTAGTCCGCCCGTAACCGGACTTCCCTCCGGCCCGCGGGTTAGCGGACCGACCACCTCAGTAGGAGAACAGACTTATGCCCCCCAAGGGTCGTCAGGCTGCCGGCGCCAAGAAGGTGCGCCGCAAGGAGAAGAAGAACGTCGCTCACGGGCACGCCCACATCAAGAGCACGTTCAACAACACCATCGTTTCGATCACCGACCCCTCGGGCAACGTGATCTCCTGGGCCTCTGCCGGCCACGTCGGCTTCAAGGGCTCGCGCAAGTCCACTC
The DNA here is from genome assembly GCF_054049135.1 of Kitasatospora sp. P5_F3. Classification (NCBI taxonomy): domain Bacteria; kingdom Bacillati; phylum Actinomycetota; class Actinomycetes; order Kitasatosporales; family Streptomycetaceae; genus Kitasatospora; species Kitasatospora sp. P5_F3. The sequence continues at coordinate 189,525 of NZ_JBFUMY010000007.1, read as the reverse complement.
CGTTCGCCGCGCAGATGGCCGCCGAGTCGGCTGCCCGTCGCGCGCAGGAGCACGGCATGCGCAAGGTCGACGTCTTCGTCAAGGGTCCGGGCTCCGGCCGCGAGACCGCGATCCGCTCGCTCCAGGCCACCGGCCTGGAGGTGGGTTCGATCCAGGACGTCACCCCCACCCCGCACAACGGCTGCCGTCCGCCGAAGCGCCGCCGCGTCTGACGCAGCGCCTTCGGGCAGTCTGAGTTTTTAAACCACGTGCGGGGTCCTGTTTCTGACGGGACCCCGTACGCTGGTTCTGTTCGGCATCAAATAGTGGGTGCCGAGTTCCAACTGGAGGATCTGAAAACATGCTGATCGCTCAGCGCCCCTCGCTGACCGAAGAGGTCGTCGACGAGTTCCGCTCGCGGTTCGTGATCGAGCCGCTCGAGCCGGGCTTCGGCTACACCCTCGGCAACTCGCTCCGCCGCACGCTCCTCTCCTCGATCCCCGGTGCCGCTGTCACCAGCATCCGGGTCGACGGTGTCCTGCACGAGTTCACCACCGTGCCGGGCGTCAAGGAGGACGTGACCGACCTCATCCTCAACATCAAGCAGCTGGTCGTCTCCTCGGAGCACGACGAGCCGGTCGTGATGTACCTGCGCAAGCAGGGTCCGGGTGTGGTCACCGCCGCCGACATCGCGCCCCCGGCCGGTGTCGAGTGCCACAACCCCGAGCTGGTCCTCGCCACGCTCAACGGCAAGGGCAAGCTGGAGATGGAGCTGACCGTCGAGCGCGGTCGCGGCTACGTCTCCGCCGTGCAGAACAAGGCTTCCGGCCAGGAGATCGGCCGTATCCCGGTCGACTCGATCTACAGCCCCGTGCTGAAGGTCACCTACAAGGTCGAGGCCACCCGTGTCGAGCAGCGGACCGACTTCGACAAGCTCATCGTCGACGTCGAGACCAAGCCCGCCATGCGCCCGCGTGACGCCATGGCGTCGGCCGGTAAGACCCTGGTGGAGCTGTTCGGTCTCGCCCGCGAGCTGAACATCGACGCCGAGGGCATCGACATGGGCCCGTCCCCGACGGACGCCGCCCTGGCCGCTGATCTCGCCCTGCCGATCGAGGAGCTCGAGCTCACCGTTCGGTCGTACAACTGCCTCAAGCGCGAGGGCATCCACACCGTGGGTGAGCTCGTCGCCCGCTCCGAGGCCGACCTGCTCGACATCCGCAACTTCGGTGCGAAGTCGATCGACGAGGTCAAGGCGAAGCTGGCCGGCATGGGCCTGGCGCTCAAGGACAGCCCGCCCGGGTTCGACCCGACCGCCGCCGCCGACGCCTTCGGCGCCGACGACCTGGACGACGCGGGTTACGCGGAGACCGAGCAGTACTAAGGATTTGGAGTCGGGGGCGGCCCCTGCGGACCGCCCCCGCTTCGATGCAAGAAAGCCGTACGGGCAACAGTGCCCGTACGCCCGTCCCGGTACCTGATACGGCCGGGTTCGGAGATTTGAGGAGCAATCATGCCCCGTCCCACGAAGGGTGCCCGCCTCGGCGGTGGCCCGCACCACGAGCCGCTGCTGCTCGCCGGCCTGTGCCGCGAGCTGTTCACCTACGGCCGCATCACCACGACCGAGGCCAAGGCCCGTCGGATGCGCCCGCTGGCCGAGCGCCTCATCACCAAGGCGAAGGTCGGCGACATCCACAACCGTCGCATCGTCCGCAAGACGATCACCGACGTCTCCGTGCTGCACACCCTCTTCACCGAGATTGCGCCGCGCTACGAGAACCGCCCGGGTGGCTACACCCGTATCACCAAGATCGGTCCCCGTCGTGGCGACAACGCCCCGATGGCCGTGATCGAGCTGGTCGAGGCGCTGACCGTCGCGCAGACCGCTGTCGGCGAGGCCGAGGGCGCCACCAAGCGCGCCGTCAAGGAGGCCGACGCCAAGGTCGAGGCCACCGAGACCGAGGTCGTCGCTGACGAGGTCGAGGCCGACAAGGCCTGACACCTTTAGGTGTTCGTTCGGGCCCGCTTCCCGCTCTCCTTTATTTCAAAAGGGGCTTGGGAGGCGGGCCCGTTCCTTTCTGTCTGGAGTAGATGTGCAGAACGACTGCGCCGAGCAGCCCCCGGTCAAGGACGGTCCGGCGGAGGGCCGGGTCCGGATCCGGCTCGACCTCGCCTACCAGGGCGCGGAGTTCGCCGGCTGGGCGCGGCAGCCGGGCCGGCGCACCGTCCAGGAGGAGCTGGAGAGCGCCCTCCAGGTGGTCACCCGCAGCGCCGAGCTGTTCCCGCTCACCGTGGCGGGCCGGACCGACGCCGGGGTGCACGCCCGGGGCCAGGTCGCGCACGTCGACCTGCCGGTCGAGCTGTGGGCCGCGCACCGCGAGAAGCTGCTCCGCCGGCTGGCCGGGCGGCTGCCCGCCGACATCCGGGTGTACCGGCTGACCGAGGCGCCGGCAGGCTTCGACGCGCGGTTCGCCGCGATCTGGCGCCGGTACGCGTACCGGGTCGCCGACCAGCAGGGCGGGGTGGACCCGCTGCTGCGGGGTCATGTGCTGTGGCACGACCGGCCGTTGGACGTCGAGAGGATGAACGAGGCGGCCAAGCTGCTGCTCGGCGAGCAGGACTTCGCCGCGTACTGCAAGAAGCGCGAGGGCGCGACCACCATCCGTACCCTGCTCGAACTGCGCTGGGACCGCGTCCCGGTGGACCCGTACGCGGCCCAGGAGGGCACCATGGCGGTCGCCACGGTGCGGGCGGACGCGTTCTGCCACAACATGGTGCGCGCGCTGGTGGGGGCCATGCTGCTGGTCGGCGACGGCCACCGGCCGGTGGAGTTCCCCGGTCAGGTGCTGGCGGGCCGGGTGCGGCACTCGGCGGTCAACGTGGTCCGGCCGTACGGGCTGACGCTGGAGGAGGTCGGCTACCCGGCCGACGACCGGCTCGCCGAGCGGAACCGCGTGTCGCGGCAACTCCGGTCGCTTCCGGGGCAGACATAAAGGGTTTTGGTCCGTAGCGACACGCTTGGCACAATTCCTGCCATGGGACACGTCGAGATTTCGCACCTGGAGTACTACCTGCCGGACGGGCGGGTGCTGTTCGACGACGCGTCCTTCCGGGTCGGCGAAGGGTCCGCCATCGCACTGGTGGGGGCCAACGGGGCCGGTAAGACCACGCTGCTGCGCATGATCGCGGGGGACACCCAGCCGCACGGCGGCTCGGTGACGGTGAGCGGTGGGCTGGGCGTGATGCGCCAGTTCGTCGGGACCACCGGGCGGGAGGACCAGCGGGAGACGCCGGGGGCGCTGGCCGCCGACGCGTCGGTGCGGGACCTGCTGGTGTCGGTGGCACCGCCGCGGATCGCGGTGGCCGCGAAGGCGGTGGACGCGGCCGAGCTGGCGATGATGGCGCAGGACGACGAGAAGTCGCAGATGGCGTACGCGCAGGCGCTCTCGGACTGGGCCGACGTGGACGGCTACGACTACGAGACGGTGTGGGACGTCTGCACCATGGCCGCGCTGGGGATGCCGTTCGACCGGGCCCAGTTCCGTGGTCTGAACACGCTCTCCGGCGGTGAGCAGAAGCGGCTGGTGCTGGAGGCGCTGCTGCGCGGCCCCGAGGAGGTGCTGCTGCTCGACGAGCCGGACAACTACCTCGACGTGCCGGGCAAGCGCTGGCTGGAGGAGGCGATCCGGGCCACTCCGAAGACCGTGTTGTTCATCTCACACGACCGGGAGCTGCTGTCCCGGGCCGCCGACAAGATCATCAGTGTCGAGACCGGTTTCGGCGGCGGCGGCAGCAGTGTCTGGGTGCACGGTGGCGGCTTCGAGTCGTTCCACGACGCCCGCAAGGAGCGGTTCGAGCGCTTCGAGGAGCTGGGCCGCCGGTGGGACGAGGAGCACGCCAAGCTGAAGAAGCTGGTGGTGAACCTCCGTCAGGCCGCCTCGATCAGCCATGCGCTGGCCACCAGGTACGCGGCCGCGCAGACCCGGCTGAAGAAGTTCGAGGAGGCGGGCCGGCCGGAGGAGCCGCCGCGCGAGCAGAACATCACCATGCGGCTGAAGGGCGGCCGGACGGGTGTCCGGGCGCTGACCATCGAGCAGCTCGAACTGAGCGGCCTGATGAAGCCCTTCGACCTGGAGGTCTTCTACGGCGAGCGGGTCGGCGTGCTCGGCTCGAACGGCTCCGGCAAGTCGCACTTCCTGCGGCTGCTGGCGGGCGACGAGACGGTGAAGCACAACGGCGCGTTCCGGCTCGGCGCCCGGGTGGTGCCGGGCCACTTCCGGCAGACCCACGCCCACCCCGAGCTGCTCGGACGGACCGTCAGGTCGATCATCGAGGAGGAGCACGCGCTCAGCCGCGGCGCCGCGATGGGCGCGCTGCGCCGGTACGAGCTGGACCGGCAGGAGGAGCAGAAGTTCGAGTCGCTCTCCGGCGGCCAGCAGGCCCGGCTGATGATCCTCAAACTGGAGCTCACGGGCGTCACCGCGCTGCTGCTGGACGAGCCGACGGACAACCTGGACCTGGAGAGCGCCGAGGCGCTCCAGCAGGGCCTGGAGGCCTTCGACGGCACTGTGCTGTGTGTCACCCACGACCGCTGGTTCGCCAAGACCTTCGACCGTTTCCTGGTGTTCGGGGCCGACGGACGGGTCTACGAGTCCCTCGAACCGGTCTGGGACGAGACCCGGGTGCAGCGCGATCGGTAGGTTCGGGCGGTGCGTTTTTGACCCGTACGGAGCTGCCCGGTAGGCTGGGCCCTTGTTGTGCGTATTGGCTCGCTCCATCTCACGTGAGAGGTCGGTACGCCGGAGATACCCAGGCCGATGACCAGCGGCTCCCCCTTGAATTGCGTCCAAGCGGGACCAGGCTGATCTCTCGTCCGGGTGCTCCTGTCAGGACTCACTCACTGAAAAGCGAAGGCTACGACCGTGCGTACGTACAGCCCCAAGCCCGGCGACGTCCAGCGTCAGTGGCACATCATCGACGCGCAAGACGTCGTGCTCGGCCGCCTGGCCTCCCAGGTCGCCAACCTCCTCCGGGGCAAGCACAAGGCGATCTACGCGCCGCACGTTGACACTGGTGACTTCGTCATCATCATCAACGCGGACAAGGTGCACCTTTCGGGTAACAAGAAGACCCAGAAGATGGCCTACCGCCACAGCGGTTTCCCGGGCGGTCTCCGCGCGGTCCGCTACGACGACCTCCTGGACAAGAACCCGGAGAAGGCCGTCGAGAAGGCCATCAAGGGCATGATCCCCAAGAACAGCCTGGGCCGCCAGATGCTCTCCAAGCTGAAGGTCTACTCGGGCGACCAGCACCCGCACGCTGCGCAGCAGCCGGTGCCGTTCGAGATCACCCAGGTCGCGCAGTAATTCCGGCCACCAAGCCCCATCACTGAGAAGCTGAGGAACACCGTGGCCGAGACTGCCATCGAGAACACCCTTGAGGTCGACTTCGACGAGACCGTCGAAGAGTTCACCTCCGAGGAGAGCTACACCTCCGAGTCGCTGGCCGGTCGCTTCGGCGAGGCCATCCCCGGCGCCGGCCTCGGCCGTCGCAAGGAGGCCATTGCCCGCGTCCGGATCGTTCCGGGCACCGGCAAGTGGAAGATCAACGGCCGCACCCTGGAGAACTACTTCCCCAACAAGGTGCACCAGCAGACCGTGAACGAGCCCTTCAAGCTCCTTGAGCTCGATGGCCGTTACGACGTTGTCGCCCGCATCTCGGGTGGCGGCGTCTCCGGTCAGGCCTACGCGCTGCGCCTCGGCGTCGCCCGTGCGCTGAACGAGGCGGACGTGGACAACAACCGCGCCGCGCTCAAGAAGGCCGGTTTCCTGATGCGTGACGCGCGTGCCGTCGAGCGCAAGAAGGCCGGTCTCAAGAAGGCCCGTAAGGCCCCGCAGTACAGCAAGCGCTAAGCACCTCCACCGGGGGGCGTACCATCTCGATGGTTCGCACCCCCGGGGTGTGCTGCAACACCCCGGAGCACCCCGTGTGCTCCGGGGTGTGTTGTTTTTCTCTCCCCGTACGCCTGTGCGGAGGCCGGGGAGTCGCGAGAGATTTCTTGCCTGTGGAACGGCGACGGAGGACGGAAACTGTGGGACGACTCTTCGGTACGGACGGCGTGCGCGGTGTGGCCAACCAGACCCTGACGGCCGAGCTGGCGCTCGGTCTGTCGGTGGCGGCGGCCCATGTGCTCGGTGACGCGGGGGCCTTCGACGGCCACCGGCCGGTCGCCGTGGTCGGGCGCGACCCCCGGGCGTCCGGGGAGTTCCTGGAGGCCGCCGTGATCGCCGGCCTGGCCAGCGCGGGCGTGGACGTCCTGCGGGTGGGCGTGCTGCCCACCCCCGCTGTGGCGTATCTCACCGGCGCGCTCGGCGCGGACTTCGGCGTGATGCTGTCGGCCAGTCACAACGCGATGCCCGACAACGGCATCAAGTTCCTGGCCCGCGGCGGGCACAAGCTGGACGACGCGATCGAGGACGCGATCGAGGCGCACTACCACCGCTACGGGGTCGGCACGGACGAGAACTGGGTGCGCCCGACCGGCGCGGCCGTCGGCCGGGTCCGGCAGTACACCGAGGGCTTCGACAAGTACGTCGCGCACCTGGTCGCCGTGCTGCCGAACCGTCTTGACGGTGTGAAGGTCGTCATCGACGGCGCGCACGGCGCGGCCGCCCGGGTCGCCCCCGAGGCGTTCGCCCGGGCCGGGGCCGAGGTGGTCTACACGCTCGGCGCCGAGCCGAACGGTCTGAACATCAACGACGGCGTCGGCTCGACCCACCTGGACAAGCTCCAGGTCGCGATGCGCGAGCACAAGGCCGACCTGGGCATCGCCCTGGACGGCGACGCCGACCGCTGCCTGGCCGCCGACGCGGACGGCAACGAGGTGGACGGCGACCAGATCCTGGCCATCCTGGCCGTCGCCATGAAGGAGGCCGGCACGCTGCGCCGGGGGACCGCGGTGGCCACCGTGATGTCCAACCTCGGCTTCAAGCTGGCGATGGAGCGCGAGGGCATCGAGCTGGTGCAGACCGCGGTCGGCGACCGGTACGTGCTGGAGGAGATGAAGCAGCACGGCTTCGCGCTCGGCGGTGAGCAGTCCGGCCACGTGATCCTGCTCGACCACGCGACCACCGGCGACGGCACGCTGACCGGCCTGATGCTCGGCGCGCGGCTGGCCGCCACCAAGCAGCCGCTGGCCGACCTGGCCGCCGTGATGACCCGGCTGCCGCAGCTGCTGATCAACGTCAAGGGCGTGGACCGGACGAAGGTGAACAGCTCGGCCGAGCTGGCCGCCGCGGTCGGCGAGGCCGAGGCCGAACTCGGCGCCACCGGGCGGGTGTTGCTCCGTCCGTCGGGGACCGAGCCGTTGGTCCGGGTGATGGTGGAGGCCGCCGACCAGGTGCAGGCACAGGCGATTGCCGAGCGGCTGGCCGAAGCCGTACGCACTCACCTGGGCTGATTCCCCGTCAGGGGGCGGCCGGCCGTTGGGCACAGTTGCGTTCCGGTATGACAAATGGTTGGCCCACGCCTTGGTATGGCCATGGGACCATCACATTTTCCGGATATCATCTGGACGCATTGGCTTAAAGGTGGCGGAGGCTCAAATGACCGACGGGCAGCAGCAGGAACAGCTGGAGGGGCCCGGGTCGGCGGGTGACCCGCCGGCCGGTCGGCCGCCGCTGTCCGGTCGGCCCGCGGCCCCGGGGCGCGGCAATCCGCAGTCACCGTCCGTCCCGTCCAGGGCCCGCGGGGTGGCCGCAACGCCGCCCTACCGGGGCGGCCAGAGCCAGGGTGACGCCCCGCAGGCCTACCCGGGCCAGCCGGTCGAGGGCCGGTACGGCCCGTCCACCTTCCGCTCGCCCGACGTCGACGAGCCCGACTGGTCGGCGTTGGCCCAGCAGAACGCGGAGGCGCGTCGCCTCGGCAAGCGTCGGGTGTTGAGGGCTTTCAGCAGCCTCGGAGCGATGCTGGTGATCGGCGCGGTCGTGGCCGTGTCGGTCTACATGACGAATGGTCAGCCGCGCGTCCCGGTGGCCGCGGTCCAGACCGCGCCCGCCCCCTCGGCCAGCGTCGTCCCCTCCGCCAGCCAGCCGGCCCTGCCGCCGTCCAAGAAGCCCGAGGAGTTCCTCTCCAAGGGCAGCACGGACAAGGCGACCCTCAACGCGGATGCGCTGTTCCCGAACGCCACCTTCACCGTCCAGGGACGGACGTACACCAAGGCAGCCGTCGACTTCAGCGGTAGCTGCGGCGACTACACGGCCAACGGCCTCGGGCCGATCCTGCGTGACCAGATGTGCCGGGGTATCTACCGGGCGACCTACACCGCGGACAAGATCGCGGTCACCCTCGCGGTGGCCGTCTTCGACACCAAGGCGCAGGCGGACAAGGCCGGCAGCGTCTTCAAGGGCAACGGCCAGCCCCTCGCCAAGGGCGGGGTGCAGAAGTTCTGCACCGACGTGAAGAGCTGCGCGGTCACGCACGAATCCTTCGGCCGCTACCTGTACTTCACCGTGGCGGGCAGCAAGGACGGTGCTCCGCTGGCCGCCACCGACCCGAGCGGCAAGGACGTCACCAACGCGCTGAAGGCCGTACTGGTCGCCCGGGGGACCGAAGCCGCCAAGAAGACGGGCTGACGGCACTCGATGGCGTGGTGGAGGGAAGCGGCGGGCGTGGCACTGTCGGGCGGGCTGCGGCGGATACGGTTCAGCCCGGCCTGGGGGGCGTCGATGATCTGCGGGCTGGCGCTGGTGATGCTCGTCGGGCTGCTCGCCTTCGAAAGCGAGGACGGCCCTGGCCAGGCCGGGATGCCCGGTGGCCGGCCGACGTCCACCGCACCGGAACGGCCGAGGGAGACCCCCAAGCCCTCCGGCTCCGGCACCGTGACCACGATGGCCGAGCTCCGCGCGCCCAAGGCGCTGCACTTCGGAGTGAGTACGCCCGGCTCGCCGAACGAACCGGAGACCGAGACGGTGGCCACCGCGGCCGGCCGACGGCCCACCGTTCAGGAGTACTTCGTCAACTGGAACCAGGAGTTCGAACCCGACCGGGTGACGGAGTCGTATCGCCTGGGCGCGGTACCGGTGGTGACCTGGCAGCCCTCGGCCGGCAAGGAGGCGGGGGAGGACCAGCCCACCTATGCCCTGAGGCTGATCGCCTCGGGCGCGCACGACGCCTACATCGCCCGGTTCGCGGACTCGGTCAAGAGCGCCGGCCGGCCGGTGGTGATCCGGTTCGCGCACGAGATGAACGCCGAGTGGTACCCGTGGTCCGAGCAGCACAGCGGCAACCGGCCGGGCGACTTCGTGGACGCCTGGCGGCACGTCTACGACGTCTTCGCGACCCGCAAGGTCGCGAACGCGCTCTGGTTCTGGTGCCCGAACATCCACCGGGGCACCAACAAGCACGAGTTGGCGCGGTACTTCCCGGGTGACAAGTACGTCGACTGGATCGGTATGGACGGATACAGCGAGAGCGAGACGTCCGCCGGACAGGTCTTCGACGAGACCTACGAGGACCTGGTCTCGCTCTCCCGGAAGCCGATCTTCATCGGGGAGACCGGCGTCAAGCCGACCCCCAACAAGGCGCTGTGGACCGTCGACTTCTTCCGCTGGATCAAGAACCGCCCCCAGCTGGTGGGCTTCTCCTGGTTCCAGCACAGCGACCAGGAGGGCGGCCGCTTCGACTGGCGGTTCACCACCTCGCCCGGTGCGCTGAAGGCCTTCCAGGACGGTCTGGCGGACCAGAACCTGGTGTCCTGGCCGATGAGCTGAGCTCCCCCACCGGAAGAACCGGGGGTCACTCCTCCCCGGGCGCGGGCTGGATGCGCTCCAGCAGCACCAGCTTGAGGCCGTGCAGCTGCTTGGTGTCGACGGTCTTGAACTGCTGCGTCAGGACGTCCTGGGTGTTCTTCGGCAGCTGGGCGAGCGGGTTGGGCCCGATCGCGGTGCTGACCAGCCAGAGCCGGTCGGTGAAGCGCGCGCACTCCGAAGGGTCGGTGCACTCCACGCCCTGGAAGCGTCCGAGGTCCTCCGGGTAGTACTGGAGCAGGATGTCGGTCGGCGCCTGACGGTCCCGCAGTTCGTAGGCGAGGGCCCGGCGGGCGTTCAGCAGACTGTTGATCACCATGCCGTCGCCGGGCTTCGTCTGGGCGGCGAGCAGGTCGGCGGCGCCCCGGTAGTCGGGTTCGGACTTGAGGTTGTCGCGCAGGGTCGCCATCGTCGGCTGGCCGAGGACGGCGACCCCGCCGAGCAGCGCCACCGCGAGCACACCGGCCACCACCCGGCCGACGGCGGACCGGCCGACGGGGGAGAGCAGCCAGCCGACCCCGGCGGCGGCCAGCAGCACGCACGGCGCCAGGACGAACAGCAGGTAGCGGTCCAGGAAGAGGTGCAGCCGGTCCGCCGTGACGTACGTCAGGACGGGCGGGAGCACGATCCAGCAGACCAGCAGACCGGCGTGGCGCCGGGCGGGCCAGAGGCCGATCACCGCGAGCCCCAGCACGACGGCTGCGGTGGTCCAGGAGCCGAAGAGCTCCTTGGGCAGGTCGGTCAGGTCGTCGAGGGTCGGGTTGTTCCAGGCGATCTGCTTGCTCTGGCCGTTGCCCCGCAGCAACAGGGCGGCAATGCCCCCGACCCCGACCAGCGCGGCGAGCGCCCACTGCCAGAACGCGGCGCGCTCGCGGGCGCGCAGGGCCAGGGTCAGCGCGGCGATCAGGTGGGCGGCCAGCACGAGCAGCGAGACCAGGTGGGCGGCCCCGACCAGGGTCACGCTCGTGGCGTACCAGGCCCAGCGGGCCACCGAGGGCTGCTCCAGGGCCCGCAGCAGCAGCAGGGTGGAGACCAGGACGGCGAGCACCGAGAAGGCGTAGGGGCGAGCCTCCTGGCCGTACCGCGCGACGGCGGGCAGCAGTGCGAACGCCAGGCCCGCGCCCAGTCCGGTCAGGGTGGCCGCGAGGCCCGTGCTGGAGACGCCGGCCCGGGTCGCCAGCTGGCGGCCGAGCACCGCGGTCACGGCGGCGGCCAGCGCCATCGCCAGAGCGGAGGGCGTGCGCAGCGAGGCGGCGGAGTCGCCGAAGCCGGCGATCCACAGGCGCAGCAGCAGGTAGTACGGCGCGATGACGGCGTCGATGGTGCCGAGCAGCGCCCGCAGGTCCTGGAAGCTCAGGGCGGCGGCCCACCAGCTGGCGTGCTCGTCGCGCCACAGCTGACGGCTGCCGATCCCGTCGAGGCAGCGGTAGAGGGCGACCGCTGCGGGGGGCAGGACGGTGAGCAGCGTCAGGGCCCGCCGCCTCGCCGGGGAGAGGACGGGCTCGGTGGGCTGCGCGGCTTCCGTCGGCTGCCGACGCTCCGGGGGTGCGGGGTCGGTGGCCCGCTGCGGTGCGGTGCGGAGCGGCGACTGCTGCATGCTCACTCTGTGTTCTTCCTGCCGTCCGTGGTGGCGTGCCGGGAGTTGACGCTGGGTCAGCCCAGTCCCTTGGCGAGTGTGATCTGTCGGATGCCGTTCGAGAAGGCCCGCAACGACGCGGTGCTCTCGTCGAAGCGCCAGTTGGCCTTGCCGCCCTCGGCGACGTTGCGCTGGAACCAGATGAACCCGATCACGTCCGGCTGCTTGGCGAGCCAGGTGAAGAAGTCCGCGGTCCAGGCGGGCTTGTAGGCGGCGCTGGTCTCACGCCCCGTCTCCGTGATGAGGACCGGCTTCTTGGAGATCTGGCGCAGGGTGTCCAGAGTCGGACCGAAGGTCTCGTCGGCGGTGCGCTCGCGGTTGGTGCCGTAGCCGACCATGCCCATCCAGTCGACGTACTCGTCACCGGGGTAGAGGTCGGGGATGCTGATGTCCTTCACCGGCCGCAGGATGTTCGGGCTCCAGATCCAGATGACGTTGGTGGCACCCGCCTTGGCGAACACGTCGTGCACGTGGCGCCACGCCTGCACGTACTGCCCGCGCTGGTTGCCGTTGACCTGTTCGGACCACGGGTACCAGTTGCCGTTCATCTCGTGGGCGAAGCGGATCGCCAGCGGCCACTTCTGGGCGGCGACGCCCTGGGCGAAGGCGCTCAGGTACTCGTCGTGCTTGCCGTCGATGATGGTGGAGAGGCTGTAGTTCGGCTGGTTGGCCGAGCCCGCCTCGCCGCCGGCCCACGGCTCCCAAGCCAGCACCGGCAGGGTCCCGTGGCTGTAGGCCGCGCTGACCGCCTTGGGGTCGAAGTTCTGGTTCCAGCGGACGAAGTACTCGACCATGGTCGGCCAGGCCCCCGAGGACTGCTTGACCTGCTGGAGCTCCTTGCCCGACCAGGGCGCTTCCTTGGTGCTGACCCCGAAGTGCTTGCCGTCCGGTGCGCTGAAGACGCTGCGATCCGGGATCGGCGGCGCCTTCTTCTCCGGCTGGAAGAGCTCACTGAGGGCGGGGACGCCGGCGTTCTGACCCAGCCCCTCGTAGCGGGCACCGTCGTCCGCGACGGCCAGGGCGGCCATCACGCCGTAGGTCAGCACCGAGAGGATGGCGACGTTGCAGACCATCCAGAGCCGGAGCCGCACGCCGGAGCCACGGCTCCACCAGTGCATCTTCTTCGCGCGCCTAGACACTCATCATCACCGAGCCGATCAGAATCGCTCCGCCGAGCAGGTAGGGGATGACGACCTTCGGGCTCCGGGCGCGCTCTCCGGCGAAGCTGTCGTCGCGGGTGCCCCAGGACGCGTTGTGGCCCATCTTGAAGAAGCCGAGCAGGCGGACCGGGAGCAGCAGGAAGGTGTTGATCACCATGAAGATCGGGAGATAGAGCATGTCGGTGGAGCGGTAGGCGAAGTGCCTTCCGAAGCGGATGGCGAGGGACACGGTGGAGAGCATGGCCGCCAGGACGAGCAGCGACAGCAGCGCCTTCCAGTGCTCGACCGGCAGCGGCAGGCCCTCGTACAGGCTGGGGCCCGAGCCGTGCCAGATGGCCACCGCCCAGGACGAGAAGCTGCCCAGCAGCATGAACGGGACCAGGATGTCGACCGTGTAGAAGAGGGCGAGCATCTTGGCCCGCCGCAGCATCCAGGGCAGCATCCGCAGGGTGTTGTACTGGGAGCCGCGGGCCCAGCGGTACTGCTGCTTGGCCAGCTTGCCCAGTGCCAGCGGGGCGTCCGTATACACCAGGGACGTCGACTGGTAGACGGTCTTGTAGCCCTGCTTGAGCGTGTAGTTGGTGAGAGTCCGGTCGTCGCTCACCTCCAGGAACACCCCGAGGAACTTCTCACTGAGGAAGTCCTCCATGCAGTCCACCAGGATCTGCCGGCGGAACGCGATGGTCCGGCCCGGGAGGCAACCGACGGTGCCGAGCACGCTCATGGCTGGCAGGGAGTACTGGCAGCGGACGCTCTCCAGCCAGTCCGCCCAGCGGGTGAGCACGGAGCGGCCGGGGTCGAGGATGCGCTGACGGGTGGTCACCCCGCCGACCTCCGCGTCGCGGAAGGGCTTGATCAGTTCGCTCAGGGTGGTCGGGGTCCAGACTGTGTCGGAGTCCACCAGGACCGCGACGTCGCCGGTGCAGACCTCGAGGCCGACCCGCAGGGCGTTGCGCTTGCCGGGGGTCTCGGTCCACTCCCAGTAGACGCCCAGCCGGTCGCAGACCTGCTCGAGCACCTCGTTGCGCTTGCCGTTGATCACCACGACCATCTCGGTCGGCTGCTGCTCGATGATGCGGTCCAGCACCGAGCGGAACAGGTCGGCGGGTTCGTCCACCACCGGAATGATCACGGACGTGGTGGTCGAGTACGGGCGCACCCAAGGCTTGTAACGGCGGGTCAGAACGATCCGGATGAGCCACAGCAGCCATACGACGGACATGAAGACCGCGAACGGATAGATCGTCCCGGAGGTCCACCACTGCTGTATCTCAAGGAGGAAGGCAAGCATTTTTGAGGTGGTCCGTGTCGATTTAGAGGCTGGGAGTGACTGACATCGCTGATACTACGGCCAGCACTTGTGCACTATTTGCGACAATTACTACCTAATCGGACAGGTCGGGATGTGATTCCGGTCAATCGGGATGTATTCGTGATGCCCACGGAGCAAACCGAGTTGAGCGAACGGACCCCCCCTAAAGCTTGCGCAGCAGTGCCCGCCGGACCTTGTGGTCAGCGCCCTTCTGCAGCACCAGGGTGGCCCGGCCGCGGGTGGGCAGCACGTTCTCCACCAGGTTGGGCTTGTTGATGGTGCGCCAGACCTGGCGGCCGTACTCCATCGCCTCCTCCTCCGGCACTTCGGTGAAGCGGCGGAAGTAGGAGTTCGGGTCCTGGAAGGCGGTGTCCCTGAGCTTCTTGAAGCGGGACAGGTACCAGCTCTCGATGTCGTCGGTGCGGGCGTCGACGTAGATCGAGAAGTCGAAGTAGTCGGCGACGGCGAGCCGGGTGCGGCCGTCGGTGCCGGGCAGTGCGGGCTGCAGCACGTTCAGGCCCTCGACGATCAGGATGTCGGGGCGCTCCACGGTGAGGCGCTCGTCCGGCACGATGTCGTAGACCAGGTGCGAGTAGACCGGGGCGGTGACCAGCTCCTTGCCCGCCTTCACGTCCGCCACGAAGCGCATCAGCGCCCGGCGGTCGTACGACTCGGGGAAGCCCTTACGGGCCATCAGGCCCCGGCGGCGCAGCTCGGCGTTGGGGAGCAGGAAGCCGTCGGTGGTGACCAGCTCGACCCGGGGGTGCTCCGGCCAGCGGGCCAGCAGGGCCTTCAGCAGACGGGCGGTGGTGGACTTGCCGACCGCCACCGAGCCGGCCACGCCGATCACGAACGGGGTCCGGGTGCGCTCGGTGTCGGGGGTGTCCAGGAAGGTCCCGACGGTGCTGCGCAGCTCGTGGGTGGCGTGGATGTAGAGGTTGAGCAGCCGGGACAGCGGCAGGTAGACGTCCCGCACCTCGTCCAGGTCGAGGGCGGTGCCCAGGCCGCGCAGCTTCTCCACCTCCTCGGCGGTCAGCGGCATCGGGGTGCGCTCGCGCAGCGCGCTCCACTCGGCCCGGTCCAGATCCACGTACGGGGAGGGGGTGGGCGTCGCGGGGGCGCCCCTCGTACAGAGTTCGGTCAGCACATGGTCCATTGTGGGCCGTTCCGGGGGTTCGGGGTGCTGTGGTGTCGGTCACCAGGGGGTGGCGAGGGGTTCGGGGGAGCGCCGATATCCTGGCGCGATGTGCGGAATCGTAGGTTATGTGGGCCCTCTTGAGGCCCAGAATGTAGTGATCGAAGGTCTGCGACGGCTCGAGTACCGGGGTTATGACTCCGCCGGTGTGGCCGTTCAGACGCGAGGCGCCGACGGGCAGTGGAGCCTCGCCACGGACAAGCGCGCGGGCAAGCTGGTCAATCTGGAGAAGGCGCTGGCGGAGACCCCTCTCCCCGCCGGCACCTCCGGTATCGGCCACACCCGCTGGGCCACCCACGGTGGCCCGACCGACGCGAACGCCCACCCCCACCTGGACGACGCGCGCCGGGTCGCGGTGGTGCACAACGGCATCATCGAGAACTTCGCCCAGCTCCGGGCCGAGCTCGCCGACCGGGGGCACACGCTCCGCTCGGAGACCGACACCGAGGTGGTCGCGCACCTGCTGGGCGAGGCGTTCGCCGGTGACCTGGCCGAGGCGATGCGGGTGGTGTGCCGTCAGCTGGACGGTGCGTTCACCCTGGTCGCGGTGCACGCCGACCAGCCCGGCGTGGTGGTCGGCGCGCGGCGGAACTCGCCGCTGGTGGTCGGGCGCGGCGAGGGCGAGAACTTCCTCGCCTCGGACGTGTCGGCCTTCATCGCGCACACCCGGGAGGCGGTCGAGCTCGGCCAGGACCAGGTGGTCGAGCTGCGCGCGGAGTCGGTGACCGTCACGGACTTCGACGGGGGGCCCGCCGAGGTCCGCGAGTACCACGTGGACTGGGACGCCTCGGCCGCCGAGAAGGGCGGCTACGACTACTTCATGCTCAAGGAGATCGCCGAGCAGCCGAAGGCGGTCGCCGACACCCTGCTCGGCCGGATCGGCGCGGACGGGCAGCTGACGCTCGATGAGCTGCGGATCTCCGACGCCCAGTTGCGCCAGGTCGACAAGGTGGTGATCGTCGCCTGCGGCACCGCGTTCCACGCCGGCATGATCGCCAAGTACGCGATCGAGCACTGGACCCGGATCCCGTGCGAGGTCGAGGTCGCCTCGGAGTTTCGCTACCGGGACCCGATCCTGGACGACCGCACGCTGGTGATCGCGATCTCGCAGTCCGGCGAGACGATGGACACCCTGATGGCGCTGCGGCACGCGCGGGAGCAGGGCGCGAAGGTGCTGGCGATCTGCAACACCAACGGGTCGACCATCCCGCGTGAGTCGGACGCGGTGCTCTACACGCACGCGGGCCCCGAGGTCGCGGTCGCCTCGACCAAGGCGTTCCTGACCCAGCTGGTCGCCTGCTACCTGGTCGCGCTGTACCTGGGCCAGGTGCGCGGCACCAAGTGGGGCGACGAGATCCAGAGCGTCATCCAGGAGCTCCGCGAGGCTCCCAAGCAGGTCGAGCAGGTGCTCCGGACCATGGAGCCGGTGCGCGAGCTGGCCCGGTCCCTGGCGGACGCCAAGTCGGTGCTCTTCCTCGGCCGGCACGTCGGCTACCCCGTGGCCCTGGAGGGTGCGCTCAAGCTCAAGGAGCTGGCGTACATGCACGCCGAGGGCTTCGCGGCGGGCGAGCTCAAGCACGGCCCGATCGCGCTGATCGAGGAGGGCCTGCCGGTGGTCGTGGTGGTGCCCTCGCCGCGCGGCCGGTCGATCCTGCACGACAAGATCGTCTCCAACATCCAGGAGATCCGGGCCCGTGGCGCCCGGACCATCGTGATCGCGGAGGAGGGTGACGAGGCGGTCGCCCCGTACGCCGACCACCTGATCCGGATCCCGGTCACGCCGGTGCTGCTGCAGCCGCTGGTCTCGACGGTGCCGCTGCAGGTCTTCGCCTGCGAGCTGGCCACCGCCAAGGGCCACGAGGTGGACCAGCCCCGCAACCTGGCGAAGTCCGTCACGGTCGAGTAGGGCTGACGTGCTGCTCCCCTGCGGTGTCGGCTACCGCAGGGGAGTGGTGTCCAGGGGGAACGAGAACGGGGCGGGCAGGTCGAGCGGCTTGCCGAACGGGACTTTGGTGAGGGCGGCGTAGTCGCCGTTCACCGGGTCGGTGAAGAGCACGGCCTCGGCGCGGGTCCGGTCGATCAGCAGGTAACAGGGGATCAGGCCGGCTGCGTAGCCGCGCCGTTTGGCGTCCCGGTCCTTGGCGGGGTTGCTGGAAGTGACCTCGAAGACCAGCAGGACGCCGGTGGTGTCGGCCCACGGCTCGGCATCGTGGAAGTGGCCGACCGGGCTGACGGTGCCGTCCGGGATGAAGTGGCCGAGGGGGGTGATCAGGCCCTTCATGCCGGCCAGGTCCAATTCGGTGGCGGCATTGCGCATGAACTGCCGGTTGATCGAGGCGAACGTCGTCTCGTGCGAGCCGTCCGGCGGTGGGGTCACGATGATCTCCCCTTCGATGAGCTCTGCCTTGTAGCCCAGCGGTGTCTCAAGGCTGAGGAAGGTCTGCAGGAGATCGTCCTCGGGCAGCGGATGCTCGATGGCTGGCATGGCGACCATGGCCCTTCTCCCTCCTGGCGGGTGCGGTCTGCGCGAAAGAGTAGGAGCGCGGGCCACAACCCGGAGGGGATCGAAGCGGTTCTCACTCGAAAGTGTGCCGTAAGGTCCGGGCAGCGAGGGAGAGGAGCAGGTCGCGGTGATTGTCGGGGTCGGGATCGACGTGGCGGAGATCGAGCGGTTCGGGGCGGCGCTGGAGCGGACGCCCGGGATGGCGGAGCGGTTGTTCACGCCGGGGGAGTTGCTGCTGCCCAACGGTCAGCGGCGGGGGGTGGCCTCGCTGGCGGCGCGGTTCGCGGCGAAGGAGGCGCTGGCCAAGGCGCTCGGGGCGCCCGGCGGGATGCACTGGACCGACGCCGAGGTGGAGGTCGGGGACTCCGGGCGGCCGCTGCTGACGGTGCGTGGGACGGTGGCGGCGCGGGCGGCCGAACTGGGCGTCAGGTCGTGGCACGTGTCGCTGAGCCACGATGCGGGCGTAGCGTCGGCCGTGGTGATCGCGGAAGGCTGAGCCCGGAGGTTGTGGCATGCGGTACGCCCACACGGTGGAACAGGTACGTGCGGCGGAGGCCGGGGCGATGGCCCGGCTGCCCGAGGGGACGCTGATGCAGCGGGCGGCGTACGGCTTGGCGGCCGTCTGCGTACGGCTGCTGGACCGGGTCTACGGCAGCCGGGTGCTGGTGCTGGCCGGGAGCGGCGACAACGGGGGCGACGCGCTGTACGCGGGCGCGCTGCTGGCCCGGCGGGGGGCGCGGGTCCGGGCCTTGCTGCTGTCACCGGAGCGGGTGCACGCGGGCGGACTGGCGGCGCTGCGGGCCGCCGGTGGGCGGGTGACGGTGGATCAGGCGGAGTTCGCCGAGGCCGACCTGGTGCTCGACGGCATCGTCGGGATCGGCGGCCGGGGTGGGCTGCGGCCGGCGGCGGCAGGGTTCGCCGGGATGGCGCGGCGGGGGCCGGTGGTTGCGGTGGACGTCCCGAGCGGGGTGGACGCGGACAGTGGTGAGGTGGCCGGGGCGGCGCTGCGGGCCGATGTGACGGTCTGTTTCGGTACGTACAAGCCGGGGCTGCTGGTCGATCCCGGGGCCTCGTACGCCGGGGTGGTGCACCTGGTGGGGATCGGGCTCGACCTGCCGGAGGCGGCGGTGACGGCCCTTCAGGACGCGGACGTGCGGCGGCTGCTGCCGGTGCCCGGCGTCGAGAGCGACAAGTACCGCCGGGGTGTGGTCGGCATCGCGGCCGGGTCGGCGAAGTACCCCGGCGCGGCGGTGCTCGCGGTGGCGGGGGCGCTGCGGGGCGGGGCCGGGGCGGTCCGGTACGTCGGTTCCGCGGCGGCCGAGGTGGTGCGACGGTTCCCCGAGGTGCTGGTCAGCGCCGGGGACCTGGCGGCGGCCGGGCGGGTGCAGTCCTGGGTGGTCGGGCCCGGCGGCGGCGACGGGGTCGGCGAGGTGCTGGACCAGGCGCTGGCGACGGGGGCCCCGGTGCTGGTCGACGCGGACGGGCTGACCGAGCTGGCCCGGCGGGGGCCCGGCGCGGACGTACCGCTGGTGCTCACCCCGCACACCGGTGAGGCGGCCCGGCTGCTCGCCGGGGCGACCGGTCAGGCGCCGCCCCCTGCGGAGGAGCTGGCTTCGACCAGGCTGGCCACCGCGCGGCGGCTGGCGGAGCTGTACGGGGCGACGGTGCTGCTCAAGGGCTCCACCACGGTGATCGCCGCTCCCGACGGCCGCTGCCGGGTCAACCCGACGGGCACCTCGTGGCTGGCCACGGCGGGCAGCGGCGACGTCCTGGCCGGCCTGCTGGGCTCCCTGCTGGCGGCCGGGCTCACGCCGTTCGATGCCGCCTCGGTCGCTGCTTACCTGCACGGCCTCGCGGGGCGGCAGGCTGCAGCAGCGGGGACCCCGATCACCGCGATGGACGTCGCGCAGGTGCTCAACCAGGCACTACCAGGGGCTCGGGGAACTGCGACGCCGACCTCAGGAGCGTGATCGCCGCGTGAATGGGGTGACCTGAGCCACGCCCGGGGTTGACCACTCTCGCACCTTGCCCCGTCCCGTGGCCGGCGTCGCAGTTCCCCGAGCCCCTGGTGTGTGCCCCTGGCGGGTGCTTATGGGCCGGTCTGGGAGACTGATACGCGATGACGACTGCGAACACGACCGGGACGGCCCTGCTCACCGACGGGGTCCGCGCCGAGGCGACCATCGACCTGGCCGCCCTGCGCGGGAACCTCGCTGCGCTGCGCGAGCGCACCCACGGCCCCGAGCTGATGGCAGTGGTCAAGGCGGACGCCTACGGCCACGGCGCGGTCAGTTGCGCCCGGGAGGCGGTTGCGGCCGGCGCCCGCTGGCTGGGTACGGCGACGCCGGAGGAGGCGCTCGCGTTGCGGGCGGCGGGGATCGGGGCGGACCTGGCCCGGGTGCTGTGCTGGCTGTGGACCCCGGGCGGGCCGTGGGCGCAGGCGCTCCGGGCCGAGATCGACATCTCGGTCAGCGGCCGGTGGGCGATGGACGAGCTGCTCGCCGCCGTCCGGGAGACCGGCATCCAGGCCCGGGTCCACCTGAAGGCCGACACCGGGCTCGGCCGGAACGGCTGCCAGCCCCGGGACTGGCCGGACCTGGTGGCGGCGGCCCGCGCTGCCGAGGCCGAGGGTCTGATCACGGTGGTCGGCCTCTGGTCGCACTTCGCCGCGGCCGACGAGCCCGGCCACCCCTCGATCCGGCTCCAACTGGACGGCTTCGCCGAGGCGGTGGCCTCGGCCGAGCGGGCCGGGCTGCGCCCGGAGGTGCGGCACCTGGCCAACTCGCCCGCGACCCTGCTGCTCCCGGAGTCGTACTACGACCTGGTCCGCCCGGGTCTGGCGATGTACGGGCTCTCCCCGGTGCCCGAGGTCGGCGGACCGGCGGACTTCGGGCTGCGGCCGGTGATGGCGCTGACCGCCAGGCTGGCGCTGGTGAAGCACGTACCGGGCGGACACGGCGTCAGCTACGGGCACCACTACACGACTTCGGGCGAGACCACGCTCGGCCTGGTGCCGATCGGCTACGCGGACGGCATCCCCCGGCACGCCAGTGGCACCGGCCCGGTGCAGGTCGGCGGCAAGTGGTACACGGTGGCCGGCCGGGTGGCGATGGACCAGTTCGTGATCGACCTCGGCGGGGACACCGCCCGGGCGGGCGACGAGGTGCGGCTGTTCGGCAACGGTGAGCACGGCGAGCCGACCGCCGAGGACTGGGGCCGGGCCTGCGGCACCATCTCGTACGAGATCGTCACCCGGATCGGCGCCCGGGTGCCGCGTCGCTACCTGGGGGCATCGTCGTGACCGAGAAGACGCCGGGTGTGGGCCGGGCCGCCGGACTGATCGGGATCTCGGTCGGTCTGCTGGCCGCCGGTGCGGCGGCCGGGGTCGCGGTGGAGCGGCTGGCGGTGGGCCGGGCGACCCGGCGCCGGGCGCAGGAGGAACTGGACGCCACCGCCCCGTACGGGTCGCTGCGCGGCCGTCCGGTCAGGGTGGCGGCCGCCGACGGGACCGAGCTGTACGTCGAGCTGGACGGGGTCGAGGACGCGCCGCTCACGGTGGTGTTCAGCCACGGGTACTGCCTGAACCAGGACAGCTGGCACTTCCAGCGCGCCGCGCTGCGCGGCAGCGCCCGGCTGGTGTTCTGGGACCAGCGCAGCCACGGCCGGTCCGAGCGCTCGCGTTCGTACCTGGCGGGGGAGCCCGCGAGCATAGACCTGCTGGGCGCCGACCTGAAGGCGGTGCTGGACGCCGTCGCGCCGACCGGGCCGCTGGTGCTGGTCGGGCACTCGATGGGCGGGATGACCGTGATGGCGCTGGCCGAACAGCAGCCGGAGCTGTTCCGGGACCGGGTGGCCGGGGTCGCGCTGGTCGGCACCCTGGCGGCGGGCTGGGACTCCGTCACGCTGGGCCTGCCCGCCGCTCTGGCGAAGCCGATGAAGCGGCTGGCGCCCGGGGTGGTGAAGCTGTTGGGCCGTCAGGCGGGCCTGGTGGAGGCGACCCGGAGGTTCGGGGCCGATGTGACGGCGGTGTTCTACCGGCGGTACTCGTTCGGGAGCGCGGACGTCGATCCCGGGGTGTCCCGGTTCGCCGAGCAGATGCTGGACGCCACCCCGTTCGACGTGGTGGCCGAGTTCTACCCGGCGTTCAGCGCGCACGACAAGCTGGCCGCGCTGGCGGCGATGGCCGGGCGTCCCTCGCTGGTGCTGGCCGGGACGAAGGACCTGCTGACCCCGCCCGAGTACAGCGAGGCGATCGCGGCCGCGCTGCCCGGCGCGGAGCTGGTGCTGGTGCCGGACGCGGGGCACCTGGTGATGTTGGAGCGGCCGGAGCTGGTGGACCGTCACCTGACGGAGCTGCTGGCCGCCGCCGGAGCGAAGGAGTGACCGCGGTGATCACAGTGGAGACCCCCGAACGGATGAACCGGCTCGGGCGGGCGCTGGCGGGCGTACTGCGCCCCGGCGACCTGGTGCTGCTCTCCGGCGAGCTGGGCGCGGGCAAGACCACGCTGACCCGGGGGCTCGGCGAGGGCCTCGGGGTGCGCGGCGCGGTCACCTCGCCGACCTTCGTGATCGCCCGGGTGCATCCCTCGCTGACCGGGGGACCGGCGCTGGTGCACGTGGACGCGTACCGGCTGGGCGGCGGCCTGGACGAGATGGAGGACCTCGATCTCGACGTCTCGCTGCCGGAGTCGGTGGTGGTGGTCGAATGGGGTGAGGGCAAGGTCGAGCAGTTGACGGACGATCGGCTGGAGGTCCGGATCGAACGGGCGATCGGCGGCGCGGCCGAGGACGACGCCGACCCGCGCCAGGTCCGGCTGACCGGGATCGGCGCCCGATGGGCCGGGGTGGACCTGGCGGAGCTCGGTACCGTCTGAGTTTCCGACGGAGTGTCGGCAAAGTGTTGTCGGTGAGGTCCCGGATGTGGTGGGATGGACTCCGCGGTTAGGTGTGCCTAACTAGGGAGACGCATCATGTCGAGCACGACACCCGCTCCACAGCAGACCCCCATGCGGGCCCTGCTCGCCGCCGCCGCGGCGGCCCGTGCGGTCTCCACGCCGCCGAAGGCCCCGGTGGCAGACCGGCCCGAGGTGAAGAAGGCGGCCTGAGCCCGGCTCAGGGGATCACCACGACCTTGGTGCCGTTCGGCGCGAAGTCCCAGAGGGTCTGGCTGTCGGCCCGGCCGGAGCGGATGCCGCCGGTCCTGGTCTTCGGATCGGCCGGCGGGGTCGTCCCGTCCAGTGCGGCACTGAAGCCGAAGACCACGTTGTTCTGCTGGGCGAACCGGACCACGTGCTCGATCTGTCGGCCGTCGGTGCCCATGCCCGCGGCCGTCCGGCTGTAGACCGTGTAGCTGCCGGGCGTCGGCTCGACCGAGCCCGGGGCGACCGGGAAGGCGGCCTGGTTCGGCGGGGTCTTCTTCGGGTCGACCAGCCAGACGTAGTGGCTGCCCGCCGAGTAGACCACCCGTCGGCCGGTGCCGGAGGAGGCGGGCAGCGCGGGGGCGGAGGGGCTGGCGGAGGCGCTCGGGCTCGGGGCGGCGGCCGAGCTCGCGGCGGGCTTGGCCTCCGGGGTTTGGACGGCCGCGCCGTTGGCCTGGAAGGCCAGCAGGCCGACCGCCGCCAGTGCCGCCAGGGTCAGACCGGTGACCACCACTCCAGGACGTGACACGTCTGCTCCCGCCAGGCTCGTACCCGCTCGTGCTCTCCCGGCCCATCGTGCCAGGTCCGGTGAGCCCGTCCGGACCGTCGTGGCCGTGTGTTCAGGACCGGTATGAAATACCGACCCCGGCGCACCCCTTAACCTTGACCCGTGCTGCTGCTTGCGTTCGACACCGCCACCCCCGCCGTCACGGCCGCCGTCCACGACGGCACCAGAGTGCTGGCCGAGGCCCACCAGGTGGATGCCCGACGGCACGGGGAGCTGCTGCTGCCCTCGATCGACCGGGTGCTGCGGGAGGCGGGTGTCGACAAGCACGCGCTGACCGGCATCGCGGTCGGGGTCGGCCCGGGCCCGTACACCGGCCTGCGGGTCGGCCTGGTCACCGCGGCCACCCTGGGATTCGCGCTCGGCGTGCCGGTGCACGGTGTCTGCACGCTGGACGCGATCGCGCACCAGGCCGAGGTGACCGGTCCGTTCACGGTGGCCACCGACGCCCGGCGCAAGGAGGTCTACTGGGCCTCGTACGACGCGGACAAGCGGCGGACGGCGGGCCCCGAGGTGGGCCGCGCGGCCGAGCTGACGCCCGAGGCGGTCGCGGTCGGTGCGGGCGCGCTGCTGTACCCCGAGAGTTTTCCGCAGGTGACCGGCCCCGAGCACGTGTCGGCCGGCTGGCTGGCCGACTTCGCGGCCCAGGAGCTGGCGGCCGGGCGGGAGTTGCTGCCCAACGTGCCGCTCTACCTGCGCCGTCCGGACGCCCAGGTGCCCGCAGGCTACAAGGCGGTGCTCCCGGCATGACCGCCGCCCGGCTGCGGCCGATGCGCTGGTGGGACATCGAGCCGGTGATGGAGCTGGAGCTCCGGCTCTTCCCCGAGGACGCCTGGTCGCGCGGCATGTACTGGTCCGAACTGGCCGACACCGGCCCCGGCGGCACCCGGCACTACACGGTCGCGGTCGGCGAGGACGGCGGCATCGTCGGCTACGCCGGTCTGATGGCCGTCGGCGCCGAGGGCGACGTGCAGACCATCGCGGTCGCCGAGGACCAGCAGGGCGCCGGGCTCGGTGCCCGGCTGCTCGCCGACCTGGTGGCCGAGGCCGCCCGGCGGCAGTGCGCCGAACTGCTGCTGGAGGTGCGGATGGACAACCCGCGCGCCCAGCGGCTGTACGAGCGTTTCGGCTTCGAGCCGGTCGGCATCCGCCGCGGCTACTACCAACCCGCCAACGTGGACGCACTGGTGATGCGTCTCGACAATCCCAAGGAGCCGGCCGATGGCTGACGAACCGTTGGTCCTCGGTATCGAGACCTCCTGCGACGAGACCGGTGTCGGCATCGTCCGGGGCACCACCCTGCTGGCCGACGCGGTCGCCTCCAGCGTCAACGACCACGCCCGGTTCGGCGGCGTGGTGCCGGAGATCGCCAGCCGGGCGCACCTGGAGGCGATGGTCCCGACTATCCAGCGCGCGCTGGACACCGCCGGGATCAAGGGCTCCGACCTGGACGGCATCGCCGTCACGGCCGGGCCCGGCCTGGCAGGTGCGCTGCTGGTCGGCGTCTCGGCGGCGAAGGCCTTCGCCTGGGCGCTGGACAAGCCGCTGTACGGGGTGAACCACCTGGCCTCGCACATCTGCGTGGACCAGCTGGAGCACGGCCGGCTGCCGCAGCCGACGATGGCGCTGCTGGTCTCCGGCGGGCACTCCTCGCTGCTGCTCAGCGAGGACATCACCACCGACGTCCGCCCGCTCGGCTCGACCATCGACGACGCGGCGGGCGAGGCCTTCGACAAGATCGCCCGGGTGCTCGGTCTCGGCTTCCCCGGCGGCCCGGTGGTGGACCGGATGGCCCGGGACGGCGACCCGAAGGCGATCAGGTTCCCGCGCGGGCTGAGCGGTCCGAAGGACCCGGAGTACGACTTCTCGTTCTCCGGCCTGAAGACCGCGGTGGCCCGCTGGGTCGAGGCCAAGCGGCGCGCGGGCGAGACAGTGCCGATCGCCGACGTGGCGGCCTCCTTCCAGGAGGCGGTCACCGACGTGCTGACCCGCAAGGCGGTCAAGGCCTGCAAGGACCAGGGCGTCGACCACCTGATGATCGGCGGCGGCGTGGCGGCCAACTCCCGGCTGCGCGAGATGGCCCAGCAGCGCTGCGACAAGGCGGGCATCGTGCTCCGGGTGCCGCGCCCCGGGCTGTGCACGGACAACGGCGCGATGGTGGCGGCGCTCGGCTCGGAGATGGTCTGGCGCAACCGCGCGCCCTCCTCCTTCGCCCTGTCAGCCGACTCCTCGCTGCCGGTCACCGAGGTCTCCGTCCCGCACACCGACCTGCACGCGGCCGCGCACGAGGCGCTGCGGTGACCGTCGCGCAGATGTGGGAGGCCCGGGCTGCCGACGGCCGGGCCGGTGAACTCTCGGTCTGGGTGCGGGAGTTCGCGCTGCCCCAACTGCGCGGCTCAGCCGGCCTGGTGCGGACCGAGCTGTTCGCCGCGGCCGGTGACCGGGTGCTGCTGATCACCTGGTGGGACGGCGATCCGGTGCCGGTGGCCGAGCCCCCCGCCGGTCTGCTGGCGCGCCCCGCCCATCGGTGGGGGTTCACCAGCGAACACGTCGAGTAGCCTTCCTGAGAGTTGGCTGAACGACGGGGGAACGGTGAAGAAGACGTACGGGGTGGCTGTGCTTGCCCTGCTGCTGGCGACCGGTTGCGGCAGCGGTGGGGGCCGGGCGCCGGCGGGTCCGCCGTCACCGACTCCGGTTGCCGGCAAGCCGGTTGACGCTCCGCCGGCGACGCCGTCGGCGGCCGGGGGCTGGGCCAAGTGGGGCCTGACCGCACTGCCGCCGGCCCCCGCCGCCCCGTCCGACAAGCCGGTCAAGCTGACGGCCGGTGGGCCGGTGCCGGTCTTCAGCGAGGTGCCGACCAAGGACAAGGTGGTCTTCGTCACGATCGACGACGGGGCCGAGAAGGACCCGAAGTTCGTCGAGATGATCACCGACCTGAAGGTCCCGATCTCGATGTTCCTGACCCGGGACATCGTCAAGGACGACTACGGCTACTTCAAGCCGCTCCAGGCACTCGGCAACCACGTGCACAACCACACCACCGACCACGCCCAGCTCAGCAAGGTCTCGGCGGAGAAGCAGAAGTCCGAGGTCTGCGACGCCCAGGCCGCGCTCACCCAGCAGTACGGCAAGGCCCCGCTGCTGTTCCGCCCTCCGTACGGCGACGGCGCGCACACCCCGCAGCTGAACACCGCGGTGGCGCAGTGCGGCCCGCGCGCGATCGTGCTCTGGCGCGAGTCGATGCAGATCCACGACATGCAGTACCAGGCCGCCGACAAGAAGCTCAAGCCGGGCGACATCGTGCTGGCGCACTTCCGGGGGCCCAAGGACCTCAAGGGCGAGACGATGACCGAGATGTTCGCCGAGCTGCTGCGCCGGATCCAGGAGCAGGGCTTCGCGGTGGCCCGGCTGGAGGACTACATCCAGGCCGACCGGTAGGCCTCAGGCCTTGGCCGGCTGACCCAGCATCATCAGCGGGCCCCGGTCGGTCCGGCAGAGGATCACGGTGACCTCGTTCGGGCCGCTCGGCTTGAGCTGCTTGCGCAGGTCCTCGGGGGTGATCGCGATGCCGCGCTTCTTGATCACCACGGTGCCGACGCCGCGCTCGCGCAGCAGCGCCTTGAGCTTCTTGATGTGGAACGGCAGTACGTCGGTCAGCTCGTACGCGTGCGCGTACGGGGTCGCCACCAGTCGGTCCGAGGTCAGGTAGGCAATCATCGGGTCGATCAGCCGGCCGTCCACCTGCCCGGCCACCTCGGCCACCTGGTGGGCCCGGATCACCGCGCCGTCCGGCTCGTACAGGTAGCGGCCGACCGGCCCGGGCGCCGGGTCGGGGAGTTGACCGCCCGTCAGGGTGTGCGGGCCCGGCAGCAGGGTGGCCCGGTGCGGCTCGGTGGCCCCGGTGCCGAACCAGAGCACCGCCTCCTTGACCTCCCCGTGGTCCGAGACCCACTCGGCCTCGGCGCCCGCGGGCACCAGCGCGTGCGGGATGCCGGGCGCCACCTTGAGCGCCCCGTACGGGGTGCGGCGGGCCGCCTCGATCGCCCAGGAGAGCGGCGGGGAGTACGCCTCCGGATCGAAGACCCGCCCGCGCGCCGTCCGGCGCGCCGGGTCGGTGAAGACCGCGTCGTACCCGGTGACGTCCACCTCGGTGACGTCCGCCTGCCGGACCTCGATCAGCTCGCCCAGGCCCAGCGCGGCCGCGTTGGCCTCGGCCACGGCGCAGGTCAGCTCGTCCCGGTCGACCGCCAGGACCGCGATCCCGGCCCTGGCCAGGGCGATCGCATCGCCGCCGATCCCGCAGCACAGGTCGGCCAGCCGCCGCACGCCGAGCGCGGCGAACCGCTGCGCCCGCCACTCGGCGACGCTGCGGCGGGTGGCCTGCTCGACCCCGTTCGGGGTGAAGTACATCGCGTCGGCGTCGTCACCGAACTTCGCCCTGGCCCGCTGCCGCAGCCCCGCCTGCGCGAGCGCCGCACTGACCAGCCCGGCCGGGTGCTCCTTGCGCAGCCGGGTGGCCAGCGCCAGCTCCTCGCCGGGCTTGAACTCCCGGAGCTCGGCCAGCAGGGACTGGCCCTGGTCGGTCAACAGGCCACGGAACGATTCGATCTCCACGGGCCCATTCTGCCCGGCCTCAATTGCACCGGCCGCTGCCGCTGTAGCAGGGCTGGTAGTTCGAGGGGAGCGGCTCGGGCTCGGGGGCGGTGCGGTGCTCGGCGGCGTAGCCCGCCCCGGTGAACAGCAGCACCACGGCCAGCAGCAGACCCTGCACGGTGGCGGTCACCCGGCGCCCTCCGTACCAGGCGAAGCCGGTGACCAGCAGCATCCAGAGCACCAGCCCCCCGATCGACAACATCGGCATCCAGTCGTACGGCGGCGGTGCGGGGGCAGGCGCCCCTGCGGGCCTGGCCTGGTTGGAGGAGGAGGCCCAGGCCCGCAGGCCCAGCAACAGGAGGACGAAGAGCCACCCGCCGACCGAGAGCAGCAGGAGCGCGAACGCCGAGACGAGGTCCGAGCGGCGGTCCGGCAGGGGGCGGTTGACTGCTGGCATGGGGGTAATTCTGCCGAGCCGGGGCCGCCTCGTACATGGGTACGGACACTCGGTTCCGGCGGTTCTCCGGGCCACGCCGTTGGCACTCTGGTTGACTGAGTGCTAACGGCCGCCTATGGTCGTTCCTGGCACTCCCCACCGGGTGAGTGCTAACGCGATGAAGCGAGTCTGACCCCCGCGACGGCAGACCCGTACTCATCGCCACCTACCTGAAGAACAACCCCGTAATCTCCGAAGGGGAGCTCGGACGTGACCGCCAGCAGCAAGGTTGCCATCAAGCCGCTCGAGGACCGCATTGTGGTCCAGCCGCTCGACGCCGAGACCACCACGGCCTCCGGCCTGGTCATCCCGGACACGGCGAAGGAGAAGCCCCAGGAGGGCGTCGTCCTGGCCGTCGGTCCGGGTCGCTTCGAGGACGGCCAGCGTCTCCCGCTGGACGTCGCCGTCGGCGACATCGTCCTGTACTCGAAGTACGGCGGCACCGAGGTCAAGTACCAGGGTGAGGAATACCTGGTTCTCTCGGCGCGCGACGTTCTCGCCATCATCGAGAAGTAAGACGTACCAGCCCGCCCCGGATTCTTGTCACCAGTGACAGGGGCCCGGGGCGCGGTTGTTGGCTCACGTCGTCAGTAGACCCCTTTAGGAAACGGAATCATGCCGAAGATCCTGCAGTTCGACGAGGACGCCCGCCGCTCGCTCGAGCGTGGTGTGAACAAGCTGGCCGACACCGTCAAGGTGACCATCGGTCCCAAGGGCCGCAACGTCGTCATCGACAAGAAGTTCGGCGCCCCGACCATCACCAACGACGGTGTCACCATCGCTCGCGAGATCGAGCTGGACGACCCGTACGAGAACCTTGGCGCGCAGCTCGTCAAGGAGGTCGCCACCAAGACCAACGACGTTGCGGGTGACGGCACCACCACCGCCACGGTGCTGGCCCAGGCCCTGGTCAACGAGGGTCTCCGGAACGTCGCCGCGGGCGCCGGCCCGGCCGCCCTGAAGAAGGGCATCGACAAGGCCGTCGCCGCCGTCTCCGCGCACCTGCTCGCCAGCGCCCGCGAGATCGAGGGCAAGGAGGACGTGGCCGCCGTCGCGTCCCTGTCCGCCCAGGACCAGCAGGTCGGCGACCTGATCGCCGAGGCGATCGACAAGGTCGGCAAGGACGGTGTCATCACCGTCGAGGAGTCGAACACCTTCGGCGTGGAGCTCGACTTCACCGAGGGCATGCAGTTCGACAAGGGCTACCTGTCGCCGTACTTCGTCACCGACGCCGAGCGTCAGGAAGCGGTCCTCGAGGACCCGTACATCCTGATCAACCAGGGCAAGATCTCCTCGATCCAGGAGCTCCTCCCGCTGCTCGAGAAGATCCTGCAGGGCGGCACCTCCAAGCCGCTGCTGATCATCGCCGAGGACGTGGACGGCGAGGCGCTCTCCACCCTCGTGGTCAACAAGATCCGTGGCACCTTCAACGCCGTCGCGGTGAAGGCCCCCGGCTTCGGCGACCGCCGCAAGGCCATCCTCGGCGACCTGGCCACCCTCACCGGTGCCACCGTCATCTCCGAGGAGGTCGGCCTCAAGCTCGACCAGGCCGGTCTGGACGTGCTCGGCTCCGCCCGCCGCATCACCATCACCAAGGACGACACCACGGTCGTCGACGGTGCCGGTGAGTCGGACGCCGTCGCCGGTCGCGTGAACCAGATCAAGGCCGAGATCGCCAACACCGACTCGGACTGGGACCGCGAGAAGCTGCAGGAGCGCCTGGCCAAGCTGGCCGGCGGCGTCTGCGTGATCAAGGTCGGCGCGGCCACCGAGGTCGAGCTCAAGGAGCGCAAGCACCGTCTCGAGGACGCCATCTCGGCGACCCGCGCGGCGGTCGAGGAGGGCATCGTCGCCGGTGGTGGCGCCTCTCTCGTGCACGCCCAGAAGGTGCTCGACGGCGGCCTCGGCCTGACCGGCGACGAGGCGACCGGTGTCGCGGTCGTCCGCAAGGCGCTCGCCGAGCCGCTGCGCTGGATCGCCCAGAACGCCGGCCTCGAGGGCTACGTCATCACCCACAAGGTCGCGGAGCTGGAGGCCGGTCACGGCTTCAACGCCGCCACCGGCGAGTACGGCGACCTGCTGAAGGCCGGCGTCATCGACCCGGTCAAGGTCACCCGCTCCGCCCTGGAGAACGCGGCCTCGATCGCGTCGCTGCTGCTCACCACCGAGACGCTCGTGGTCGAGAAGCCGGCCGACGACGAGCCGGCCGGCCACGGCGGCCACGGCCACTCGCACTGACGCTCCGTCACCACCTCGCGGGCCCGGTTCACTTCGGTGAGCCGGGCCTTCGGCGTTTTCGCAGGGGCTCAGCTTTTGGCAGGGGCTCAGCCGTCTACTACCCAGGGGCTCGGGGAACTGCGAGGAGATCTGGCGCCGGGGTCACATACGAAAGTGCCTGACCACCTAGGTACGGATCACCTTGCAAGGGTCGGCGTCGCAGTTCCCCGAGCCCCTGATGTGGTTGGCCATTTGCCCAAAGGATCGCTTATAACTGAGGCATGATCGAGGCCCGCCATCTCCGTGTCCTGCGCGCCGTTGCCCGTAGCGGTTCGTTCTCTGCCGCTGCCCGGGAGCTGGGTTGTACGCAGCCTGCGGTGAGCCAGCAGATGAAGGCGCTGGAGAAGTCGGTGGCGACCCCGTTGGTGGCCAGGTCGGGGAAGGGGATGCAGCTGACCGAGGCGGGTCAGGTGCTGTTGAAGCACGCGAACGGCATTCTCTCCGGCCTGTCGGCGGCCGAGGAGGAGGTGGCCGCGATCACGGGGCTGCGGGCCGGGCGGGTGCGGCTGGTGTCGTTCCCGACCGCGAGTTCCACTCTGGTGCCGCCGGCGGTAGCCCGTCTGCGGGGCGCCCGTCCGGGGGTGCGCGTGTCGCTGGTGGAGGCGGAGCCGCCGGAGTCGCTGGCGATGCTGCGGGGTGGCGAGTGCGAGGTGGCGCTGGCGTTCCGGTACCCGGACTCGCACGGTGGGGCCGTGCTGCCCGCCCCGCACACCACGGCCCGGGAGGCGAGGGCCGAGGCGACCCTGGAGGCGGCCGCCAGCCAGGCCGCGAACGACTGGTCGGACCTGGTGGTCCGGCCGCTGCTGGACGACCCGCTGATCGGCCTGCTCCCGATCGGCCACCCGTTGGCGGCCAGGGACGAGAGCAGGCCGGTGGATCTGGCGGAGCTGGCGGCGGAGCAGTGGATCGCGGGCTGTCCGCAGTGTCGGGGGCACCTGGTGGAGCTGTGTGCGGGCGCGGGCTTCGAGCCGCGGATCGACTTCGCCACCGACGACTACCCGGCGGTGGTCGGGCTGGTGGCGGCCGGGCTCGGGGTGGCGGTGCTGCCGGGCCTCGCGCTGGAGGCGGTGCGGCACTCCAAGGTGGCCGCGGTGCCGGTGCGGGCCGCCTCGGGTGCCCCGGCGGTGCGGCAGGTGGTCGCACTGACCCTGCCGGATCTGGCGGAGGTCCCGGCCGTGGCGCTGATGCTGGATCAGCTCGCCGGGGCGGCCGCCGGCCGGTAGCCGGGGCGGGGTTCGTCGACGAAACGTTTCTGCACTACCTGACGCCCGGTCAGCGCCTGATCGTGGCGGGCAGGGTGAGCGGTACCTCGACCAGCCGGTTGCGCGAACGGCCCATCAGTTCCTCGCGCTCGTCCTCGGTGAGGCCGCCCCACACGCCGTACGGCTCGCGGACCGCCAGCGCGTGCGCCGCGCACTCGGTCCGGACCGGGCACCGCATGCAGACCTCCTTGGCGCTTGCCTCGCGCGAACTGCGCGCGGCCCCGCGCTCGCCCTCCGGGTGGAAGAAGAGCGAACTGTCCACGCCGCGGCAGGCGGCGGAGAGCTGCCAGTCCCAGAGGTCTGCGTTGGGGCCGGGGAGGCGGGAAAAGTCTGCCATGGCTCTTGTATCCCTTCATGGACCGGTATGCACACCTGGAAATATGACTTACGGCAACCACTGGGACAAGTCACTCACAGAGCCACACAACAGTCAATGACCGTACAGAAGCTATAAAACCGGACAAAGAGGGCATGGTGTTTGCGGGTACCGGCGTGGCATTCGGGTGGCGCCGGGGGCGTGGGGGGATGCTCAAGAGCGCTGGTGGTGCGCGGCATGCGTGTGATCAGCACAAATGCGCGGCGTGTGCACCGCGATGCGGCTGATCGGTAACGGGTCGGCCACGTACAGTGGTGGAGATGGCCCTGAAAGCCGTAACTCATTCGAGTGACGGTCGTTGGAAGTGCGGAGGCGGTTAGCAGACGCTGGACGTCGGGAACGATCACGGGAGACCGTCGGTCCGACCGAAGTCCTTCGTCATTCGGCCGTGTCGGAGAGATTCGTACCAGCCAGGAGGCTCAACGTGACGCGGATCAGCTGCGGAGGACGGTCATGACATCCGTACTCGTCTGCGACGATTCCCCCCTCGCCCGGGAGGCGCTTCGCCGCGCGGTGGCGACGGTCCCCGGTGTCGACCGGGTGACCACGGCGACGAACGGTGAGGAGGTCCTCCGCCGTTGGGTGGCCGACCGCTCCGATCTCGTCCTGATGGATGTCCGGATGCCCGGCCTGGGTGGGGTGGAGACGGTCCGTCGGCTGCTCTCGGCCGACCCGGGGGCCCGGATCATCATGCTCACGGTGGCCGAGGACCTGGACGGGGTCGCGCTCGCGGTAGCCGCCGGGGCCCGGGGCTACCTGCACAAGGACGCCTCGCGCGCCGAGCTGCGGGCCACCGTCACCCAGGCCCTGGCCGACCCGACCTGGCGGCTCGCCCCGCGCCGGCTGCGCAGCCCGGACATGGGTGCCGCACCGACGCTGACGGCGCGTGAGATCCAGGTGCTCGAAGGGATGAGCCACGGCCGGAGCAACGCCGAGATCGGGCGCGAGCTGTTCCTCTCCGAGGACACCGTGAAGACGCACGCCAGGCGGCTGTTCAAGAAGCTCGGCGCCTCGGACCGCGCGCACGCCGTGGCGCTCGGTTTCCGTTGGGGCCTGGTCCGCTGACCGGCCCTCACCGGCCGGCAGAGTCCAATGCTCGCTCAGACGTGTGACGTTACGGTCCCGAGGCTGCACCATGGAGTAATGGAGCACCTCGGGGACCAGCGGGCGGAGGCGGCGGTGGGGGAGGCGCATAACGTTCCGATGCACAACTCCGGACGCGGTGCCATGTTTTCCGCTCCGACCAGGCACCATGGACCGATGCGCGACGACGATCCTCCCCGAGCCGGCGGTTCGCCCTCGGCATCGGTGGCCTCGGTCGAGTTGAGCTCCCTGGTCGCTGCGGCGGTGTCGGGCGAGGGCCCGGCCGTCGAGGCCCTGTTGGCGTACGTCCACCCGCTGGCCCTGCGCTACTGCCGGGGGCGGCTGGTCCGGCTGCCCGGCGGCGCCAGGCACCACGTGGACGACGTGGCCCAGGAAGTCTGTGTGGCGGTGCTCTGCGCGCTGCCCCGGTACAAGGACGAGGGGCGCCCGTTCGAGGCGTTCGTCTACGGGATCGCCGCGCACAAGGTGGCCGACCTGCAGCGGGCCGCGATGCGTGGCCCCGGTTCGACCGTGATCCCGCCCGACGACATGCCCGAGCTGCCGGACGACGCGCTCGGCCCCGAGGAGCGGGCGCTGCTGAGCAGCGACGCCGCCTGGGCCAAGGAGCTGCTCTCCAATCTGCCGGCCCGTCAGCGCGAGCTGGTGCTGCTCCGGGTGGCCGCCGGGCTGTCGGCGGAGGAGACCGGGGAGGTGCTCGGGATGTCGCCCGGCGCGGTCCGGGTCGCCCAGCACCGGGCGCTCAGCCGGCTGCGCGCGCTGGCCGAGCTGACCGGGGAACCTTCCTGACCTGGAAGGGATCGAGCCCTCGCGGTGTTGTCAAGGGGGCGCGAGTTCGGCATTCGGGATGCCAGTACCATGGGGTATCGGCGCCTGGGCAGGTCGCCAAAGTTTCGCGGGTGCGCGTGAGGTTCCGTTGGAGGTTCCTCCAGGGCCTCGGGTGTCTTGGTGGTCTGAGCTGGTGCCGGTTCGAGAGCAGCGTGCCCGAACCCTCAGCGGGCACGGGATCAATTCGACGGCCGCCACGGAAGGTCCCCACTCATGTCCTACAACGCCGCAGGCGTACCCGAGAAGTTCGCGATGCTCGGACTGACCTACGACGATGTCCTGCTGCTGCCCGGTGCCTCCGAGGTGCTCCCGAACCAGGTGGACACCTCCTCCCGGGTCTCTCGCAACGTCCGCGTGAACATCCCGCTGCTCTCGGCCGCGATGGACAAGGTGACCGAGGCCCGGATGGCGATCGCGATGGCCCGCCAGGGCGGCGTCGGCGTGCTGCACCGCAATCTTTCGATCGAGGACCAGGCCAACCAGGTCGACCTGGTCAAGCGCTCCGAGTCCGGCATGGTGACCGACCCGATCACGGTCGGTCCGGAGACCACGCTGGGCGACGCGGACGCGCTCTGTGCGAAGTTCCGGATCTCCGGTGTGCCGATCGCGGACGAGACGGGCAAGCTGCTCGGCATCGTCACCAACCGCGACATGGCCTTCGAGTCGGACCGCAACCGCAAGGTCCGCGAGATCATGACCCCGATGCCGCTGATCACCGGCAAGGTCGGGATCTCCGGTGTGGACGCGATGGCGTTGCTCCGCCGGCACAAGATCGAGAAGCTCCCGCTGGTCGACGACGAGGGCCGGATCAAGGGTCTGATCACGGTCAAGGACTTCGTCAAGGCCGAGAAGTACCCGAACGCCGCCAAGGACGCCGAGGGCCGGCTGCTGGTCGGTGCCGCCGTCGGTGCCTCCGCCGAGGCCTTCGAGCGGGCCCAGGCCCTGGTGGCCGCCGGGGTGGACTTCCTGGTGGTGGACACCTCGCACGGGCACAGCCACAACGCGCTGTCCTGGATCGCCAAGATCAAGTCGGCCGTCGCGGTCGACGTGGTCGGCGGCAACGTGGCCACCCGGGACGGCGCCCAGGCGCTGATCGACGCGGGCGTGGACGGTGTGAAGGTCGGCGTCGGCCCGGGCTCGATCTGCACCACCCGCGTGGTGGCCGGCATCGGCGTCCCGCAGGTGACGGCGATCTACGAGGCCGCGGTGGCCTGTCAGGCGGCCGGCGTGCCGGTGATCGGTGACGGTGGCCTGCAGTACTCCGGCGACATCGGCAAGGCGCTGGCCGCCGGTGCCGACACCGTGATGCTGGGCAGCCTGCTGGCCGGCTGCGAGGAGTCGCCGGGTGAGCTGCTGTTCATCAACGGCAAGCAGTTCAAGTCCTACCGGGGCATGGGCTCGCTGGGCGCCATGCAGTCGCGCGGCCAGGGCCGCTCGTACTCCAAGGACCGCTACTTCCAGGCCGAGGTCTCCTCGGACGAGAAGCTGATCGCCGAGGGCATCGAGGGCCAGGTCCCCTACCGCGGCCCGCTGTCCACGGTGCTGTTCCAGCTGGTCGGCGGTCTGCGGCAGACCATGGGCTACGTCGGCGCGGCCACGGTCGCCGAGATGGAGTCCAAGGGCCGGTTCGTCCGGATCACCTCGGCGGGCCTCAAGGAGAGGGGCACCACCCGCGGCAGTTCCGCAGGTGGTGCCCTGCCGTTTCGGGTGTCCATGGTGCGGTCGTGGCGAGGGCCAGGGGGCCGCGTACGGGATACTTGGGGCGACCAGCAAGCAGCAGGAAGGGCTCGAAGTGACTGAGATCGAGATCGGGCGAGGCAAGCGCGGCCGCCGGGCGTACTCCTTCGACGACATTGCCGTCGTCCCCAGCCGCCGTACCCGCGACCCGAAGGAGGTCTCGATCGCGTGGCAGATCGACGCCTACCGGTTCGAGCTGCCGTTCCTGGCGGCGCCGATGGACAGCGTGGTCTCGCCCGCGCAGGCCATCGAGATCGGCCGGCTCGGCGGGCTCGGTGTGCTCAACCTGGAGGGTCTGTGGACCCGTTACGAGGACCCGCAGCCGCTGCTGGACGAGATCGCCACCATCTCGGACGAGGCCCAGGCCACCCGTCGGCTGCAGGAGATCTACTCCGCGCCGATCGACCCGGAGCTGATCAAGCAGCGGATCAAGGAGGTGCGTGAGTCCGGTGTGGTCACCGCCGCCGCGCTCTCGCCGCAGCGGACCGCCGAGTTCTCCAAGGCCGTGGTCGACGCGGGCGTGGACGTCTTCGTGATCCGGGGCACCACGGTCTCCGCCGAGCACGTCTCGGGTGCGGCCGAGCCGCTGAACCTGAAGCAGTTCATCTACGAGCTGGACGTCCCGGTGATCGTCGGTGGCTGCGCCACCTACACCGCCGCGCTGCACCTGATGCGGACCGGCGCCGCCGGTGTGCTGGTCGGCTTCGGCGGCGGTGCCGCGCACACCACCCGCAACGTGCTGGGCATCCAGGTCCCGATGGCCACCGCCGTGGCCGATGTCGCGGCCGCCCGCCGGGACTACATGGACGAGTCCGGCGGCCGGTACGTGCACGTGATCGCGGACGGCGGGGTCGGCTACAGCGGCGACCTGGCCAAGGCGATCGCCTGTGGCGCGGACGCGGTGATGATCGGTGCCGCACTGGCCCGGGGTACCGACGCACCCGGCAAGGGCTTCCACTGGGGCATGGAGGCCGTGCACGAGGAGCTGCCGCGTGGGAAGCGGGTGGACCTCGGCACCGTGGGCACCACGGCGGAGATCCTCACCGGCCCGTCGCACACCCCCGACGGCACCATGAACCTGTTCGGCGCACTGCGCCGGGCGATGGCCACCACCGGCTACTCGGAGCTCAAGGAGTTCCAGCGCGTCGAGGTGACGGTCAACCCCGCGCAGCACCGCTGACGGTGCATCACGCCGAAGGCCCCCGCCGTGACGACACGGCGGGGGCCTTCGGCGTTGCGGGTCAGGACGAGGCGAACTTGGCGGTGTAGGTGTAGCCGAAGTACACCGCGAAGCCGTAGAACAGCACGTCGATGATGTCGCGCTCGGCCTTCCAGACCTCGATGGTGAGGTCCAGTCGGCTGGTCAGCAGGTCGACGACCGAGAGGCCGAGCTCCTGGTGGCCGAAGAGCGCCATGGTGAAGATCTGGCCGAAGAACAGCCCGAGGACGCTCAGCGCCGCGCCGATCACGGGCAGCGCCTGACCCCGGCCGCCGAGCCGGCCCAGGGTGAAGGTGACGGCGGCGGCGATGCCGATCACGGCCCAGCCGATCTCGCGCTCGATGGCCTTGGCGATGAAGCCGTACGCCAGCCCGGCGACGATCGCGGCGCCGACGGCGGCGGCGATGGCGACGCCCTGGGCCTGCGGGGCGGCCGGAGCCGGGGCGGCCGGAGCCGGGGCGGCCGGTGGTGCGGGCATGGTGGGGCCGGGCAGGTCGGTGCTCATGGTGGGTGTCCCCCGGGGAGAAGAAGTGAACGACGGCGAACGCTAGCAGCGCCGAAGTGGCCGGGAACAGCCATTTCTGATCACGGGTCGAGTACGAACTCCGCTCTGCCCGGGGGCGGCTGACGCGTGGTCGGGGTGACACGACATGATGGGGGCTTGGCCGACCGCACTATGGGGGACGTGGCGATGACCGAGACCGGCGGACGTCTGTTGGGCGGGCGTTACCGGCTGACCGGGGTGCTCGGGCGCGGTGGCATGGGCACCGTCTGGCGGGCCGAGGACGAGATGCTCGGTCGGACGGTCGCGGTCAAGGAACTCCGGATGCACGACGGCGTCGACGAGCAGGACCGGCACCGGCTGGTGGTCCGGACCCTGCGCGAGGCCAAGGCGACCGCCCGGATCAGGCACACGGCGGCGGTGACGGTCTTCGACGTGGTCGAGGAGGACGACCGGCCGTGGATCGTGATGGAACTGGTCGGCGGCCGCTCGCTGGCCGAGGTGATCAAGGAGGACGGCCCGCTGACGCCGGTCCGGGCCGCCGAGATCGCCCTCGAGGTGCTCGGAGTGCTGTGCGAGGCCCACGAGTTGGGCATCCTGCACCGGGACGTGAAGCCGTCCAACGTGCTGATCGGGGACGACGGCCGGGTGGTGCTGACCGACTTCGGCATCGCCAGCGTGGAGGGCGACACCTCGGTCACCTCCACCGGCATGCTGGTCGGCGCGCCCTCGTACATCTCGCCGGAGCGGGCCCGGGGCCAGAAGCCCGGACCGCCGGCCGACATGTGGTCGCTGGGCGGCACGCTGTACTCGATGGTCGAGGGCAGGCCCCCGTACGACCGGGGCTCCGCGCTGGCCACCCTGACGGCCGTGATGACCGAGCCGCTGACGCCGCCGGTGAACGCCGGACGGCTGCTGACGCCGCTGATCGAGGGGCTGTTGGAGAAGGACCCGGCGCTGCGGGTGGATGCGGCGGCGGCCCGGCCGCTGCTGCGCCGGGTGGTGGCCGAGGGCACCGTGCGGGCGGAGTCCACCACCGAGGTGGCGGCGATACCGGCGGCCGCGCCGTCCCGGCGGACGCTGCTGGCGGTGGCGGCCGTACTGGTGGTCGCGGTGCTGGTGGCGGGTGCGCTGATGTGGCAGCCGTGGAAGAAGAAGGGCACGAGCTCGGCGGACGCGGTCAAGACGTCCGCCGTGGCGAGCGCCCCGGCCGCGCCCGGCTCGGCGGCGGCGTCGCCGGCGGTGTCCACCGCTCCGTCCACTGCCCCGTCTGCCGCCCCGTCTGCCGCGCAGAGCCCGACGCCCGCGCCGACGCCGAGTCAGCTGACGGGTTATCGGGAGGTGCACAGTTCGCAGGGCTTCACCGTGAAGGTGCCCGACTGGCTCAAGGACGAAGGCATCAAGGGGGCGCAGCACATCTTCCGGGCCAACGGCAGCACGCTGATCGTGGAGTGGACCGGGACGCCGGGCCAGAGCGCGCTGGCGGACTGGGAGGGCTCGGACCGGGAGGGGAAGAAGAACTTCCCCGGGTACCAGAGCCTGGGGACCCGGGCGCTCACCTACCGCTCCTGGACCAACGCGGCCGACTGGGAGTGGACGTACGACAAGAACGGCACCCGCGTGCACTCGCTCAACCGGGGCTTCGTGACCGGCAAGTACGGCTACGCGATCTACTGGACCAGCCCGGAGGCGTCCTGGGCGGGGGCCGACCTGGTGCAGGCCCGGCAGGTGTCCTTCGACAGTTTCCAGCCCGCGCAGTAGCTCAGCCCTGGAGCAGCTTGGCCTTGGCGAGGGCGAACTCCTGGTCGGTGAGCGCCCCGGCGGTGCGCAGGGCGGCGAGCCGTTCGAGCTGGTCGAGCAGGTCGGTGGGGGCCGGAGCGGCGGGGGCCGGGGCGTGGTGCCGGTCGTGGGCGGACCGGGCGGTGCTGCGGAGTTGCTCGGCGAAGAACTCGGCCTTGCTCACGTCCTCGAAGCGGTGGGCGCCGGTGAGGGCGACTACCTGGAGGATCTCGCCGTTCAGGCGGCTCCTGGTGACGGTCACGTCGGTGACGCCCTCCAGCGGAACCGGCACCGGGGGCTTCCCGTCCTTCAGGAAGAGCAGGCGGTGGGTGGTGAGCACCAGCGCGCCCTTGCGGAAGTGGTCGGGGTGGCGTCCGGCGGTGGCGGCGACCGGCTGTTCGTCGGGCAGGGCGGCCTGCTGCACCGCGTGCAGGGCCGAGCTCCTGTTGCTGTCACTGCCCAGGGCGTCGAAGGCTACGTCGATCAGATCGGTCCAGTCCATGGTTTCGAGGTTAGCCCGCGTACTGTGACACCCCTAGGGAGGGACGACGCATGCTGGCCCCGGGGCAGGTGGTAGGCGGGCGGTACCGGGTGACGGACCGTCCGATCGGTGCTGATGTGCGCGCGGTGGAGTCTCACAGCGGTGAGCAGACCCGGCTGGTGGCGCTCGATCTGCCGGAGTTGCTCAATCAGGACGACTGGGACGCGGAGCCGTGGACCGGGCTGGCCGGGCGGCTGGCGGCCGGGCTCGCGACGGTGCCGGTGCACTCCCGGCTGCTGCGGGGTTTCGGGGCGTTCGTCGAGGGGCGGCGGCTCTGGGTTGCGGAGGAACTGCCCGCCGGGGTGCCGCTGGCCGAGCTGGCCGAGCGGCCGTGGTCGCCGTACCGGGTGGCGGAGTTGGCGGCGGATCTGGCGGGTGCGCTGGGTGCGCTGCACCGGGCCGGGCTGGTGCACGGGAACGTTTCGGCCGATTCGGTGCTGGTCGGCGAGGACGGGGCGGCGCTGCTCGGCGGGCTGCTGGCCGGGGCGGCGGAGGAGGGGTTCTGTGCCGCGCTGGGCGGTCCGGTGCCGCGCCGGGTGTACGAGGCGCGGGCGGTGCTGCTCGGGGTGCGGGCCGAGCGGTGGGCGCCGGTCGGCGGGGCGGCCGGGGACGGCTGGGCGCTCGGGGTGCTGATGTACCGGCTGCTGACCGGCCACTCACCTTACCCGGAGCGGGAGTTGGGCGAGCTGCTGGCGGCGGTCCGGGACGGGCGGGCCGCCCCGGCGGACGGCTGTGGTCCGCTCCGGCCTGCGGTCGAGGGACTGCTGGCCGGGGGGCTGACGCTGGGACAGTTGCGGTCCTGGCTGGCCGCGTTCCTGGCCGGGGCGCCGGAGCCGTTCGAGCGGGTGACCCCCTTGTTGCCGGTGGTCCGGCCGCGCGGTCCGGTGGTGCGCAGGCCGCGGGCGAAGACCCCGGTGGTGACCGCGGGCCGGGCCGGACGGAAGGTCAGCCCGATGCTGCTGGGGCCGCTGCTGGTGGGCGGGGTGCTGGTGCTGCTGGCAGCGGCCCTGGCGGCGGTGGTCGCGTTCGGGGGCTGATCTAACCTGTGCAGGGAACGTGAATCGAACGTCTGGTACGGGGGAGCAGCCACTGTGGACGCAGGGGAGGGTCAGCGGCTGCTGGCCGGCAGATACGCGCTGGGCGAGCGGCTGGGCCGGGGCGGGATGGGCACGGTCTGGCAGGCCAGGGACGAGCTGCTGGACCGCGAGGTGGCGGTCAAGGAACTGACGGTCAGCCATCTGCCTGAGGAGGAGCTGGAGATCCTCCAGTCCCGGATGAAGCGCGAGGCCAGGGCGGCCGCGCGGATCAAGCACCCCGGTGTGATCACCATCCACGACGTGCTGGAGCAGGACGGCCGTCCGTGGATCGTGATGGAGCTGATCGACGGCCGCTCGCTGGCCGATGTGATCAGCCAGGACGGCACTCTGACGCCCCGGGAGGCGGCCGAGGTCGGCGCCCAGGTGCTGGCCGCGCTGCACCGGGGGCACCAACTCGGCGTACTGCACCGGGATGTGAAGCCCGCCAACGTCCTGCTGGAGCACGGCACCGGACGGGTGGTGCTGCTGGACTTCGGGATCGCCACCTTCGAGGGCTCGACCGAGCTGACCAGGCCGGGGGACCTGGTCGGATCGCCGGACTACCTGGCGCCGGAGCGGGCCCAGGGCGAGCGTCCGGGACCGGCCTCTGACCTGTGGGGTCTCGGCGCGACGCTGTACGCGGCGGTGGAGGGCGAGTCGCCGTTCCGGCGCAGCTCGCCGATCACCACGCTGGCCGCCGTGGTGGGTGACCCGCTGCCGGAGCCGCGCCGGGCAGGGGCGCTCGGCCCGGTGCTGGCGGCGCTGATGGCGAAGGACCCGGCCGACCGGCCGGGGGCGGACCAGGCGCTGCGGATGCTGGCGGAGGTGACGGCCGGTCACACCCTGGAGATCAAGGCGGCGCCCGCGCCCCGGCCGCAGGTGGAGCCGACCCAGTCCGTCCCGGTGGTGGACCGGTCCGAGCCGGCCGAGCCGGTGGTCGCACCGGAACCGCCGACCGAGCGGCTGGCCCGTCGTCGGGTCTGGCTCCGGGTGCTGGTGGCCGGGGTGGCCACGGCGGTGCTGGCGGGGGCCGCCACGTACGCGGTCACCACCGTGACGAAGGGCGGCGCGGCGGCGCAGGAGCAGCAGCAGAGCCCGGTGCCGACCACGTCGGAGTCCTCGGCGGCCGCGCCGAAGGGCTACCGCTGGGTGGACGATCCGGCCGGGTTCCGGTTCCTGCTGCCGACCGAGGGTGGTACCTGGGCGCGCTC
Source organism: Kitasatospora sp. P5_F3 (assembly GCF_054049135.1). Taxonomy (NCBI): domain Bacteria; kingdom Bacillati; phylum Actinomycetota; class Actinomycetes; order Kitasatosporales; family Streptomycetaceae; genus Kitasatospora; species Kitasatospora sp. P5_F3. The sequence continues at coordinate 147,233 of NZ_JBFUMY010000007.1, read as the reverse complement.
GGTGGAGAACAACCAGATCTACTACTCGCCGGACCGGCCGGAGAGCCGCCAGCGCTACCTGCAGTTCGCGGTGGCGGTGGGCCAGCCGCTGGCGCCGATCGCGCACTTCCGGGAGCTGGAGCTGTCGGTCGAGAAGGCGAGCAAGGACTACCGGCAGATCTCGCTGACCAAGGTGGACGTGAACGGGGCCGAGGGTGCGGTCTGGGAGTTCACGTACACCAAGGACGGTAACCGACGGCACGTCAAGGACGTGGAGTTCCGGGATGCCAAGGGCACCTCGTACACGCTGCTGGTGGCCACGCCGGACAACGACAAGGACTGGGTCGCGGGGCAGCGGATCCTGACCACGGTACTCAACGAGTTCGTACCGACGAGATAAAGATCTGCCACAGATATTTTCCTGTTACCGACGGGTACCGTTCGGGGCTTCGAGCGCCTAGGCTGCGCCCCATGACGGACATCACGGCAGTCGGACAGACCACCGGACGCAACCCTGCCGCCCCGGGCGCGGCCCGGACGGTCGCCTCGGCGGTCCCGGCGGCGGTGGTCGCCCGGCTCGCCAAGGGCGTCACCGCGACCGGCGAGCCCGAGCTGGTGCACACCACCGCTCCGCTCACCGGCGAGCGGCTGGCCACCCTGCCGCAGTCCACCCCGGCCGACGTCGAGGTGGCGTACCAGCTGGCCAGGCGGGCCCAGAAGGCGTGGGCCGCGCTGCCGGTGCGCCGCCGGGCCGGAGTGCTGCTGCGCTTCCACGACCTGCTGCTGAAGCGGCAGGACGAGGTGCTCGACCTGATCCAGGCCGAGACCGGCAAGGCCAGGCTGCACGCCTTCGAGGAGGTGCTCGGCGCCGCGCTGGCGGCCCGGCACTACGGCCGGAAGGCGCCGTCCTACCTGCGCGACCGCCGTCGTGGCGGTGCGATGCCGGTGCTCACACACGCGATCGAGGCCCGTCGCCCCAAGGGCGTGATCGGGCAGATCTCGCCGTGGAACTACCCGCTGGAGCTCTCGGTCGGCGATGCGCTGCCCGCCTTCGTGGCCGGCAACGCGGTGGTCAACAAGCCGGACACACAGACCGCGCTGACCGCGCTCTGGGCCCGCGAGCTGCTGATCGAGGCGGGGCTGCCCGCCGACCTCTGGCAGATCGTGATCGGCGACGGACCGGTGATCGGCCCGGCCGTGGTCGAGCACGCCGACTACGTCTCGTTCACCGGCTCCACCCGGACCGGCCGCGACGTCGCCCAGCGCGCCGCCGCCCGGCTGGTCGGCGCCTCGCTGGAGCTGGGCGGAAAGAACGCCCTCCTGGTGCTCGCCGACGCGGACCTGGACAAGGCTGCCGAAGGCGCCGTCCGGGCCTGCTTCTCCTCCGCCGGGCAGCTCTGCATCTCGATCGAGCGGCTCTACGTGCACCGCTCGGTGGCCGAGGAGTTCCTCCGCCGGTTCGCCGAGCGGACCAGCGCGCTGCGGCTCGGCGGCGGTCTGGCGTACGGGGCGGACATGGGATCGCTGGTCTCCGACCGGCAGTTGGAGACCGTCACCCGGCATGTGGAGGAGGCCGTCAAGGCCGGCGCCACCGTGCTGGCGGGCGGTCAGGCCCGTCCCGACCTCGGCCCGCTGTTCTTCGAGCCGACCATCCTGGACGGGGTCACCCCCGGCATGTCGGTCTGCGGCGAGGAGACCTTCGGCCCGGTCGTCTCGGTCTACCGTTTCGACACCGAGGACGAGGCGGTCGAGGCCGCCAACTCGACCACGTACGGCCTGAATTCGAGCGTCTGGACCAAGGACGCCCGGCGCGGCCGGGCGATCGCGGCCCGGCTGCGCACCGGCACCGTCAACGTGAACGAGGCGTACGCCGCGGCCTACGGCTCGGTCGGCGCGCCGATGGGCGGCATGGGCGACTCCGGGCTCGGCCGCCGGCACGGCTCGGACGGCATCCTGCGCTTCACCGAGGCGCAGACCATCGCCACCCAGCGGATGCTGCCGATCGGGCCCTCGCTCGGTCTGGACGACGAGAAGTTCGCCGCGCTGTTCACCACCAGCCTGAAGGCGTTGAAGGTCCTCCGTTTCAAGTAGTCGAGGCTTCAAGTAGAGCGTTCTTTCTAGGAGTTGCAGACAATGGCGGATGGCGCTCTCGACTACGACGTGGTCGTGGTGGGTTCGGGTTTCGGCGGTTCGGTGGCCGCGCTGCGGCTGACCGAGAAGGGGTACCGGGTCGCGGTGCTGGAGGCCGGGCGGCGGTTCGGCCCGGACGAGCTGCCGAAGAACTCCTGGGACACCAAGAACTACGTCTGGGCTCCCGCCCTGGGCCTGTACGGCATCCAGCGGATCCACCTGCTGGCCAACGTGCTGGTGCTGGGCGGGGCCGGGGTCGGCGGCGGCTCGCTGAACTACGCCAACACCCTGTACGTCCCGCCGAAGCCGTTCTTCGAGGACCGGCAGTGGCAGCACATCACCGACTGGCAGGAGGAGTTGGGCCCGTTCTACGACCAGGCCCAGCGGATGCTCGGGGTGCGTACCAACCCGACCATTACCCCCTCCGACGTCCACCTGAAGGCCGCCGCCGAGAAGATGGGCGTCGCCGACACCTTCCACCTGGCGCCGGTCGGCGTCTTCTTCGGCGACGGCCGGGACGGTGACGGCGAGGCCAAGGTGGCGCCGGGCACCGAGGTCGAGGACCCGTACTTCGGCGGGGCCGGGCCAAAGCGGAAGTCCTGCATCGAGTGCGGTGAGTGCATGACCGGCTGCCGGCACGGGGCCAAGAACACCCTGACCGAGAACTACCTCTACCTGGCCGAGCGGAACGGCGCCGAGATCCACCCGCTCACCACGGTCGAGCGGCTGCGCCCGGTCGAGGGCGGCTTCGCGGTAGACGTCCGGCGCACCAACTCCCGTTCCAAGGACCGGGAGAAGGCCGGCGCCCGGACCATCACCGCCGCCAGGGTGGTGGTCGCGGCCGGTACCTACGGCACCCAGACCCTGCTGCACCGGATGCGCGACAACGGCCATCTGCCCGCCATCTCGGCCAGGCTCGGAGAGCTGACCCGGACCAACTCCGAGGCGCTGGTGGGGGCTTCCACCACCGACCGGCGGTACGGCGAGAAGGTCGACTTCACCAAGGGCGTCGCGATCACCTCCTCGATCCACCCGGACGAGTTCACCCACATCGAGCCGGTCCGCTACGGCAAGGGCTCCAACGCGATGGGCGCACTCAGCGTGCAGCAGGTGCCCGGGGTCGGCCGCGGGCCGCGCTGGCTGCGGTACGCCGTCACGGCGGCCAGGCACCCGGTGATCTTCGCGCAGTCGATGAACCAGCACCGCTGGTCGGAGAAGACCATCATCGGCCTGGTGATGCAGTCGCTGGACAACTCGATCACCGTCTCGCTGAAGAAGTCCGGGATCGGCAAGGGCAAGCTGACCTCCCGTCAGGGTCACGGTGCACCGAATCCGACGTACATCCCGGCCGCCGAGGCGGGCGCCAGGGCGTTGGCCGAGTCGATCAACGGCTTCGCCGGCAGCACGGTCGGCGAGATCTTCGACATCCCGATGACCGCCCACTTCATCGGCGGCTGCCCGATCGCGGACAGCCCCGAGGGCGGCGTGGTCGACCCGTACCAGCGGCTCTACGGCTACCCCGGCATCAGCGTGGTGGACGGCTCCACCATCTCCGCCAACCTCGGCGTCAATCCCTCACTCACCATCACCGCCCAGGCGGAGCGGGCTATGTCGATGTGGCCGAACAAGGGCGAGGCGGACGCCCGCCCCGAGCAGGGCGCGGAGTACCGCCGGGTGCCCGCGGTCACCCCGCTGGCGCCGGCCGTCCCGAAGGGCGCCTTCGGTGAGCTGCTGATCCCGGTGCCGAAGGTGCCGAAGAAGCTCGGTTGACACTCTCTCGACGGCGGTGGGATAAACGGCCCCTGACGAGGGGGACGAGATGGCGATCTGTGGTGGGTGCGGCGCGGCGTCGGCCGATGGGGCGACGCGCTGTGCGGCGTGCGGGCAGTCGTTCGCGATCGGTGAGGTCGAGTTCGGCGGTGGTGGGCTCGGTGCGCCGTTGCAGCAGGGGAGTTGGGGAGCCGGGGTGGAGGTCGGGGCGCGGCCCCGGCCGGCCGTGCTGCGCTGGTTCACCGAGGCCGACTGGCGTCCGGCGCTGAGGGTGGTGGCCGCGCCGACCGCGCTGCTGCTGGTGGTCGCGTTGCTGGTGTCGTTCGGCCTGGCCGGCGAGCGCGGAACCCTCGGCTTCGGCACTCGCTTCGGCGTCGCGCTCGCTGTCGTGCTGACCGCTTTCGGCGGCCCGGTCGGCAGTCGCATCGAGATCGGTGACGAGAAGTTCTCCTCAGCGATGGTCAACCAGATCTGGGTACTGCCGATGACGGTCACCCTGCTCTGGGCCGTTCTGTTCGCATACGGCCTCCGGGCGGCCAGGCGGCGCCTGGCGCCGGAGCCGACCGTCCGTCGGCTGCTGGTCGAAGCCGGACGCCCGGTGCTGTTGACGGTGGTGGTCACCGCCGCGCTCGGCCTGCTCGCCGGGGTCGATCACCACACCTCCGGCCGCCGGGAGGAACTGGGCGGGCCGATGGACTGGCTGTTCCAGTTCGCCTTTGCCGACCATGTGACGGTGTCGGTCGGCACGGCCTGGTCGACACTCGGCTCGGCCGTCCTGGCCACGGCTCTGGCTGCGGGGGTGTACGGCGCGGACAGGCTGCGCAGGGCCCTCGGCGACTGGACGGCGAGTGCCGCGGCCGCCGCTCGGGCGCTGTCGCTGACGGTCGCGTTGGCCGCCGTGGTGGCGCTGGTCCTGACGGCTTCGCTGATGCCGCTGGAGGTGACACTGCTGGGGCTCCTGGTGCTGCCCAACCTCGGGCTGAACCTGCTCGGTTTCGGCTCGGGTGCCACAGCGGGGCTGTGGCAGGAGCGCAGCGGGCCGGCCGAGGTCGACCTGCGCGACGACCTGGACCAGAACTTCTCGCTCTTCGACCTGGCCGGGCAGACCGGTCACTGGCGGTGGACCGTACTGCTCGCGCTGGCTGCCGCTCTGCTGCTCGGTTGGGCGGTGCGCCGGTTCGACCTGGCCGGCCGGATCCGGGCGGCGGGGTTCTACTGGATCGGCGCCGGCCTGCTGATGCTGCTCTCCGGGATGACCCAGTGGAGCGGCGTCGACCTGCGTGGCATGGCCGGCGAGGCGTTCGGGGTCGACCCGGCCGAGCCCGTGGGCGCCGAGGCCTCGGTCGGTCTGGCGGTGCTCCCGGTCCTTGCGGCCAACCTGGTCTGGACGGCGGTCGGTGCGTTCGCGGTGCCGCTGCTGTTCCGCCGCGAGCCGCTGCCGGTGCTGCCGGTGCTGCCGCCTGAGCTGCCGTCAGTGGTCCCGCCGCAGCCGACACACGTGCCGTTCACCGGTGAGGTGCTGGACTCGCACACGACCGACAGGTAGCCGGACGGGCAAAGGGCCCCGCGGGGGAACGGGGCCCTTTGTCGTTCAGCACACGGCGTCAGGGCGGCGCCGGTGCTGCGGTGACGGCGCCGGGGGATGAGCGCCGTCCGGAAGGATGGTCCGGACGCGAGGCGTCCCTTAACGGAGCGTGATGTTCAGGCTGACGACAGGTCAACCCCGCATGCAGCATCGTGCTGGACGGAGCCCCGGGTCTGCAACCGGTTCGACGCAGTTCGGTACAGTCCGCCTCGTACTCGGTCGGACCGGCGTACCCTGTCCGACGGTTCGGAGACGAGCGAATCAGACCGGAAGGTCGACTACGCTCCGTAGTAGTGGCCAGTGGGGACGGGTCGAGAGCTCCAGAGGTACGGCGGCCGGAGCCCGGCGTCCCGGACGCAGGCCGCCGTACCTCTTTCACTGGTTTCAGTCGTGCCCGGGCGGCTGTCCCCTGCCGATCCGGTCACACCACCCGCGCACGGTCCCACGGCGGGCCGTCCCCGACAGGGGAGCGGCGGCGCCACGCGCGCCGGTGGACTGAGAGATCCACGCGCATGGGTCGGGTTCGACCACCCGGCCGGCCTCGCGCCTGGCAGGCGCGACCCGGAAGGTGCGGTCGTCAGGAGCAACGATCCTGCCGGGCGCCGGTCACGCCGGACGGCGTGGGCAAGCGGGTGAAACAGGGGCGCTGTGTCGGCCGGTAGAATCTGAGGTGACACCCCCACACCGCTGCCGGAAGGCCGTCCGTGTCCTCTGCTACTCCCGACCTGTCCGCTCCCGAGCTCGACACCGTACTGGTGGTCGACTTCGGCGCCCAGTACGCCCAGCTCATCGCCCGTCGGGTGCGTGAGGCCCGGGTCTACAGCGAGATCGTCCCGAGCACCATGCCGGTGGCCGAGATGCTCGCCAAGAACCCGAAGGCGATCATCCTGTCCGGTGGCCCCTCCTCGGTCTACGAGGACGGCGCGCCCCGCCTGGACCGCGCGATCTTCGAGGCCGGAGTCCCGGTCTTCGGCATGTGCTACGGCTTCCAGCTGATGGCCATCACGCTCGGCGGCACCGTCGACAACTCCGGTGCCCGTGAGTACGGCCGCACCGAACTGCATGTCAGCAAGTCCGGCTCCACCCTGTTCGAGGGCACCCCTGCCGAGCAGGCGGTCTGGATGTCGCACGGCGACGCCTGCTCCGCCGCCCCCGAGGGCTTCACCGTCACCGCGTCCACCGACGTGGTGCCGGTCGCCGCCTTCGAGAACGACGAGAAGAAGCTCTACGGGGTCCAGTACCACCCCGAGGTGCTGCACTCCACGCACGGCCAGCAGATCCTGGAGCACTTCCTCTACCGGGGTGCCGGGATCGCGCCGAACTGGACCACCGTCAACGTGGTCGACGAGCAGGTCGCGCTGATCCGCGAGCAGGTCGGCAGCAAGCGCGCGATCTGCGGTCTCTCCGGTGGCGTGGACTCCGCCGTCGCCGCCGCGCTGGTGCAGCGGGCCATCGGCTCGCAGCTCACCTGCGTCTACGTCGACCACGGTCTGATGCGCAAGGGCGAGACCGAGCAGGTCGAGAAGGACTTCGTCGCCGCCACCGGCATCCAGCTCAAGGTGGTCGACGCCCAGGAGCGCTTCCTGACCGCGCTGGCCGGGGTCAGCGACCCCGAGCAGAAGCGCAAGATCATCGGCCGGGAGTTCATCCGGGTCTTCGAGCAGGCCCAGGCCGAGATCGTGGCCGAGGCCGGCGAGCACGGCGAAGAGGTCGAGTTCCTGGTCCAGGGCACCCTGTACCCGGACGTGGTGGAGTCCGGTGGCGGCACCGGCACCGCCAACATCAAGTCGCACCACAACGTCGGCGGGCTGCCCGAGGACCTGCAGTTCAAGCTGATCGAGCCGCTGCGCAAGCTGTTCAAGGACGAGGTCCGGATGGTCGGCCAGGAGCTCGGCCTGCCGGAGGAGATCGTCCAGCGCCAGCCGTTCCCGGGCCCCGGCCTGGGGATCCGGATCGTCGGTGAGGTCACCAAGGAGCGGCTGGACCTGCTCCGCGAGGCCGACGCGATCGCCCGCGAGGAGCTCACGCTGGCCGGTCTCGACCGCGAGATCTGGCAGTGCCCGGTGGTCCTGCTGGCGGACGTCCGCAGCGTCGGCGTGCAGGGCGACGGCCGCACCTACGGTCACCCGATCGTGCTGCGCCCGGTCTCCTCCGAGGACGCCATGACGGCCGACTGGTCCCGCCTGCCGTACGAGGCGCTGGCGAAGATCTCGACCCGGATCACCAACGAGGTCAAGGACGTCAACCGGGTGGTGCTGGACATCACCAGCAAGCCCCCGGGCACCATCGAGTGGGAGTAATTCCCACCGTGTGATGAACGGCCGCGCCGCTGCCCCCGTATGAAGGGGTGGCGGCGCGGCCGTTTCGGTAGGGGGCCGTGCCACCGAAACGGCGGGACAACGGGCAGAATCGGACCGGACCTGTCAGCAGTTGACGGGCCGTGAGCGGAGGGTGTCGGCGCATGGCGGTGGGGCATGGTGGGCCGGAACAGTCGGGAAGAGCGGAACGAGTGGCGCAGTGGCGGGAGTTGGGCACCCGGTACGCACTGCTGCCGCTCCGGCTGTTCCTCGGACTGACCTTCGTCTATGCCGCCTTCGACAAGCTGTCGGACTCGCACTACCTGGCCGGGGCCGGTGACGCGGCCTCCTTCGTCTCGCAGACCACTGCCGTGAAGCCGCTCAGCCCGATCGGCTGGGCGCTCGGTCCGGCGCTGGACTACCCCACCTTCTTCGCGCTGGCCATCGCCTTCGGCGAGCTGGCGGTCGGCCTCGGCACCCTGTTCGGCCTCTGGGGCCGGATCGCGGCCACCGGTGGCGCCCTGATCAGCCTCAGCCTCTGGCTGACCGTCAGCTGGAACGTCGCGCCGTACTACCTCGGCAACGACCTGGTCTACCTGATGGCCTGGCTGCCGCTGGTGCTGGCGGGCACGCCGTACCTGTCGGTCGACGGCTACCTGGCCGGGCGCTCGGGCCGGGACCGGGGGCGCGGGCTGGCGGAGGACCAGGTCCGCCGCCGGGCGCTGGTGGACGGCGGGATCGCAGCCGTCGCGCTGGGCGGGGCCGGGCTGCTGGCCGGGTCGCTGACCGCCACCTTCGGGCGGGACACCAAGACCGTCGCCGCCCCGACACCGCCGCCCACCTCCTCGCCGGGTGCCGCCACGGGCGGTGCCAAGGTGTCGGTCGCCGCCGCCAGTGTCCCGGTCGGCGGGTCGGCCCAGGTGAAGGACCCGGCCTCCGGCGACGCGGTCTACATCGTGCAGCCCAAGGCTGGGCAGTACTGCGGCTTCTCCTCGGTCTGCACCCACTCGGGCTGCGCCGTGGACGCTCCGAAGAACAACCAGATGTACTGCCCCTGCCACGGCTCGAAGTTCGACGCCACCACCGGTGCGGTGATCAACGGACCGGCCACCAAGCCGCTGCCCAAGTACACCGTCACCAAGAACGGTGACCAGCTGGACCTGGGTGCGGTGCAGTCCTAGAGCTGTCGTTCGTCGGGGTCGGCCGGGAGCTCCCCTGCCGACCGGCCGCGCCGGGTCATCGCCGTCACCGCGCCGGCCAGGCCGGCCGTGCCGAGCACGATGAAGGTGACCGGGAGCACGATCCGGCCGTTCACCGTGCGGTCGTTCAGCGAGGCGACCAGGTAGAGCACGGCGATCACGGTGAACAGGGTGCCCGCGATCAGGGAGTAGACGTCCAGCCGGTGCTTCCTCATGACTGCACCACCCTGAGGTCGCCGAGGCCGACGGTGAGCGTGAGGTCGAGCGTCCCCTTGGACGGCTGACCGTTGGTCGGATGCAACAGGTACTCCACGTTGTTGCCCGCCCCCGAGGACAGGTTGCGATCGGCGACCCGGACGTCGCCCAGGACGGCGTGCAGGGTCAGTCGGACGTCCACGTCACCGGGGACGGTCACCCGCAGGTCACCCGCGCCGAGCTTGGCCGCCGTGGTGACGGTGCCGCCCGCCGGGTCGATCCCGCTCAGGTCGAGGCCGGCGTCGCCCGCGCCGAGCCGGTACTCGGGCTGCACGTCGGCGACCGAGGCGGGCGCCCACAGGCGGTCCCCGAAACTGCCCTCCAGGGTGACGTTCGAGCCGGAGGCCGCCGCCAGCGCGACGGTCAGCAGCACGGCGGGTACGGTCAGCCCGCGCGCCCGGCCGTACCGGGCGCCGACCAGGACCACCACCCCGAGCGCGAGCAGTGCGGCCGACAGCACGGTGGAGACCCGCACCGTGTCACCCTGACTCCTCATCAGCCACCAGGCCAGCGTGCCCGCACCGCCGGCCAGCAACAGCCCGGCCGGGCCCAGGAACGACCGCTCCCGGCGCACCACGGGTCGCGGCCGCGGCGGCAGCGGGGCGGACCGGCCGCTCTTGCGCAGCGGGTCGCCCGGCGGCAGATCGGTGCGCTGCCACCACGGCAGGGCCTCGTGCGGCGGACGCGGGGCCGGTGGCGGCTGCGGGGCCAGCGGCGGCTGGGGGAGCTGCCCGGCGTACGGGTTGCGCTCCGGGTGCCGCGGATCCCAGAGGTAGCCGGAAGGACCCGGCGCCGGGGTGTCGGCCGGTACGGTGCCCGCCGACCGCTCCCGGGCGTGCTGCTCGGCCGCCCGCTCCCGCCAGTGAGCCGGAGTGCCACCGAGGTCGTACGGGTGGCCGTCCTCGTCGACCGGCCGGTCGTACGGCCCGGCCGGGCCGTCCTGCCGGTGGTGGAAGCGCCGGCCGAGGCGGCCCCGGCGGCGCCGCTCCGGGTCGTACCTGACGGCCAGCAGGATCAGGCCGCCGAGCAGCAGGATCGGGAACAGCTGCCCGCCGTCGCCCATCGAGGAGAAGAACACCCCGGTGCCGATCAAGGTCAGCAGCACCGCGCCGATCGACTGCCCGTCCACCCGGCCGGTCAGCACCCGTTGCAGCTCGGTCCGGCCCGGCCGGCCCTCGGCCGTCGGCTCGCGCGGCACGATCAGCCAGGCCAGGCCGTACAGGAAGAGGCCGAGGCCGCCGGACAGGCAGAGCACCGCGATCACCACCCGGAACACCACCGGGTCGATGTCCAGGTGCCGCCCGAGACCGCCGCAGACGCCGGCCACCACCCGGTGCCGTTCGCTGCGGGTCAGTGGCGGGCGCTGCCGCTCCGGGTCGGCCGGCGTGCCCGTCGGGCCCGGCGCGGTGATCTGGTCGTCCGTCATGCCTCCATCCTGCTGGTCCGACCGCTCGTGCCCAACCTTCCGGTGCCCGGTACGGACCCTGATCTCTCCCTGAGAAGGATCGGGGGTGCCACCCTGATGCGTTCGGGGTGGCGGACGTGTGACCATCGGTGGCGTGGCAGCACCCGGCACCGATCCCAGACCCCTCGCACCCGACGGCCCGCGAACTTCTGACGCACCGTCAGCCGACCTCGGGGTGGCGCCCCCGCCCTACCGCCGGCTCTACCGGAGCCCGCACGGACGGATGCTCGGCGGCGTGGCGCACGGCCTGGCCCTGCACCTCGGCCTGCCGGTCACCTGGGTTCGGGTCGCCTTCGTGCTGCTGTTCTTCGCGCAGGGGATCGGGGTGCTGCTGTACGCGGCGTTCTGGTTCGTGGTGCCGATCGGCATCGGCCAGCCCGCGCCGGGCGGCGGACCGCGCTGGGCGTACGTCAACGGCGGGTTCGTGCCCGCCGACGCGGTGGTCGGCGGCGAGCTGCGCAAGGGCCGGCCCGGCCGGGTCGGCCGGCTGCGCGAGCTGCTGCAGCGCACCTTCCACGGCGAGACGGCGGTGGCCGGAGGCGGTTCGGAGGCCGTCGCGGACGCCAGGCCGGCCAGGGGCGGGCTCGGGCAACTGCTCGCGCTGCTGCTGCTGGTGGTCGGGATCATGGCACTGCTCAACGCGCTGCACATCCAGACCGCCAGGCCGTACGTCTGGCCGCTGCTCACCATCGGGGTCGGCGTCGCGCTGGTCTGGCGGCAGGCCGACGACTCGCGCTGGCAGCGCTGGTTCGGTCTGGAGGAGGGCACCAAGCGGCGGGCCGCGTACACCAGGGTCGGCACCGGGGTGCTGCTGGTGGTCGCGGGCACCGTCGGCTTCCTGATCCTGCAGGGCAGTGACTCCACGGTGTCCTCGGTGATCGAGGCCGCGCTCGCGGTGCTGGCCGGCGTGCTGGTGCTGGTCGGCCCGTACGCGCTGCGGATGTGGCAGGACCTCGGCACCGAGCGGACGGCCAGGATCAGGGCCCAGGAGCGGGCCGAGATCGCCGCCCACGTGCACGACTCGGTGCTGCACACCCTGACGCTGATTCAGCGCAACGCCGACGACGCCAAGGAGGTGCTCCGTCTCGCCCGGGCCCAGGAACGGGAGTTGAGGCTCTGGCTGTACCGCCCGGAGGCCGCCGCCGAGGCCGCCCCCGACACCCTGGCCGAGCGGATCCGCTCGGTGGTGGCCGAGGTGGAGGACCTGCACGGGGTGCCCGTCGAGCTGGTCTGTGTCGGCGACTGCCCGATGGACGACCGGATCGCGGCCCAGATCCAGGCCGCGAGGGAGGCAATGGTCAACGCCGCCAAGTACGGTGGCGGAGGACCGGTCCAGGTCTACGCCGAGGTGGAGGGACGGACGGTGTCGGTGTTCGTCCGCGACCACGGGCCCGGCTTCGACCCGGACAGCGTGCCGGAGGACCGGATGGGCGTACGGGAGTCGATCATCGGCCGGATGAAGCGCAACGGCGGCACCGCGAGGGTGCGGCCCGCGCCGGACGGCGGGACCGAGGTCGAGCTGGAGATGGAGAGAGCAGATGACTGACGCTGTGTCGGGGGCCGTTGAGGCTGGGCCGGACCGGGTTGCCCGGGTGGTGCTGGTGGACGACCACCGGATGTTCCGGACCGGGGTGCGGGCCGAGATCGGGCGCACCGAGGTCACCGGCATCGACGTGGTCGGGGAGGCCGACGACGTCGAGTCGGCGATCCAGGTGGTGGCCGAGACCCGGCCCGACGTGGTGCTGCTCGACGTCCACCTGCCCGGCGGCGGTGGGGTCGAGGTGCTGCGCCGCTCCGCACCGCTGATGTCCGACCCGAACGGGGTCCGGTTCCTGGCGCTGTCGGTCTCCGACGCCGCCGAGGACGTGATCGGCGTGATCCGCGGCGGCGCGCGCGGCTACGTCACCAAGACCATCACCGGTGCCGACCTGGTGAACGCGATCTTCCGGATCTCGGACGGCGACGCGGTGTTCTCCCCGCGGCTGGCCGGCTTCGTGCTGGACGCCTTCGCCGCCACCGACACCCCGCCGGTCGACGAGGACCTGGACCGCCTCACCCAGCGCGAGCGCGAGGTGCTCCGGCTGATCGCGCGCGGCTACGCGTACAAGGAGATCGCCAAGCAGCTCTTCATCTCGGTGAAGACGGTGGAGTCGCACGTGTCGGCGGTGCTGCGCAAGCTCCAGCTGAGCAACCGGCACGAGCTGACCCGCTGGGCGACGGCCCGCCGGCTGGTCTGACGGCAGTCCGGCGCCGGGGCGGGGGCTGGGGTCGGGGGGAGTGCGCTGTTTTCTCCGGAGGTGTCGGTGCGGGCCCATAGACTCGTAGGGCCATGACTAGCCTCTTTGACAACCTTCCGCTCCCCGGCTTCGAGCTTCCGTCCTCGGCCGGGTCGAAGCAGCCACCCGCAGAGCCCCCGTTCGCGGACGAGGAGCCGCCGCCGTACGACGATGTGCCGTACGACGACTCGTACGAAGAGGCGGTGCCGGACGGGCTGTTCCAGACCGACCACGCGGCTCAGGCCGAGCGGGACGCGTTCTACCGGAACGGTGCGGCGCGGACGGTGATCGATCCGGCGCAGCTGCTGGAGGGGATGAACGACCCGCAGCGGGAGGCGGTGATCCACTCGGGGTCGCCGCTGCTGCTGGTGGCCGGGGCCGGGTCGGGGAAGACCCGGGTGCTGACGCACCGGATCGCGTATCTGCTCGGGGCGCGGGGGGTGCAGCCGGGGGAGATCCTGGCGATCACCTTCACCAACAAGGCTGCGGGCGAGATGCGGGAGCGGGTCGAGGCGCTGGTCGGGCCGCGGGCGCGGGCGATGTGGGTGTCGACCTTCCACAGTGCGTGTGTGCGGATCCTGCGCCGGGAGAGCAAGGTGCTCGGCTTCACGTCGAGCTTCTCGATCTACGACTCGGCGGACTCGCAGCGGCTGATGGCGCTGGTCTGCCGGGATCTGGACCTGGACCCGAAGCAGTTCCCGCCGAAGTCCTTCACCTCGAAGATCAGCAACCTGAAGAACGAGCTGATCGACGAGGAGACGTACGCCGGCCAGGCGGCGAACCCGATGGAGCGGAAGCTCGCCGAGGCGTACCACCTCTACCAGCGGCGGTTGAGGGAAGCCAACGCGCTGGACTTCGACGACATCATCATGACCACGGTGAACCTGCTCCAGGCCTTCCCGGACGTGGCCGAGCACTACCGGCGGCGGTTCCGGCACATCCTGGTCGACGAGTACCAGGACACCAACCACGCCCAGTACATGCTGGTCCGGGAGTTGAGCGGTGGCGCGGTGGCCGCGAAGCCGAAGCGGACGGTGGACGGGGACTTCGTGAACCCGGCGGCCGGCCGGCTGTCCGAGGTGCCGCCGGCCGAGCTGTGCGTGGTGGGTGACGCGGACCAGTCGATCTACGCCTTCCGTGGCGCGACGATCCGGAACATCCTCCAGTTCGAGGAGGACTACCCGAACGCGACCACCATCCTGCTGGAGCAGAACTACCGCTCCACGCAGACGATTCTGAGCGCCGCGAACTCGGTGATCGAGCGCAACACCGGGCGCCGGGAGAAGAAGCTCTGGACGGCCGGTGACCACGGCGAGAAGGTGATCGGCTACGTCGCGGACGACGAGCACGGCGAGGCGCAGTTCATCGCCGACGAGATCGACCGGCTGACGGATGCCGGGCACGCCCGGCCCGGTGACGTGGCGATCTTCTACCGGACGAACGCGCAGTCCCGGGTGTTCGAGGAGGTGTTCATCCGGGTCGGCCTGCCGTACAAGGTGGTCGGCGGGGTGCGCTTCTACGAGCGCAAGGAGGTCCGGGACGTGCTCGCGTACCTGCGGGTGCTGTCGAACCCCGAGGACACCGTGCCGCTGCGGCGGATTCTGAACGTGCCCAAGCGCGGGATCGGCGACCGCGCGGAGGCGATGATCGACGCGCTCTCGCAGCGTGAGCGGATCAGCTTCTCGCAGGCGCTGGTGCGGGTGGACGAGGCGTACGGGATGGCCGCCCGGTCGGCCAACGCGGTGCGCAAGTTCAACGAGATGATGGCCGGGCTGCGGCAGATCGTCGAATCCGGGGCAGGTCCGGCGGCGGTGCTGGAGGCGGTGCTGGAGGAGACCGGGTATCTGGCGGAGCTTCAGGCGTCGACCGACCCGCAGGACGAGACCCGGGTGGAGAACCTCCAGGAGCTTGCCTCGGTGGCGCTGGAGTACGAGCAGGACCCGGGCGAGCGGCCGGAGGGTGACGACGAAGGGACGCCGCCGGTCGGCTCGTTGGCGGACTTCCTGGAGCGGGTCGCGCTGGTCGCGGACTCGGACCAGATCCCCGACGACGAGGACGGGGCAGGGGTTATCACGATGATGACGCTGCACACCGCGAAGGGGCTCGAGTTCCCGGTGGTGTTCCTGACCGGCATGGAGGACGGGATCTTCCCGCACATGCGGGCGCTCAACCAGGTCAAGGAGCTGGAGGAGGAGCGGCGGCTCGCGTACGTCGGGCTGACCCGGGCGCGCGAGCGGCTGTACCTGACCAGGTCGGTGCTGCGCAGTGCGTGGGGGCAGCCCTCGTACAACCCGGCCTCGCGGTTCCTGGAGGAGATCCCGGCCGAGCTGGTGGAGTGGAAGCGTACGGGGGCGTCGGCGGTGCCGGCCTCGCGGTTCTCGTCCTCGGGTGGCTTGTCCGGCTCGGGTGGTTCGGGTGGTTCGGGTGCCAGGAAGTCGGCGGGGGCGGCGAGTTCGCCGAAGGCCGGCTGGGGTCAGTCGGCCCGGCGGGTCACCGAGCGGGAGGCCGTCTCGCTGGCGGTCGGCGACCGGGTCACCCACGACAGCTTCGGGCTCGGCACGGTGGTGGCGACCACGGGCGAGCTCAGCCGCCGAAGATCGCGTTGGGGTCGCCGGTGTACCAGACGTTGTCGATGTGCAGGCGGCGGATGGTCCAGCGGGCGTCGTCCCGGACCAGGTCGACGGCGTAGCGGTTCTTGAGCAGTGCGTGGGTGGCGTGGTCCGCGGTCAGCAGGTGCTGGGCCTCGACCAGGGCGGTCAGCGAGGCGGTGTCGCCGGTCACGGTGATCCGGGGATTGGTCACCACGTGGGTGGTGACCACCCGGTCGGCGAACATGGCGAGGATGTCGCCGACGATGGCCTCGCGTCCGGTCATCAGCGGCGGTTCGGCTCCCCACTTTGCAGCGGCCGGGCGGAAGTCGAGTTCGGCGTCGGGGGCGAAGGCGGAGGCGAACAGGTCCTTGTCGTGGAGATCCTGGCCGAGACCGAAGCGGAGCAGCGCGTCCAGGATCTCGGTCCGGTCGCGGAGTTCGCGCAGCAGGGCGGTCGGGTCCTCGGCGGTGGCGGCGAGGGCGTGGTCGGTGGTGACGTACATCGGGGGCTCCTGTTGCTCGGTGGTGGTTCCACTCTGAGGCGGGCCGCCGCGCCGATCAACGCGCTTCTGCGCAAGGATCGTTGAGTCACCCTTAACGGTGGGAGGGACATGCTGGAACGGCACGAGTTGGAGATCTTCCTGACCCTGGCCGAGGAGTTGCACTTCGGTCGCACCGCCGAGCGGATGCACCTCTCCACGGCGCGGGTGAGCCAGACGATCGGCGCACTGGAGCGCAGGGTGGGGGCGCTGCTGTTCCGGCGGACCAGCCGGCGGGTGGAACTGACCGCGATCGGGCTCCGGTTGGAGCAGGATCTGCGGCCCGCCCGGGACCTGATCGAGGCGGGGCTCGCGCGGGCGGTCAACGCGGGGCGGGGCTTCAGCGGGGTGCTGCGGGTCGGCTTCACCGGGACGCCGGGCGGTCAACTGCTGGTCGATGCGGCCGAGTTGTGCAGGAAGCGGCAGCCCGAGTGCGAAGTGGTGATCCGGGAGGTGCAGCCCGGCGACGCGGCGGCATGGCTGCTGACGGGGGAGGTGGAGCTGGTGCTGACCTGCCTGCCGCTGGCGTCGTCGGTGGAGGGCCTGGTGGCGGGGCCGGTGCTGGTGACCGAGGCGCAGCTGCTGGCGGTGCCGGGTGGGCACCGGCTGGCGGGGCGGGAGTCGGTCTCGGTGGCGGAGCTCGGCGAGCTCCGGCTGCTGGCGGCCGAGACGTCCCTGCAGGAGGCACTGACGCTGGTGGGGGCCGGGCAGGGGGTCTTCCCGGTGGGGGCGCACGTCCGCCGGTACCACCCGCGGCCGGATGTCGGGTACGTGCGGCTCGACGGTGCCGAGCCGCTGGAGTGGCGGCTGCACTGGCGGGCGGACGGGGCGACCGCCCGGGTCCGGCTCTTCGAGGAGGTCATGCGGGAGCTGCTCGGCGTGCCTGGCTGAGGGGGTGTCGGGGCCCGTGGATGTTGTGATTTTCCCCTCCTCTGGGGAGGGGAATCCGCCAACGGGCCCCGGGAGCGCTAACCTCCCCTCAGATTCGTTATCAGTGGTTAACCACGTGCGTCCGATCAGGTCGGCCGCTGGTGGTGGGACGACGTGGTCCAGGAGGCAGTCATGGGTGTGTCAGGGCCGATCCGTGTGGTCGTCGCCAAGCCGGGGCTTGACGGTCACGACCGGGGCGCCAAGGTGATTGCGCGCGCCCTGCGGGACGCCGGTATGGAGGTCATTTACACCGGCCTGCACCAGACGCCCGAGCAGGTCGTCGACACCGCGATCCAGGAGGACGCGGACGGGATCGGCCTGTCCATCCTGTCGGGCGCTCACATGACGCTCTGCGCCCGGGTGATCGAGCTGCTCAAGGAGCGGGACGCGGCGGACATCAAGGTCTTCTGCGGCGGGATCATCCCGGAGGCCGACATCATCGAGCTCAAGCGGATCGGGGTCGCGGACATCTTCACCCCGGGCACCCCGACCCGCGACGTGGTCGCCTGGGTCGAGGCGAACCTCCGCGTCGCCAGCTGATCGGTCGTCGGTCAGCCCGCCAGTTCGGCGAGCATGACGGCCCGGAACCGGAGCGTCTCGGCGAGCCGGGCCAGGGTGTCCGCCCAGGCCGAGTTCGGCGTCGCGTCGGCGGCCAGGGCGGCGACTGCGGGTGCGGTTTCGGGCGCAAGGGCGCGCTCGGTCATGCCGAGCACCCCGCTGTGGCTCCACGGGTACGCTCCCGAGGCGGCGGCCCGCTCCAGCGCCGCGACCACCGCGGTGCTCAGCGGCGGGGTCCAGGGCGTGGCGCAGGCGCCGAGCAGTTGGAACGCCTCGCCGAGCCCGTGGGTCTGGATGAACGCGGCCGTCCAGGCGGCCCGTTCGGACTCCGGCAGGACCGCGAGCAGCCGGGCCGGTGCGCCCGGCGAGGGCTTACCTGCCGTACGTGCCGGTAGGTTGCCGGTGCGCCGGGGAGCCGGACCGAGCAGGGCGCGGGCCCAGCCGGCGTGCTGCTGACGGACCGCCGCGCGGGCCCAGGCCTCGTGCAGGTCCTCGGCCCAGTCAGGACCGGCCGGGTCGGTGTCGCTGACGGGCAGTCGGAGCAGCTGCTCCGGGGTCAGCCCGGTCTCCGTCGTCCAGTGCGCGAGCGGCGCGGCGGCGATCACCTCACCGAACCACCAGGCCCGCTGCCCCCGGCCGGTGGGCGACTTGAGCGGTATGCCGTCCCGCTGCATTCCGGCGTCGCACTCCAGGGGTGGGCTGACGGTCAGTCGGCTGGTTGCTTCCTCCAGGCGCACGGCGGCCCGGGCGCGCTCCGCCATCCGGACGGCCAGGGCCGATTCCGGGAGAGTGGAGAGCAGCTCGGCGGCGGTGGCCCGGACGTTCTTGCTCCGGTCGGTGAGGGTCGTCTCCAGGAAGCTCTCGTCGGCGAGGGACAGGCCTTCGTGCAGGGCGTCCAGGAAAAGCAGCCGGTCCTCGGCGCGCTCGGTGGACCAGGTGCCGCGCAGCAGCTCCAGCGCGGCGGTCGGCTCGGTCCGACGCAGCCGGGAGATCAGGGTGACCCGCTCGGCGAACAGGCCCTCCAGCCAGAGCTGTTCGTCGGGCTCGGCGGCCGGCTGCTCGGTGGCGGTGCGGTGGACGTACTTCCAGTCCGGATTCTGCCCGGCGAGCCAGCGGCCGAGCGGACCGGCGAGGGCCACCACGTCGGGGCGCAGCTCGCTGCGCGCCCGGGCGGCGTCCAGCAGCGCCGGGACGGCCGCCGCCGGGGCCCGGTAGTCATACCGGCGGGCGGCGGCGAGCCACTGCGGGAGCAGCTCGCCCAGGTTGGCGGTGCCGGTGTGGTGGCCGCCGAGCAGGACGGTCAGCCGACGGACGGCTGCTGACGGGGGCTCAGGCCGGGTGTCTTCGGCGGCCGGGGCGGGCGGCTGGACCGCCGGCTCCGGGCGGGCGCCGGCGCGGCGGCGGACGGTCTCCAGCGCGGCCAGATCGAGCAGCGCGGTGGCCGGGTCGGACCGGTCCACCTCGGCGGCCGGGCCGGTCGGGGTGGGCGGCAGAGGGCGGCGGTCGGTGCCGAGCAGGGCGGTGGTGTGCAGCTCCTGCCAGGCGTCGGTGACGGTCATCGAGGACTCCGTAGTAGTCAGGGCACACGGCTCGGAAGTCAGGGGCTCGGGGAACTGCGACGCCGGCCACGGGGCGAGGTCAAGGTGTGGGTGTGGTCAACCCCGGGCGCGGATGGCGATGCCTGGCGTGCGGGTTCAAGCGAAAGTGCCTGGCCAATCACGCGGCGATCACGTTCCTGAGGCCGGCGTCGCAGTTCCCCGAGCCCCTGGCGTGTGCCACTTGGCCGGGTGCCTAAGTGAGCGGTGTGGCCCGGCCGTTGGTGGGCCAGGCGGTGATCGGGGCGAAGCCGCGGTGGCCGGATTCGCCGAAGACGGTGAGGGGGTGGCCCGCGGAGACGGCGGCGAGGCGCCAGAGGGCGGGCTCGGGGCAGCTGCCGGTGCGGACGGGGAGGCTGTGCCGACCGTCCGTCAGGCGCCAGCCGTCGCTGCCGAGGACGGGGACGACGCCGGAGAGCACGGTCGGCCAGGAATCCACCCAGGGGTCTTCGGCGACCGCCCGGCCGTACTCGGCCACCGCCTCCCCAGCCGTCACTCCGTCGGGCACCGAGGCGTCCGGCTCCGGCTCGCCGTACCGGGTGCCGAGCACGGCCCGCAACGGGCGGACGCCGGGGTGGAAGGCGAGCTCGGCCTCCAGCAGCCGGCCGACGGGGAGGGCGAGCTCGGGGGCCCGGCCCGGGCCGCCGAAGGCGAGCAGCAGGGCGGGGCGGCCGGTCTTGGCGCCGCGGAGCCAGATCCGGCGGGTGGTCAGCCGGTCGTCGGCGGTGTCCCGGGAGCCGAGCACCAGCCAGCGGTCCCGGACCGTCGGCCCGGACAGCAGCTCGGCGGTGTCGGCGGGGACGCCGACCCGGTTGCGGACGGTGGCGGCGAGCTCCTCGGGCAGCTGGTCGGCCCGGCCGACCGCGCCCGCCAGCAGGTGCAGCAGTGCGTACTCGGCCAGTCGCTGCTCGCTCGGCAGGTGGCTCAACTCCCGGACCTGGGCGGCGAGTCTGGGTGCCTGGGCGTCGACCATCCGAGCCGCCACCTCGTCCCAGTCGCCGGGCGGTTCGTCGGCCAGGCCGTGCCGGACCCGGTCGGCTAGCCGGAGCCGCAGCTCGGCTGCGCCGGCCGCGATCCGGGTGGTGCGGCGGGCGGCCCGGCGGGCGGCAGCGACCGGATCGGCCGGGGCGGTCGCGGTGGCGGCCGCGGCCCGGCGGGTGGCGGTCTGCTGACGGCTGTTCAGCCACTCGGCGACCCAGTCGGGCGGGGTGGCCGCGGGGACCGCCTCGCTGCCGCTCCAGAGCAGCAACAGGCCCAGCGCGTGCTTGCACGGGAACTTCCGGCTGGGGCAACTGCACTTGTAGGCGGGCGTGGTGAGCTCGACGACCGTTCGGTACGGCGTGCTCCCGCTGCCCGCGCACAGGCCCCAGAGTGCGCCCTCGCCCTGGCCGGTCACGGACCAGGGGGTGGCGGCGGACAGCTTGCCCGCGGCCTTGCGGGACGGCTGGTCGGGGGCGAGGGACAGGACGTGTTCGGTGCTCCAGCGTTCCTCCATGCCGATGACGCTAGGAGGGGGCACTGACAATCGAGCGGGTCGTTCACTCGAACTGATGATCTGTCACTCCTGGGGCTCGCATTGTCAGTCCCGAGGTGCATGGTTGTTCTCGCAGCCCGGGAACGGATGTCCGATTCCGGAGCCTGTCCTCACTGGTAAGACGCCTGCGCCCAGTCACCCCGACTTCTCCATTCCCTGCCACAGCTCTGCCCTTGAGCCTGCCCCGCGGCCGATCCGAAGGAGCCCTGATGACCACTCGCACGAGTGCCCCCGAGACCAGCGAGGTGCTCCGCGAGCACGCCGAGGACGCCTTTGCCGCCGAGCTCGCCGCCCTCGCCGCGCAGGACGACCGGCCGCGCCCCGAGCGCTGGCTGCTCTCGCCCTGGGCGGTCGCCACCTACCTGCTGGGCGGCACGCTGCCCGACGGCACGGTGATCACGCCCAAGTACGTCGGCCCGCGCCGGATCGTCGAGGTCGCCGTCACCACGCTGGCCACCGACCGGGCGCTGCTCCTGCTCGGCGTCCCCGGCACCGCCAAGACCTGGGTCTCCGAGCACCTCGCCGCCGCCGTCAGCGGTGACTCGACGCTGCTGGTGCAGGGCACCGCGGGGACGCCCGAGGAGGCGGTCAGGTACGGGTGGAACTACGCCCAGTTGCTGGCCAACGGCCCCAGCCGGGCCGCCCTGGTGCCGTCCCCGATCATGCGGGCGATGGCGGACGGCCAGATCGCCCGGGTCGAGGAGCTGACCCGTATTCCGGCCGACGTGCAGGACAGCCTGATCACCATCCTCTCGGAGAAGACCCTGCCGATCCCCGAGCTCGGTCTGGAGACCCAGGCGGTGCGCGGCTTCAACCTGATCGCCACGGCGAACGACCGCGACCGGGGGGTCAACGAGCTGTCCAGCGCGCTGCGCCGCCGGTTCAACACGGTGGTCCTGCCGCTGCCGGGCTCGCTGGAGGAGGAGGTCGACATCGTCACCCGCCGGGTCGGCCAGCTCGGCCGCTCGCTCGACCTGCCCGCGCTGCCCGAGGGCGCGGAGGAGATCCGCCGGGTGGTGACCGTCTTCCGCGAGCTGCGGGACGGCGTGACCACCGACGGCCGGACGAAGGTGAAGACGCCCAGCGGCACGCTCTCCACCGCCGAGGCGATATCGGTGGTTACCAACGGTCTGGCCCTGGCCGCCCACTTCGGCGACGGCGTGCTCCGGGCGAGTGACGTGGTCTCCGGTGTCGCGGGTGCCGTCCTGCGCGACCCGGCCACCGACCGGGTGATCTGGCAGGAGTACGTCGAGGGCGTGCTCCGCGAGCGGGACGGCTGGAAGGACTTCTACCGCGCCAGCCGGGAGAACTCCCGCTGACCGACGCCTGGTTGAGCCACAGGCAGTAGACGACTCGTTCGAGGGGAGCACGGTATGAGCGACGCAGCGGTGACGTTGCTGGGCATCCGGCACCACGGCCCGGGTTCGGCCCGGGCGGTGGCCGCCGCGTTGGAGCGGCTGCGGCCGGACGTGGTGCTGATCGAGGGCCCGCCCGAGGCGGACGCCGTGGTCGGCCTGGCGGCCGAGCCCGGCATGGTGCCGCCGGTCGCCCTGCTGGCCCACGCGGTGGACGACCCGGCGCAGGCGGCGTTCTGGCCGTTCGCAGCCTTCTCCCCGGAGTGGGTGGCGATGAAGTGCCGGGGGGCACTTCCGCACCCGATGGCCGGGCGCCCGAAGCCCCCGATGGCGATGGCGAGTTGCCGCACGATCCGATCGGGCAGCTGGCCGCTGCGGCCGGTCACGCCGACTCCGAGAGCTGGTGGGAGGACGTGGTCGAGCACCGCGCCCCGTCCGCCGACCCGGGGGCCGACGCGCTGGCCCCGTTCGCCGCCGTCGCCGAGGCGATGACGGCACTGCGCGAGCGGGCCGCCACCAGCCGCCGGGACGAGCTGCGCGAGGCGTACATGCGCCAGGCGGTCCGGGCCGCCCGGCGCGCCAAGTACGTCCGGATCGCGGTGGTCTGCGGTGCCTGGCACGTCCCGGCGCTGAGCACCATGCCGACCGTGGCGCACGACCGGGCGCTGCTGGCCGAGCTGCCGAAGAAGGTGCGGACGGAGATCACCTGGGTGCCCTGGACGCACCGCAGGCTCTCCCAGCACACCGGCTACGGCGCGGGCATCGACTCGCCCGGCTGGTACCACCACCTGTTCACCAACGGTGCTTCGGGCGAGGGGAGTTCGGGCGGCGGGAGTTCGGGCGGCGGGTCGCGGGCCCTGGCGCACTGGATGACCAGGGTCGCCGAGCTGCTGCGGGCCGAGGACCACCCGGTCTCCTCGGCACACGTGATCGAGGCGGTCCGGCTGGCCGAGACGCTCGCCGCGATGCGCGGCCGCCCGCTGGCCGGGCTGGCCGAGACGCTGGACGCGGTCCGGTCCGTGATGTGCGACGGCTCGGAGGTGGCCCTCGCGCTGGTGCAGGACCGGTTGGTGGTCGGCGACGCGCTCGGCGAGGTCCCGGAGTCGGCGCCGACGGTGCCGCTCCAGCGGGATCTGACCAGGCTTCAGCGCAGCCTGCGGCTCAGACCCGAGCCGGATCCGCGCGAGCTCGACCTCGACCTCCGGAAGGAGAACGACACCGCCCGCTCGCTGCTGCTGCACCGGCTGCGGCTGCTCGGCATCGACTGGGGCAGCCCGGCCCGCTCGACCGTCAACTCGACCGGCACCTTCCGGGAGAGCTGGCGGCTGCGCTGGCAGCCGGAGTTCGCGGTCCGGATCGCGGTGGCGGCCCAGTGGGGCACCACGGTCGAGGCGGCCGCCMCCGGCCGCGCGGTCGAGCGGGCCGCCCGGGCGACCGCCCTGCCACAGCTCACCGAGCTGGTCGAGCACTGCCTGCTGGCCGGGCTGCCGGCCGCTCTGCCCGCCGTGATGCGGGCCCTCGCCGACCGGGCCGCCCTCGACACCGACGTGGCCCAGCTCGCCGAGGCGCTCCCGGCACTGGTCCGGGCGCTGCGGTACGGCGACGTCCGAGGGACCGACAGCGCGGCCCTGGAGGGTGTCGCCCGGGGCCTCGCCGACCGGATCTGCGTCGGGCTCCCGCCCGCCTGCGTCGGGTTGGACGCGGAGCAGGCGGCCGCCCTGCGCGGCCATCTGGAGAGTGTGCACGCCGCGATCGGCCTGCTGGAGACGGACGAGCCGCCCCGGGCGGCGGCGCCCGCCGGCTCGTCGGCCGACTCGCTGGGCGAGCGCTGGGCGGCCACGCTGCGCTCGCTGGCGCGGCGTCAGCCCCCGGCGCAGGCAGGAGCCGGCGTGCCCGGGTTGCTCCGGGGCCGGGCCACCCGGCTGCTGCTGGACGGTGGGCGGATCGACTCCGAGGAGGCCGGGCAGCGGCTCGGCCTGGCTCTCTCGCACGGCAATCAGCCGGCCGACACCGCGGGCTGGGTGGAGGGCTTCCTGGCGGGCAGCGGCGTACTGCTGCTGCACGACCCGGCACTGCTCGGCCTGCTCGACCGCTGGCTGAGCGGGGTGCCCGCCGAGGCGTTCACCGACGTCCTGCCGCTGCTGCGGCGCACGTTCGCCGCCCTGGAGGCCGGGGTCCGCCGCACCGTCGGCGAGCGGGTCGCGGCCGGTGCCCTGGGCAGCACCGCCGCCGGATCCAGCTCGGCCGCGCCGCCCGCCGAGCTGGACGACGAACGCGCCGACGCCGCCCTGCCGGTGCTCACCCTGCTGCTGGGGCTGAGCCCGGACAGTACCCCTGCCACCCCCGTGGCCCGGATCCCCCGTCAGACCGACCGCAGGAGTGCCGGATGACCACCACTCAGTTCGCCCCCGGCCCCGACACCCCCGAGCAGGACCGGCTCCGCCGCTGGCGCCTGGTGCTCGGTGGCGACTCCGACGGCACCGGCTGCACCCTCACCGGCCGGGACGCCGCGATGGACGGCGCACTCGCGGCGCTCTACCGGGGCGCCGAGGCAGCAGGCCCCGGCGGTCGGTCCAGCGGGACCAGGACGGCCGGTCTCGGCGGCTCCGCCCCGCAGGTGGCCCGCTGGCTCGGCGACATCCGGGAGTACTTCCCGACCTCGGTGGTGCAGGTGATGCAGCAGGACGCGATCACCCGCCTCGGGCTGGAGCGGCTGCTGCTGGAGCCGGAGATGCTGGAGGCCGTCGAGCCGGACGTGCACCTGGTCGGCACCCTGCTCTCGCTCAAGCACGCTCTGCCCGAGACCACCAGGGAGACCGCCCGGGCGGTGGTCGGCAAGGTGGTCGCCGACCTGGAGCGCAGGCTCGCCGACCGGACCAGGACCACCCTCGGCGGCGCACTCGACCGCAGTGCCAAGGTCAACCGCCCCCGCCACCAGGACATCGACTGGGGTCGCACCATCCGGGCCAACCTGACCAACTACCTGCCCGAGTACCGCACCGTGGTGCCCGAGCGGCTGGTCGGCTACGCCCGGGCGCAGCGCGCGGTGAAGAAGGAGGTGATCCTCTGCGTCGACCAGTCGGGCTCGATGGCGCCCTCGGTGGTGCACTCGGCGGTGTTCGGCGCGGTGCTGGCCTCGATGAAGAGCCTGTCCACCCGGCTGGTGGTCTTCGACACCTCGGTGGTGGACCTGACCGAGCAGCTCACCGATCCGGTGGACGTGCTGTTCGCCACCCAGCTCGGCGGCGGCACCGACATCAACCGGGCGCTGGCGTACTGCCAGTCCCGGATCACCCGGCCGGCCGACACCGTGGTGGTGCTGATCAGCGACCTCTACGAGGGCGGTATCCGGGACGAGATGCTCAAGCGGGTGGCCGCGATGAAGGCGTCGGGCGTTCAGTTCGTCGCGCTGCTCGCACTCTCCGACGAGGGAGCCCCGGCCTACGACCACGCGCACGCCGCCGCGCTGGCCGCGCTCGGGGCGCCCGCCTTCGCCTGCACACCGGACGCCTTCCCGGAGATCATGGCCGCCGCGATCGAACGCCGCCCGCTGCCGATCCCGGAGAGCTGACGACAGGTGAGCGGAGCAGACAGGGAGCTGACGGAGTGTTGAGGCCGATTCACCCGGACGTGCGACGGCCGGGCCCGACCTTCCGACGGCCTCACCGGGCCCGCGTACGGGTGGTGAGCTGGGCGGGCGGCGCGCCCGGAGGCACCCGTTGTGACGGTTCTCACCAAAGCCGACCGGGCCCCGGGCGAAACACGCCCGTCGTCCGGGGATAACCTGCCACACGGACGTGACGCGCGTGTTGGTTGACGTGTGCGCCCGTGGCTGTGTGGGCCGCAAGGCCGTATCTCTGCGTACCCGCCCAGCCTCGACGACCCGCAGCGAAGATCCTGCCGTGGCACGCTCGTAGAGACACAATCCGCGACCACGAACAAGGACGAACACACGTGGACCTGTTCGAGTACCAGGCGAGGGACCTCTTCGCCAAGCACGGTGTACCCGTGCTTGACGGGGACGTCATCGAGACCCCCGAAGCCGCTCGCGCCATCGCCGAGCGTTTCGGCGGACGCGCCGTCGTCAAGGCTCAGGTGAAGGTCGGTGGCCGAGGCAAGGCCGGCGGCGTCAAGCTCGCCGCCGACCCGGCCGACGCAGTCGCCAAGGCCGAGGCGATCCTCGGTATGGACATCAAGGGCCACACCGTCAACAAGGTGATGCTGGCTCAGACCGCGGACATCAAGGAGGAGTACTACGTCTCCTTCCTGCTGGACCGCACCAACCGCACCTTCCTGGCCATGGCCAGCGTCGAGGGCGGCGTGGAGATCGAGGTCGTCGCGGAGGAGAACCCCGACGCGCTCGCCAAGATCCCCGTCGACGCCAACGAGGGCTGCACCCCGGAGAAGGCCGCCGAGATCGTCGCTGCGGCGAAGTTCCCGGCCGAGATCGCCGACCAGGTCGCCGACGTGCTGGTGAAGCTCTGGAAGGTCTTCATCGCCGAGGACGCGCTCCTCGTCGAGGTCAACCCGCTGATCAAGTCCGGTGACGGCAAGATCATCGCGCTCGACGGCAAGGTCTCGCTGGACGAGAACGCCGAGTTCCGTCAGCCGCACCACGCCGAGCTCGAGGACAAGGCCGCCGCCAACCCGCTCGAGGCGGCGGCGAAGGCCAAGGGCCTCAACTACGTCAAGCTCGACGGCGAGGTCGGCATCATCGGCAACGGCGCGGGTCTCGTCATGAGCACCCTCGACGTGGTCGCGTACGCCGGCGAGGAGCACGGCGGCGTCAAGCCCGCCAACTTCCTCGACATCGGTGGCGGCGCCTCCGCCGAGGTGATGGCGAACGGCCTGGAGATCATCCTGGGCGACCCCGACGTCAAGTCGGTCTTCGTCAACGTCTTCGGCGGCATCACCGCGTGCGACGCGGTCGCCAACGGCATCGTGCAGGCGCTCGCGCTGCTCGAGGAGAAGGGCGAGGCGGTCACCAAGCCGCTGGTCGTCCGCCTCGACGGCAACAACGCCGAGCTGGGTCGCAAGATCCTGACCGACGCCAACCACCCGCTGGTGCAGCAGGTGGACACCATGGACGGTGCGGCTGCCCGCGCCGCCGAGCTGGCCAACAAGTAAGGAAGAGGACTACATCATGGCTATCTTCCTCACGAAGGACAGCAAGGTCATCGTCCAGGGCATGACCGGCTCCGAGGGTATGAAGCACACCCGCCGGATGCTCGCCTCGGGCACCCAGATCGTCGGTGGCGTGAACCCGCGCAAGGCCGGCACCACGGTTGACGTCGACGGCACCGAGGTGCCCGTCTTCGGCTCCGTCGCCGAGGCGATCGAGAAGACCGGTGCCGATGTCACCGTCATCTTCGTGCCGCCGAAGTTCACCAAGGACGCCGTCGTCGAGGCGATCGACGCCGAGATCGGCCTCGCGGTCGTCATCACCGAGGGTGTCCCGGTCCACGACTCGGCCGCCTTCTGGGCGTACGCCGGTGCCAAGGGCAACAAGACCCGGATCATCGGCCCGAACTGCCCCGGCCTGATCTCGCCCGGACAGTCCAACGCGGGCATCATCCCGGCGGACATCACCACCACCGGTCCGATCGGTCTGGTCTCCAAGTCGGGCACCCTGACCTACCAGCTCATGTACGAGCTGCGTGACCTCGGCTTCTCCTCGGCCGTGGGCATCGGCGGCGACCCGGTCATCGGCACCACGCACATCGACGCCCTCGCGGCGTTCGAGGCGGACCCGGAGACCAAGATCATCGTCATGATCGGCGAGATCGGCGGCGACGCCGAGGAGCGTGCGGCGGCCTACATCGCCGAGCACGTCACCAAGCCGGTCGTCGGCTACGTCGCGGGCTTCACCGCCCCGGAGGGCAAGACCATGGGCCACGCCGGCGCCATCGTCTCGGGCTCCTCGGGCACCGCCCAGGCGAAGAAGGAGGCCCTTGAGGCCGCCGGTGTCAAGGTCGGCAAGACGCCGTCCGAGACCGCTCGCCTGGCCCGTGAGCTGATCGCCAAGTAAGGCTCGGCATTCGCCACGGAGGCCCCCCACCCGATCTCGGGTGKGGGGCCTCCGGCGTTCCGTCAGGCGGCTCGGCCCGGAGCACTCCTGGCGTTCCTGGTCCGGGTCGCCGGGCTCAGCGGACCGGCAGCTCCGTTCGGAGCGCGACGGCCGTACCCGGCGTACCCGGCGTACCCGGGCAGAGCCGCAGAGTGGGGCAGGGCACGGGCGGGACGGTGACCGGCAGCGATGGCAGTGGCGGCGCAGCGGGCGGCGTGGCCACCGGCCGGAGCCCCTGGCCGGTCGGCCGTGCAGCGGCAGCGGCAGCCGCAGCCGTCGTCGGGGCAGCGGTCGGAGCAGTGGCAGGAGCGGCAGCCGGAGCGGGGCCGCGAGGTATGGGCTGCCCAGGGGTCGGGCCGCACCAGTGACTGCGCAGCCCCGGCCAGGCCCCACCGCCGGGGCTCGGGATAGCCGGCCCCGCGCTGCCGCTGGTGGCGGTCGAGCAGACCTGGCCGGGGCCCAGCTCGGCAGGGCGGAACAGTTCTGACGGACCGTTGCCGGTCAGCGTCGCCACGATCGCGGCCGCCATCGCCAGGGTGACCGCTCCGGCGGCCGCGGTGGCCAGACCAGCCCGGGTCCGGCCCCGGGCCTTGAGCAGTCGCGCGGAGGGCGGTCGGGGCGAGGGGCAGCCGCGTACCGCGGCCTGGTGCAGCAGGGCGCCCAGGCGGGGGCCGAACTCCGGATCAGCCGGGTCCGGGCCTACCAGGGCGGGGACCGTCCGGGCCAGTGCGGCCCGGGCGCTGAGGACGCGTCCGGTCGCGGCGGCGGTGCTGGACTGCACCTCGGCGGCCACCCGGACGGCGGGCAGCCCGAGTGCGTCGTGCAGCACCAGCGCTCGGCGCTGCGGCCGGGTCAGCCGCTTGAGGGCCTTGAGCAGATCACGGTCGCGCGGTGTCAGCCGGCCCTGGTCGGGACGCGGCGGCAGGTCGGGGCGCGGTGGAGGGTCGGACGGCGGGTGCACCCGGATCTGACGGTGCGGCAGCCTGAGCAGGTGCGCCCGGCGGGGCCCGCCCCGGTGCCAGACCGCCTGGGCGGTCTCGAAGGCGTACTCCCGGACCCAGCCCTCCGGGTCCGGCAGCCCGGACACCTCGGCCCAGCGGCGCCCGGCGGCCGACAGGGCCAGGTGCACCGCGTGCACGGCACGGTGACGGCAGGCGGTGAGCAGGAAGGTCTGCTGCACCAGCCGGGTGTGGGTGAGTGAACAGAGTTCCTCGAAGCTCGCGGGGCGGGGCTCGGTCACCGGGAGCGGCCCGGCCGCTACGGCAGCGGGCGCCGGGTGGGTGACCGGGGCGGCGGAGAGCCGGCCGGCGAGGGCGGTGGCCTCCTCGCGGGTGCGTACGCCGAGCTTGCGCATCGCCCGGTGCAGGTGGGTGCGGGCGGTGCCGGGGGAGATGCCGAGCTGTTCGGCGATCGCCCGGGTGTCCAGGCCGGTCGCCAACAGGGCGAGGGCCTGGGTCTCACGAGGTGTCAGCAGCCGCAGCAGTTGGGTGGGATCGGCGTGCGGGCGTGCGGGTGCAGGTGAAGGTGAGGTCACCGCACCGCCCGGGGCAGGCGGGCTGAAAGTAGACACATAAACAGATAATCCGGGACACGGCGGAGCTTCGCCTCTTCACGGGGCATAACGGGTGATCTTGGGAGCATGAGGCCCATGACTCAGCTGATGGGCCGTCCGATCCTGGGCCTGCCGGGCGAACTGGGAGTCCGCCCGTTCCTCGCCGACCTGCTCACCGGTGTCCGGGCAGCGCTGCTCACCCTGGCGGTGGTGGCCGTCCCCGTACTCGCCCTCTGGGTGCTCACCCCGTACGCGGACGACACCGCCGCCGGTGCCGGGCGGCTGGCCTGTGCGCTCTGGCTGCTCGGCCACGGCGCCCCGCTGACCAGGGGGGTGGCCCAGGCCCCGCTGACGCTGACCCCGCTGCTGCTCACGCTGTTCACCGTCGTGCTGCTGGTCCGCACCGGCCGGCGCCTCGGCGGGCGCGAACGCCTGCACTGGCGCGCGCCGTTGGCGGTGTGCGCCGGGTACCTGTCGGTCGCGCTGGGCGCGGTCGCCGAGTGCTCCGGCGCGGGTGCGCTGCGGGCCGTCCCGCTGCTCGACCTGGTGGCGGTCGCGGTGCTGGTGGCCGGTTCGGTCGGGGCGGGGCTCTGGTCGGCGGTCGGCGGGTGGTCGGCACGGCCCGGACGGTGGCTGGACCGGGCACCGGACTGGGCCCGGGCACCCGCATGGGCCCGTACGCCTGGCTGGGCCCGGGTGCCCGGCTGGGCCAGGCCGACCGGGGGCGGTCCGGTGACCGGCCGGGCCGCCGCCGCAGGCGGCTTCGGACTGCTGGCAGCGGGCGGCGTGGTGCTGGCCGTGACCGTGCTGCTCGGCCTGGGAGCGGCCGGCCGGTCGGCAGCCGGGTACGGTGGCGGGCCCTCCACCGTCGGCGGGCTGACCCTGGCCTGCTTGCTGCTGGTGCCCAACGCCGTGCTCTGGGCGGCCTCGTACGCGCTCGGCCCCGGCTTCGCCGTGGGCAGCGGGACGGTGGTGGCGCCGACCGGTGCCCGGGTCGGGCCGGTGCCGGACTTCCCGCTCTTCGCCCTGCTCCCGGAGACCGGCGGGGCGCCCTGGTGGCCGGTGGTCTGCGCGCTGCCTCTGCTGGCCGGGCTGGTCCCGGCACTGCTGCTCGGCCGGGCGGCGGCGGAGGCCCGCTGGCATCCGGTGGCCATCGCTGCGTCGGCCGTGGGCAGTTCACTGCTGGCCGGGCTCGGCGCGGGAGCCTGCGCCTGGCTCGCGGGCGGCGCACTGGCCGATGCCAGGATGGCGGAGCTGGGCCCGGTGCCGTGGCTGGTCGCCCCGATGGCGGCGGCCTGGCTGGCCCTGGTCACCGTGCCCGGCGCGCTGCTGGCCCGCTGGTGGGTGGCCCCGCCGGCCTGGTGGATCGACCTGACCGGCCGTCAGTTCTGCCGGGCCCGGCGGGCCGCCGGGCAGGGCCTGACCTGGGCGGCCGACCACCTGCCACCCCGGCGGACGGATACCTGAGCGGAGACCTCGGTCAGCGGTTCTGGTTGTACAGGTTGACCAGGAAGTCCGGGGCCAGGTTGTCGCAGCTGTCCCGGGCCTGGGTGGTGAGCGCCTCGCTGACGCAGCTCACGTAGTCCTGGTAGTACAGCGTGACGCCGAGCGAGGCCAACACGAACAGGATGGTCACCCCACCCGTGACCAGCCCGCCGATCGCGGCCGGGGTCTGCGGCCGGACCGGCTGCGGGCCGTGCTGGGCGGGGGTGCCCTCGGTGGACTTCGAACGGGGCGCGCGCAGCGCACCGATGCCCCAGTACACGGCCAGCGCGCCGAGCAGCAGCGCCACGTACGGCGCGCCGAGCACGACGCAGAACAGGCTGCCCATGCCCGCGCTCAGCGCGTACCGGGAGCGCCGCTGGACCGGGTCGTTCGGGTCGAACTTCGGTGCGGCGGGCGGCTGCTGGGGCGACCACCCGCCCTGGTAGCCGGGGCTCCACGGGTGCGGCGGCGGCACCTGCGGGCGGTCGTCCTGCTCCGACGACCCGTCGCCGGAGTCACCGGAATCACCGGACCCGGCGGAGGAGCCGTCGGAGGAGCCGTGCGGCGGCTGCGGGGCGCGCGGCTGCCAGGGCTGGTCGGGGGCATCCGCCGGCGGCGGCGCGAAGGGGTTGCGCTCGCCGGTGTTGTCGCCGCTGCTCATCGGTCAGCCAATCCTTCGTCGTGTGGTCGGGCTCGCTCAATGATCCCGCAGGGGTGTACGAGATTCACACGGGTATCGCGAACCCGGATCGCGTGGCGTTCCGGGGCGGTTCCGGATGCCGCTTCCGACCCGGACCGCAGCCCCGGGTGTGGCCCACGCCTCAACTACGCGCGTAGCGTTGCTGTCGGGTTACAGGAGGCCTCCGACCAGCCGTTATCGTGGTGACGGTCAGCAGTTCGGAGCAGCCCCGCCGCCTCCCGACGCGACCTGGCGCCGCCCGTAGTGGCCCCACCGACGGTGGATGTACCAGCGGGCGCAACGACGTACGGAGAATCGCGCAGTGGCCGCTGTTTCCGCCCAGTCCGCCCGTAGTCAGACTTTCCCGCCGCGCACCCCGGGCCCGGCCCGGCTGGTGGTGCTGGTCTCCGGTTCTGGCACCAACCTGCAGGCGCTGATCGACGCCGTCGCCGACCCGGCCTTCGGGGCCGAGATCGTCGCGGTCGGTGCGGACCGGGACGGCATCGCCGGGCTGGAGCGGGCCGGACAGGCCGGCCTGCCGGTCTTCGTGCACCGGATCAAGGACCACGCCGACCGCTCCGCCTGGGACACCGCGCTGACCGCCTCGGTCGCCGGGTACCGGCCTGACCTGGTGATCACCGCCGGGTTCATGAAGATCCTCGGCCCGGAGTTCATCGCCGCGTTCGCCGGACGGATCGTCAACACCCACCCCGCGCTGCTGCCCGCCTTCCCCGGCGCGCACGGCGTGGCCGACGCGCTGGCGTACGGGGTGAAGGTGACCGGCTGCACCGTCCATCTGGTGGACGGCGGCGTGGACACCGGGCCGATCATCGCGCAGGGTGTGGTGCCG
The DNA here is from genome assembly GCF_054049135.1 of Kitasatospora sp. P5_F3. Taxonomy (NCBI): domain Bacteria; kingdom Bacillati; phylum Actinomycetota; class Actinomycetes; order Kitasatosporales; family Streptomycetaceae; genus Kitasatospora; species Kitasatospora sp. P5_F3. The sequence goes on along the minus strand of NZ_JBFUMY010000007.1, from coordinate 114,543 downwards.
GTCGAGGAGACCGACCACGCCGACGGCGGTGCCGCGCTGCACGAGCGCATCAAGACTGTCGAGCGTCAGTTGCTCGTCGACGTCGTGGGCCGACTGGCTCGCGAGGGTCACCGTATCGAGGACCGAAAGGTATGGATTCCGGCATGAGTGCCAGCTCCACCACGCCCCCCGTCTCGGAGAACATCCGCCCGATCCGCCGCGCGCTGATCAGCGTGTACGACAAGAGCGGTCTGGAGGAGCTGGCCCAGGGCCTGCACGCCGCCGGGGTCACCATCGTCTCCACCGGGTCGACGGCCGGCCGGATCGCCGCCGCGGGCGTCCCGGTCACCGAGGTCTCCGAGCTGACGGGCTTCCCGGAGTGCCTGGACGGGCGCGTGAAGACGCTGCACCCCCGCGTGCACGCCGGTGTGCTCGCCGACCTGCGCCTCGACTCGCACCGTGCGCAGCTGGCCGAGCTGGAGATCGAGCCCTTCGACCTGGTGGTGGTGAACCTCTACCCGTTCACCGCCACGGTCGCCTCCGGCGCCACCCCCGACGAGTGCGTCGAGCAGATCGACATCGGCGGTCCGTCGATGGTCCGTGCGGCGGCCAAGAACCACCCCTCGGTCGCCGTCGTGGTCGACCCGGCCCGCTACGCGGACGTGCTGACGGCGGTTCAGGGCGGCGGCTTCGACCTGCTCACCCGTAAGCGGCTGGCCGGTGCGGCCTTCGCCCACACCGCCGCCTACGACGTGGCGGTCGCCTCCTGGTTCGAGGGCTCCGGCTACACCGAGAACACCGAGGCGTTCCCGGCCTTCCTCGGCTCCGCCTACGAGCGCCAGAACGTGCTCCGCTACGGCGAGAACCCGCACCAGGGCGCGGCGCTCTACACCGACGGCACCGGCGGCCTGGCGGGCGCCGAGCAGCTGCACGGCAAGGAGATGTCGTACAACAACTACGTGGACACCGACGCCGCCCGCCGGGCCGCGTACGACCACGCCGAGCCGGCCGTCGCGATCATCAAGCACGCCAACCCGTGCGGCATCGCCACCGGTGCGGACGTCGCCGAGGCGCACCGCAAGGCGCACGCCTGTGACCCGCTCTCCGCGTTCGGCGGTGTGATCGCGGTGAACCGTGCGGTCACCGTCGAGCTGGCCGAGCAGATCGCCGAGATCTTCACCGAGGTCGTGGTGGCCCCGGCGTACGAGGACGGCGCGGTCGAGGTGCTGGCCCGGAAGAAGAACATCCGGGTGCTGCGCGCCGCCGAGGCCCCGGCCAACCGGGTCGAGGTCCGCCCGATCTCCGGTGGCGCGCTGCTCCAGCAGGTGGACCGGATCGACGCGGCCGGTGACGACCCGTCGGGCTGGACGCTGGCCACCGGCGACGCGCTCTCCGCCGACGAGCTGGCCGAGCTGGCCTTCGCCTGGCGGGCCTGCCGGGCCGTCAAGTCCAACGCGATCCTGCTGGCCAAGGGCAGCGCCTCGGTCGGCGTCGGGATGGGCCAGGTCAACCGGGTCGACTCGGCCAAGCTCGCGGTCGAGCGGGCCGGCGAGCGGGCCCAGGGCTCGTACGCCGCCTCGGACGCGTTCTTCCCGTTCCCGGACGGTCTGCAGGTGCTGCTCGACGGCGGCGTCAAGGCCGTGGTGCAGCCGGGCGGTTCGGTCCGCGACGACGAGGTGATCGCGGCGGCGAAGGCGGCCGGCGTGACGATGTACCTGACCGGGACGCGGCACTTCTTCCACTGACCCGGGAACGGCAGATGCCCCGCACGCCCCGCACGCCCGTCGAGGGCGTGCGGGGCATCTGCCGTGCGGTCAGTTGGACTTGACGACCACGGTGCCGACGATCTTGTCCGCGAAAGTCTGCTTCTTGGCGTCCCAGAGCGGCCACAGGAAGCCGATGCAGCAGATCTCGTCCACGATGTGGCAGAGCTGGCGGACGAAGGCCATGCCGAAGCCGAGCGGCTGGCCGTCGGCCTCCCGGACCACCCGGATGTTGACCATCTTGCGGCCGGGGGTCTGGCCGGTGGTGCCGACCTGGTAGAGCAGCCAGAAGCCGCCGATGACCGCGATCAGCCAGCCGATGCCCGCGACCGCCAGGCCGGCGCCGGTGAAGCCGCCGCCGGTGCAGACCGAGCTGTAACGGCCGGTGCTGCATACCGGGGCCTCGTAGCCGATCGCGAAGGCGAGGCCGTAGAGGATGCCCGCCGGGATGCCGATGATCAGGCCGTCGACCAGGGAGGCGGCGACCCGGGAGCCCCAGCTCGCGTAGAAGTTCTGCACCTGACCGGCGTTGGGGTAGCCGCCGGGCTGGCCGTAGCCCTGCTGCGGCGGGATGCCGTAGCCCTGCTGCGGGGGCTGCTGGGGGTAGCCCTGCTGCTGCGGGGGCTGCTGCGGGTAGCCGTAGCCGGGCGCGCCCTGCGGGGGGCCCTGCTGCGGGTAGCCGTAACCGGGCTGCTGCGGCTGCTGCGGGGGCTGCGGCGGCTTGTTGTACGGGTTGTTCGGGTCGGGCGGGTAGCTCATCAGTGCCTCCGGGCAGGATGGTGAGGTGCGGGACGGGACAGGAAGACCCTGGGACGGACAGGCAGTTGAGTTGCCGACCGGGTGGGACATTAGCGGAACGCGGTGACACCGCGAAGGTCAGTTACCGTCAGAAAGCGTCAGGCTCAGGGCAGTACGACGCCGAAGCGGTGCAACTGCCAGAGCCAGGACGCTGTTAAAGCGGTACCGATCAGGACATTCCGGTGGAGGTTGGGGAGTTGCCACCACCAGCGCCCCGGGCCGAGCGGCGCGACCAGCAGACCGAGCCCGACCACCACCGTCACCGGGTTGGCCAGCAGCGCGGCGCCGAAGGCGCCGTGGCCGGCCTCGATGAAGACCGTGGTGCTCCCGCAGCCGGGGCAGGGGATGCCGGTGAACCGGCGCAGCGGGCAGAGCGCGCCGGGGTCGTGCACGTCGTGCAGCGCGGCGACCGTCAGCGCGGCCGCCGCCGCACCGGCCCCGCGCAGCGCAGTCCGCAGCGCACCGCCCAGCGGGGTACCGGCCGTGCTCGTCCAGCGAGCCGTCAACTGGTGGTTCACGATCCGTAGTTCTCGGAGAGGTCGGCGACGGTCGAGTAGAAGACCACACCGGCGATGCCGATCAGGATCCCGAGGACGGAGAGCACCATGCCGCCGATCGCCTGGCTGCGGCCGGTCCCGGTCTGCCGGGCCCTGTTCAGGCCCGCGATGCCCAGGCCCAGCCCGACCGGGCCGAGCAGCGCCCCGTAGAAGCAGATCAGGATGCTCAGGAAGCCCAGCACCATGGCGGCGACGGCCAGGTTGTTCGGCACGGGCGCGGGCGCCGGTACCGGCGGCTGCGGGTAGCCGTAGCCGGGCTGCTGAGGCATCGGCTGCGGGTACTGCGGCGCGGCGTACGGCTGCTGCGGCGGCCCGTACCCGTACGGATCGGGCGGCTGCTGTTGGTACGGATTGCTCACTGTTCTTCGGTCCCCCCGAGCTGTGCTGTCTCCCCCGTGCCGCTCCGACGGGCCGTCACCGGCCGTCGGAGCATGGTCGTGCCGGTCATATCGTGGGCGGGCGCCCCCGGGGCTGTCCAGCGGCGATCGGTACCCGGGCGGAACTGTGGCGCAACCGCAACCCGGACGGCACGTGCCGAGCACGGGCCGCGATCCGGGACAATGGCGCCATGACTGCCCAGATTCTCGATGGCAAGGCCACCGCGGCCGCGATCAAGTCCGAACTCGCCGTCCGCGTGGCGGCCCTCAAGGAGCGGGGCATCGTCCCCGGCCTCGGCACCGTCCTGGTCGGCGACGACCCGGGCAGCCGCTGGTACGTCAACGGCAAGCACAAGGACTGCGCCGAGGTCGGGATCGCCTCGATCCAGCGCGAGCTCCCGGCCACCGCCACCCAGCAGCAGGTCGAGGACGTCGTCCGCGAGCTCAACGCCGACCCGACCTGCACCGGCTACATCGTCCAGCTCCCGCTGCCCAAGGGCCTGGACCAGAACCCCGTCCTGGAGCTGATGGACCCGGACAAGGACGCCGACGGCCTGCACCCCACCTCGCTCGGCCGGCTCACGCTCGGCATCGAGGGCCCGCTGCCCTGCACCCCGTACGGCATCGTCGAGCTGCTCCGCCGGCACGAGGTCAAGCTGGATGGCGCCGAGGTCGTGGTGGTCGGCCGCGGCGTGACCGTCGGCCGTTCGATCGGCCTGCTGCTGACCCGGCGGTCCGAGAACGCCACCGTGACGCTCTGTCACACCGGCACCGTGGACCTGGCCAAGCACCTGCGCCAGGCCGACATCATCGTGGCCGCCGCCGGTGTCGGGCACCTGATCAAGGCTCAGGACGTCAAGCCCGGCGCGGCCGTGCTGGACGTCGGCGTCAGCCGGGACGGCGAGGGCAAGATCATGGGCGACGTGGAGCCCGCGGTCGCCGAGGTGGCCGGCTGGATCTCCCCGAATCCCGGCGGCGTCGGCCCGATGACCCGCGCGATGCTGCTCAACAACATCGTGGTGGCGGCCGAGCGCCGCGCCAACGGCTGACGCCGATGGCGGCCAAGTCACGCCGACGGCCGGTGAAGACCACCGGCACGCTGCCGCCGGAGGGTTCGGCGGCGGCGCTGGACCGCAGCCACCCGCTGCCGGCCCGGCAGTGGCCGATAACGATGGTGCTGGCCCTGGTCGCGACCGGGCTCGGCATCACCTGGTTCGGTGACTTCAAGTACGGCCTGCTGACCGTCGGCGGGGCGGTGCTGATCGGGGCGGTGCTCCGGCTGGTGCTGCCCGAGGTCGGCATGCTGGCGGTGCGCAGCCGCTTCACCGACGTGACGGTGCTGACCTTTCTCGGCGGGGCGATCGTGCTGCTCACCCTGATCGCCCAGCCGGATCCGTGGCTGCGGTTCTCGGTGCTGGACAACATCGGGCAGTTCATCGGCCGTCAGCGGCGCTGACGCTCGCGGTCGAACTCCCACGAACGGCCCTCGTCCGCACCCGGGCGGGGGCCGTTGTGACGTATCAGCCAGTGCCGTGGGCATCCCCGGCGGCGGGCTTGCGATAACCTGACGCCGGATCTCTCGATGTCGAGAGACCGTCCTCGGCTCCAGCGCGTCGGGCGCGCGTGGGGCGTGGCTGGCGATCGCTGGAGTAGACAGAAAATGACTCGCACCCCCGTCAACGTCACCGTCACCGGCGCGGCCGGCCAGATCGGCTACGCGCTGCTGTTCCGCATCGCCTCGGGCCACCTGCTCGGCGCGGACGTGCCGGTGAACCTGCGCCTCCTGGAGATCCCGCAGGGTCTCAAGGCCGCCGAGGGCACCGCGATGGAGCTGGACGACTGCGCCTTCCCGCTGCTGCGCGACATCACCATCACCGACAGCCCGGCCACCGCCTTCGACGGCGCCAACGTGGCCCTGCTGGTCGGCGCCCGTCCGCGTACCGCGGGCATGGAGCGCGGTGACCTGCTGCAGGCCAACGGTGGCATCTTCGGCCCGCAGGGCAAGGCCATCAACGACAACGCCGCGGACGACATCAAGGTCCTGGTGGTCGGCAACCCGGCCAACACCAACGCCCTGATCGCCCAGCGCAACGCCCCGGACGTGCCGGCCGAGCGCTTCACCGCGATGACCCGCCTGGACCACAACCGCGCGGTCGCCCAGCTCGCCAAGAAGCTCGGTGTCACCGTCAACGACATCCAGCGGCTCACCATCTGGGGCAACCACTCGGCCACCCAGTACCCGGACATCTTCCACGCGCTGGTCAACGGCAAGAACGCCGCCGAGGCCGTCAACGACGAGAAGTGGCTGGCCGACACCTTCATCCCGACCGTCGCCAAGCGCGGCGCGGCGATCATCGAGGCCCGTGGCGCCTCCTCGGCCGCCTCGGCCGCGAACGCCGCCATCGACCACGTGTACACCTGGGTGAACGGCACCGCCGAGGGCGACTGGACCTCGATGGGCATCGTCTCCGACGGCTCGTACGGCGTCGAGGAGGGCATCATCTCCTCCTTCCCGGTCACCACCAAGGACGGCAAGTTCGAGATCGTCCAGGGTCTGGAGATCTCCGACTTCTCCCGCGCCCGGATCGACGCCTCGGTCGGCGAGCTGGTCGAGGAGCGCGACGCGGTCAAGGAGCTCGGCCTCATCTGAGCCCGATCCTGAGCCCCGGCTCACCCGAACGGCCGGGTCGCCCCGACAGGGGCGGCCCGGCCGTCGCCGTACACTGACCCCCCGTGACCCTCGCCCTGCTCCTGCTGCTCACCGCCGCGTCGGCCGAACTGCTCCGCCCGCTGAGCCGCCTGCTCGGCTACGCCAGGGGACTCCGCGAGGAGCCCGCGATCAGTTCCGCGGAGCTCCGCGGCCTGGTCGCCGCCAACACCGAACTCGGCCACGACGAGCGAGAGTTGATCGCCGACGTGTTCTCGGCGGGGGAGCGGCAGCTGCGCGAGGTGATGGTCCCCAGGACCGAGGTCACCTTCCTGGACGCCGACCGCCCGCTGGCCGAGGTGCGCGCCGAGACCAGCCGCTCGCCGCACTCCCGCTACCCCGTGGTGGAGGGCTCCTACGACTCGGTGGCGGGCTTCGTGCACGTCCGCGACCTGTACGGGGCGCGCGGCGAGCACGCCCGCCGGGTCCGCGAGCTGACCCGGCCGGTGAAGCTGCTGCCGGCCACCAAACGGGTGCTGGCGGCGATGGGCGAGATGCGCCGGGAGGGCCACCACCTGGCCATCGTGGTGGACGAGTACGGCGGCACCGCGGGCATCGTCACCCTGGAGGACCTGGTCGAGGAGCTGATCGGGGAGATCCGGGACGAGTACGACGCCCAGGACACCACCGCGACCCGGCGGCTGGCCGGCGGCGGGATGGAGCTCGACGGGCTGCTCAACCTGGCCGACTTCGCCGAGGAGACCGGCGTCACCCTGCCGGAGGGGCCGTACGAGACGGTGGCCGGATACCTGGTCAGCGAGCTGGGCAAGCTGCCCAGCACCGGTGACCAGGTGGCCACCGAGGACGGCCTGCGGCTCGCGGTGGCCAAGCTGGACGGCCGCCGGATCGAACGGATCCGGGTGAGTGCCGTCACACTGTCGGAACCTCCAGGGGCTGAGGTTTCCTGAGCGGTCGGTGAAGCTGGAAGAATGGCGCTCATGGTCAACGCAGCGGTCACCGGTCCGACGAAGGACCGTCCCCGGGTGCTCTCCGGCATCCAGCCCACCTCGGGCTCGTTCCACCTCGGCAACTACCTCGGTGCGGTGCGCCAGTGGGTGGACCTGCAGGAGGCCAACGACGCCTTCTACATGGTGGTCGACCTGCACGCGATCACCGTCGAGCAGGACCCGGCCGTCCTCCGGGCGAACACCCGGATCTCCGCCGCCCAGCTGCTCGGCGCGGGCCTGGACCCGGAGCGCTGCACCCTCTTCGTCCAGTCGCACGTGCCCGAGCACGCCCAGCTGGCCTGGATCATGAACTGCATGACGGGCTTCGGCGAGGCCGCCCGGATGACCCAGTTCAAGGACAAGTCCGCCAAGCAGGGCAACGACCGCACCTCGGTCGGCCTGTTCACCTACCCGATCCTGCAGATCGCCGACATCCTGCTCTACCAGGCCGACGCCGTCCCGGTCGGCGAGGACCAGCGCCAGCACCTGGAGCTCACCCGCGACCTCGCGGAGCGCTTCAACACCCGCTACGAGCCCACCTTCACCGTGCCGAAGCCGTACATCCTCAAGGAGACGGCCAAGATCCTGGACCTGCAGGACCCGACCGCGAAGATGAGCAAGTCGGCCTCCTCGCCCAAGGGCCTGGTGAACCTGCTGGACGAGCCCAAGGTCAGCGCCAAGAAGTTCAAGAGCGCCGTCACCGACACCGGCACCGTGGTCTCCTACGACGAGGAGAACAAGGCCGGCGTCTCCAACCTGCTGCGGATCCACTCCGCGCTCAGCGGCCGGTCGATCGAGCAGCTGGTCGAGCACTTCGACGGCAAGATGTACGGCGCGCTGAAGACCGAGCTGGCCGAGCTGTTCACCGACTGGGTCGGCCCGTTCCAGCAGCGCACCCAGGCCTACCTGGACGACCCGGCCGAGCTGGACCGGGTGCTCGGTCTGGGCGCGGAGAAGGCCCGCTCGGTCGCCGCCGAGACGCTGGCCACCGTGTACGACCGCATCGGCTTCCTGGCTCCGAAGCGCTGATGTCGACCGCCGTGCCCGCCCCCGTCGGTGACGGCCTCCCCGAGGCCGTCACCATCGGCGTGTCCATACACGTCCCGGAGCCGTACGGTTCCGCGATCCAGGACGCCCGGGCCGGGCACGGCGACCCGCTGGCCCGCTCGATACCGACCCACGTCACGCTGCTGCCGCCGACCGGCATCCCGCTCGACCGGCTCGCCGAGGTGGAGACCCATCTGCGCGCGGTGGCCGCCGGGCACGCCCCGTTCCCGATGCTGCTGCAGGGCAGCGGCACCTTCCGGCCGGTCTCGCCGGTGGTCTTCGTCCGGGTCGAGGAGGGCGCCCAGGAGTGCCGGGCGCTGGAGGCGGCCGTCCGCTCCGGTCCGCTGGCCCGCGAGCTGGCCTTCCCGTACCACCCGCACGTCACGGTCGCGCACGGTCTCCCCGAGGCGGTGCTGGACCGGGCGTACACCGAGGCCCGCACCTTCCACGCGGCCTTCCCGGTGCCCGGTTTCGTGCTCTCCCGGTTCGGCGAGGACGAGGTCTGGCGCCCGTGGCGCGGCTACGCCTTCGGCACCGGCTGACCCTGATCGGCTCGGCCGCCCGGGCTCAGCCGCCCAGTTCGAGCAGGCGGTCCACCACCCGGGCGGCGGCCCGGCCGTCGTCCAGTCGGCAGTGGGTGGCGCGGAACCTCCGGTAGGCGTCCGCGTACCGGTCGGGCAGTGTGCTGCCGGTGGTCAACGACCGCAGCGCGCCGATGAGTTCGGCCGAGTCGGCCAACAGCGGTCCCGGGGCCTCGCGTTCGAAGTCGAAGTAGAAGCCGCGCAGGGCGTCCCGGTAGTGCTCCAGGTCGTAGGTGAAGAACAGGATCGGCCTGCCGGTGATCGCGAAGTCGAACATGATCGAGGAGTAGTCGGTGACCAACACGTCGGCGGCCAGCAGGAGTTCCTGCACGTCGGGGTAGTCGCCGACGTCCAGGACGAAGCCGTCGCCGGCGCCCGGCAGCGGCTCGGCCACGTGCGTGTGCGGGCGGACCAGCAGGACGTGGTCCTCGCCGAGCGCGGCCCGGGCGGCGGCCAGGGGCGGCGGACCGCCGAGGCGTCCGCCGGGCCCGCCAGCAGGTCGTTCCTGGGGTAGCCGGACTCCAGGACCTCGCCGGTGTAGCGGAACGCGCGGCGCAGGATCGGGGTGGCAAAGGCGCTGGGGGAGAGCAGCAGGCTCCACTGCGGGACCTCGCGGTCGAGCGCGGCCAGGTAGCCGGCCTTGGCCAGCAGGGGATTGGTCACGTCGTGGGCGATCCGCTTCAGCAGCGAGCCGTGCCAGGTCTGCAGCACCACCTGACCGGGGCGGCGTTCGAGGAACTCCGGTAGGTGGGTGTTGCCGACCAGGTAGCGCGAGGTGGCCAGCGCCTCGTACCACTCGGGGCTGTGGCTGCGGATCGGCCGGACCCCGGCCGGGATCACCGCCTGGGCGTCGTCCACCACCCAGAGGTGCTCCAACGGGATTGCCCGCCGCGCGAGTTCGGCGTGGACGGCGCGGGGTGAGTCGGCGTAGCCGCGTCCGCCGAACACGTCGTAGAGCACGGCGGGGCGGAGCGGCCGACGGCGGGCGGCGGGGTAGTCGACGGTGCGCAGCCGTCGCTGGGCGTACCGGCTGCGCTCGGCGGGGGCCAGGACGGGCGTGGAGTCGAGGATCAGGGTGTTGTGCCAGCGGCTCTGCAGTACGGCCCGCTTGGCGCCCCCGGCGACCACCCCTGCGGTGGCTCCGAGCCCTACCGTGCACGGGAGTTGGGCCAGCGCCCGCGAGCTGAGCAGCAGGGGCTGTTCGGCGTCGGCCCGGCCGGCCGGGCGCAGCCGCAGCTCCCAGATGCCGCGCCGGAGCGGGCGTCTGCTGAGGTCGGGCGCGGTCACCACGGCGGGCACGGTGAGCTCGGCGGGGGTGCCGCGTTCGACCGGGTGGCGGATCTCGCCGGTGCCGTTGGCGTGCCGGAGCACCAGTTCCAGCGGGCCGTCACCGGGGAGGGCGACGTGCGCGGTGAGCCGGAAGCCGTCCGGGCCGGGGGTGATCCGGTCGACCAGTACGGCCCCGGGCTGGACGCAGAACTCTGGGTACCCGTCGGCTAGTTGACGGACCAGCAGGGCGCCGCCCGCAGGCCGGGCGAGCAGCAGGCCACCGGGCCAGGGGCGTTCGTCGAGCACCGGCCGTTCGGTGGAGCCGTCCGGCCGGAGCAGTTCGCCGTGCCAGGAGGCGGTGGTCGCTCCGACGGCGGCGAACGCCTCGAACGGCAGCCGGACGGTGAAGTCCTGGCCGGTGGCGGCGACCGGGTGCCGGCTCTCGGCCCCGGTGTGCCGGTGCGCCAGCCGGAACACCGTGCCGGGCGGCAGGTCGTGGGCCCAGCCGGTGAGTTCGAGGCCGTCGTCCACCGGCCGGAGGCCGGTGAGCCGGCTCCACACCCGGTGCACCTTGAGCCGCAGCCGCTGGTCGGCGAAGTACAGCAGCACCCGGACGTTCTGCTCCAGCCAGTGCGCGGGCGGGTACTCGCCCGAGCCGCACCAGTACGGCCGGAGCGGGCCCTGTTCGCGCCGTACGCCGGTCGGCCCGAGGGTGTGCAGCAGCCCTGCGCTGACCTCCCACTCGGCGTCCGGCCAGGCGCCGTCGCCGGTGCGCAGCCGCCCGGGGTCGACCGTGGCGGTGAAGGCGGCCCAGTCGTGGTTGTGGTCGCTCTGCGCGCTGTCCTCGGTCACCTCGGGCAGCCGCAGCGGCCGGGTGCGGAACCGGATCGGCGGCCGGCCGGGGCGGGCGAGCTCCAGCACGGTGAAGGAGCTGCGGACCTTGCCGCTGCCGCGGTCGTCCCGGCGGGCGAAGCCGGTCAGTTCCAGCCGTCCTTCGGTCCACCTGGCGGAGCGCAGCCCGAGCGCGAGGGCGGTGGGCGGCGCGGTGGTGGTCGTGGCGGTGGTCGTCGGTCTCGACGGTCGAGGGGACGGCAGCAGAAGGCGGGAACGGGCTACGGGCATCGCGGGCGGCTTCCTGGGCGGCGCGGCCGGCCGCAGGACGGCCGACGGTCCGGCCGGCTGCCGTGGATCGACGGTGCCGACCCTGACACGGACTGTGACCGCCCATGACATACCTGCTGGACCCGCAGGTCAACCGATGCGGTCAGGAAGGCCCTGAGGACGACCCGATCGGGGGTCCTGATCGAACCGATGTCCGGGCTCGGCCCGGACATCGGTTCGAATCCGGTCAGCCGAGCAGGGCGTCGACCACCCGGACCGAGGCCTGGCCGTCGTCCAGGTCGCAGTACTTCTGCCGGAAGGCCGCGTACGCGTCGGCGTGCTGCGCGGCCACCGCGTCGACCCGGCTGAGGGCCTCGACCAGCTCGGCCGAGGTCGCCAGCTGCGGGCCCGGCGCGTCCGCCTCGAAGTCGAGGCTGAAGCCGCGCAGGTTGTCCCGGTAGTGCTCCAGGTCGTGCGTGAAGAACAGGATCGGCCTGCCGGTGTTCGCGAAGTCGAAGGTGACCGAGGAGTAGTCCGTCACCAGGACGTCGGCGATCAGCAGCAGGTCGGCCATGTCGGGGTAGGTGCCGACGTCCCAGACGTAGCCGTTGCCCGCGCTCGGGACCTGACCGCACATCAGCTCGTGGGCCCGGATCAGCAGGATCTGGTCCTCACCCAGGGCGGCCTGGGCCGCCGCCAGGTCGATCCGCAGGTCGAGCTGGTAGCCGCCCTGCGGCCGGCGCCGGTCCTCCCGGAAGGTCGGCGCGTACAGCACCACCTTCTTGCCCTCGGGCAGGCCGAGCCGCTCGCGGACCTGCTCGGCGGTCTTCTCCCGGTCGGCGGCGAGCAGCACGTCGTTGCGCGGGTAGCCGGACTCCAGGATCTCGCCCTGGTACTTGAAGGCCCGCCGCAGCACCCCGGTGGAGAAGGTGTTGCCGGAGACCAGCAGGCTCCACTGGGCGACCTCGCGGTCGAGCAGCTTGAGGTACTCGGAGTCGGTGAACCAGACCTTCTCGAAGTCGTGGCCGATCCGCTTGAGCGGGGTGCCGTGCCAGGTCTGCAGGACCACCTGGCCGGGCCTGCGGACGAAGAAGTCCGGCAGGTGGGCGCTGGTCACCACGTACTTGGCGGTGGCCAGGTGCTCGTACCACTCGGGGCTCAACTGCCGGACCGGCTCTGCGGTCTGCGGCAGGTCGGCCTGCATGTCGGTGCTGGTCCAGACGTGCCGCAGCGGGGCGCCCCGGCGGACCAGCTCCTCGTGCACGGCCCGCGGCGAGCCCGCGTACTGGCTGCCCAGCCCGGCGTCGTAGAGCACCGTGTCGGTGAGCGGAGCACGCTGGGCCTCGGCGAAGCCGTTGCGCAGCCGACGCTGGCGGTAGCCGCTGCGCTCCTCCGGCAGCAGGTCGGAGTGCGACTCCAGCGAGAGGCTGTCGTAGATGCGGCGCTCCAGCACCACCCGGCGGCCGCGGGCCTGGACCTCCATCGGCAGTTCGCGGTGGCTGGTGGAGGCCAGCAGCGCGCTCGGCCAGAGGCTGCCCGGCTCGGCGCCGMCCGGGCGGAACTCCACGGCCCAGGTGCCGCGGTGCAGCGGGACCTGCCCGGCGAACGAGGCGGTCGGCACAGCGGGCAGCGCGGCGCGGAACCGGCCGTCGGTGATCTCGACCGGGTAGCGGTGCTCCTCCTCCAGCCAGCTGTGCCGGATCACCAGCTCGTAGTGGTGGCTGCCCGTCAGCGGGAAGCTGCCGCTGAGCAGGAAGCCCTCGGTGTCCTTGGCCCGGACGATCTCGTCCACCACGGGCTGCAGCACCTGGTCGGTGAACTGCAGGTACCCGCTCGGCGAGGGCTTGGAGAACAGCGCCCTGGTCCCGTTCAGGATCGGCAGATTGAGCTGCTGGGGGGCCCGGCGGTCGTCTATCACCACCGGCAGGGTGGTGCCGTCGGCGAGCAGCAGCTCGGTGGCCCAGCGGTCCCGCAGCCGCTCCTCGGCGGCCGGGTCGAGCGCGTCCCAGGCCTCGCGGACGGCGATCAGCCGGTCGATCGGGAAGCTCGCGGTGAACGGCACGTCGCGGCCGGCCGGCGTGCCCAGCTCGACCGGGAAGAGCAGCTCGCGGTCGGACTCGGTGTGCAGCATCCGCAGCTGCACCCCGGCCAGGTCGGTGCCGGAGCCGGCCTGCCCGCTGAGGGTGATCTCGCCGCCCTGCTCACTGACCGTCAGGGCCCGCACCCGGACCCGCTCGACCCGCAGGTAGACGTGGTTGTTCTTGAGCCACGGCACGATCCGGACGTCGTCCTCGACCCACTGCACCGGCGGGTACTCGGCGGTGTCGCTCCAGCCGCCCGAGATCCGGCCCTTGTAGACGCCGCCCTTGCCGATGCCCGCGATCAGCACCCGCCAGGAGCCGTCCCGCCACTCGCCCCGGTGCTTGAGCCGCTTGGGGTCGATGACGGCGGAGAAGCCCGCCCAGTCGCAGTTGTACAGGTCGTGCGGTGAGGAGGCGGTGGCCTCCGGGCTGTACATGGCCCTGGTCTGCACGGCCAGCACCCGGCGGCCCTTGGCCTCCCGGAGCACCAGCACCTTGACCATGTCGTGCCGGTTCTCGGCGCCCAGGTGCTCGGGGAAGGCGTGCCCGGTGATCCGCAGCTTGCCGTCCTCCCAGGCCGAGTCGTACAGCCGGCTGCGCATCACCAGCGCGTTGTCCAGCCGCAGCACGTCGGCGGGCACGCTCTTGCGGCCGCCGCGCAGGAACGGGTAGTCGGCGTACGGACGGAGCAGGCCACGGGCCGGGGCGGCGCCGTTGCTGTCCTTCTCGAACTCCATCTGGTCGATGAACTCGGACATCCGGTTCTGCAGCGTCAGGTGGTACTTGAGCCGCAGCGGCGCGCGCAGCTTGCGGACCTGCTCGGGGCCGATCGCCCGGAGCAGCCGGCTGACGTTCGCCTGGTAGGCCTCCCGGTAGTCCTGGTCGCCCTCCAGGACGGACCAGAAGAACATCGGGATCTCCTCGACGAGGTTGTTCTCGTCGTAGGAGCGCAGGTACTCCTTGAACTCCGGCTCGGTCCTGGCCAGCAGCCAGTCCCGGACCAGCTCCATCGACTTGACCCGGTCGATCAACCCCTTGGGGTTGGTGCGCATCTGAGTGATCGACATCTCGCCGACCTCGCGCTCGCGCCAGTGGTAGATCGGCTCGGAGAGCACGTCCACGCTCTTCGCAAGGTAGTGGTGCGGCACGCTGACCGGGGCGTCCTCGTACAGGATGCCCTCGGGGTACAGCACGCCGGCCGCGTCGAAGAACGAGCGGCGGTAGACCTTGTTCCACGCCGTCCGGTCGGTGACCAGGCTGGGCAGCTCGGTGACGTGGGTCTTCAGCCTGGTCTCGGCGAACGGCTTGCGGTGCCCGCCGGACGGGTAGTACCCGACCGCCCGGAAGCGCAGCACGTTGCCGGTGACGAAGTCCGAGCCGGTCTCCTCCAGCGTGCCGATCATCAGCTCGTACGCGCTGGGCGGCAGGGTGTCGTCACTGTCGACGAAGTTCAGGAACTCGGTGTCCGGCGAGATGTGCCGGTAGCCGGTGTTACGGGCCGCGCCGAGACCCTGGTTCTCCTGCCTGACCAGGCGGAAGCGCGAGTCCTTGGCGGCGTAGGCCTCGGCGAGTGCCGCGCTGCCGTCCTTGGAGCCGTCGTCGACCATCACACATTCAAGGTCACCAAATGTCTGGGCGGCGATCGAGTCCAGGCACTCCTCGAGGTAGCGCTCGACGTTGTAGATCGGGACGACGACGGAGAGGCGGGGGGCCATCGGCTGCGCGGGCCTTTCATCGGGGACGTGCGACCAGCTGTGTCCGGTCTCTGCGACCGAACACAGGTCTTCCGCGATCCTACCGTCCGGCCCGTCCTCTCCCGCGGTGCCGCAGCCCGTCAGGGCACGATGCCGACCAGCACGTACTCGTTGTCCCTGAAGACCCTTCCGGCCGCCTCGGGCAGTGGGAAGGAGTAGCTGCGCCCGATCCGCAGACCGGCCTGTCCGGCGTGTTCGCGCAGGGTGGGGAGGTCGACGAACCGTACGTGGGTGGGGTCCGAGCGGTACCCGGCGGGCTGAGGGGTGATCAGGACGACCCGGCCGCCGGAGCGGACGCTCGGCAGGTAACTCGCCAGCAGCGCCCGGCAGGTCTCCGGGTCCAGGTGCTCCAGCACGTGGGCGACCAGCATGCTGTCGAACGCGCCGGGCCGCCCGAGCTCCGGGTCGGCCTCGAACTCGGCTGCCGTGTAAGCCTCCAGGCCACCCGCGCGGGCGGCCCGCACCGAGGCCTCGTCGCGGTCCACGCCGATGCTGCCGGGCCCGCAGTGCCGCAGATTGCGGCCGACGCCGCAGCCGAGGTCCAGGGTCCGGCCGAGCCGGAGCCGCCTGAGGTGCCAGCGGTGCAGGGCCCGGGTGGGCAGCAGGCTCGAGCCGGGCGTCTGCGGGTCGCGGAGTTCGGACATGGCAGGGCCTCTCCAGGCGCTCCGATGGACGGATTGGTGAGAGGAGACTAGAGGCAGTCCTAGGATGAGGGGCAAATGCCCCGCTTCAGTGTGATCGTCCCGGTCTACCAGGTCGAGGAGTACCTGGCCGAGTGTCTCGACTCGGTGCTCACCCAGTCCTGTCCGGACTTCGAGCTGATCGCGGTGGACGACCGGTCACCCGACGGCTGCGGCGCCCAGCTGGACCGGGCGGCCCGGCGCGACGAGCGGATCCGGGTGCTGCACCTCGCCGCCAACGTCGGCCTCGGCCGGGCCAGGAACGCCGGTCTCGAGGTCGCCACCGGCGACTACGTGATCTTCCTGGACAGCGACGACACGCTGACCCCCGGTCTGCTGCAGGCGGTCGAGGGCCGGCTCAAGGCCACCGCCGACCCGGACCTGCTGGTCTACGACTACGCCCGCACCTACTGGGACGGCCGGGTGGTCCGCTCCGCATCGGCCCCGGTCTTCGCCCGCCCTGGCCCCGAGGTCTTCGACCTGGACGGGCGCCCCGACCTGCTCGACCTGCTGATGGTGGTCTGGAACAAGGCCTACCGCCGGGACTACCTCGCCGAGCAGGGCCTGACCTTCCCGGCCGGGTACTACGAGGACACCCCCTGGACCTTCCCGGCCCTGCTGGCCGCCGGCCGGATCACAGTGCTCGACCTGGTCGGCGTGCACTACCGCCAGCGGCGCGAGGGCGGCAACATCCTGGCCACCGCGACCCGCAGGCACTTCGACATCTTCGACCAGTACGACCGGGTCTTCGCCTTCCTGGACCGCCGCCCCGACCTGGCCCGCTGGCGCCCGGTGGTCTACGGCCGGATGCTGCACCACCTCGACACGGTGGTCTCCAAGCCGGGCCGGATCCCGCCGGGCGACCGCCGCGCGTACTTCCGCCGGGCCGCCGAGCACTGCGCCCGGCTGCGCCCGGCCGACTACCGGCCGGCCCCGGGCGTCGCGGGTCTGCGGGCCGAACTGCTCGGCCGTGGACGGTTTCTGACGTACCAGGGGTTCCGCGTGCTGGCCCGCGGCCGGAGCGCTCTCAGCAGGCTGACCCGGGGGCGCGGGTAGCGCTCCGGCCGGTCCGCGACCAGGGTTGTCGGAGCCCTTTAAGGCCGGGCGCCGGTGCGGTAGTGTCGCGCGCACCTAAGGGACAGCGTGCCGTGACGGCAGGCCGCCGGACGGGTGAATCCGCACCTGGCGGGTGAGGGCGGTCAACCATCCGTACCGAAGCTCACCCAGGAGCGGTGGTCACCCGGACGGCACCGGGTCGTTGCTCCGGTTGGGCCGTCCGTGGCGGTCGGCCGTGCAGCTGTGAGGAGTACCGATGACCGGAAGCACCGCGACCAGCGACAGCCCCAGAATCGTCGAACCGGCGGTGCTGGGTGACGTTCCGGGCTGGTTCTGGGATCTGGACCGGCACGCCTTCGAGTGGTTCCTGGACCGTCAGGAGCAGGCCGGCGTCGGTGGCGACCTGATGGAGCTCGGTGCCTACCTCGGCCGCAGTGCGATCGTGATGGGCCGTCACCTCCAGTCCGGCGAGCGGTTCACGGTCTGCGACCTGTTCGACTCGGACGCTCCGGACGACGAGAACTCGGCCGAGATGACCATGTCGTACCGCAAGACGCTCACCCGCGAGGCGTTCGAGGTCAACTACCTGGCCTTCCACGACCAGCTGCCCGAACTGATCCAGGCCCCCACCTCGGTGCTGGCCGACGGCCGGGTCCCGGCGGGCAGCTGTCGGTTCGTCCACGTGGACGCCTCGCACCTGTACGAGCACGTGGCCGGGGACATCAAGGTCGCCCGGGACGCGCTGGCCAAGGACGGCGTGCTGGTGCTGGACGACTACCGCTCCGCACACACCCCGGGCGTGGCCGCCGCGACCTGGGAGGCGGTGTTCAACCTGGGGCTGCGGCCGATCCTGCTGACCGAGTGCAAGTTCTACGGCACCTGGGGCGACCCGGCGCCCGCCCAGGAGGCCCTGCTGGCCAGCTCCGGCGGCGCCTCCGGTGTCTGGGTGGTGACCGACACCATCGCGGGGCAGCGGGTGCTCCGCCTCGACGGCCAGCCCGAGCTGCTCGCCGACTTCCCGGTCTCCCGGCACCACGACCGGCTGGTCAAGGAGGCCGCGTCCCGGAAGGGACGGGCCGCCGCCAAGGACCTGGCGGGCCGTCGCGCGAAGGCCGCCGTCGCCCGCCGCCCGGTCGAGGTGGCCAAGCGGGTGGCCGTCGACCTGCTCCCGCCGGTGGTCACCTCGGCCGTCCGCAGGGCCCGCCGCGCGAAGTGAGCCGCCGCCGGCCGGAGCGTTGACGCTCCGGCCCGCCGCTCGGGCCGGTATACAGGACCGGACGTTCCGGACCCGACCGGCAAGGTGGCCGTGGAATTCCTGACCAAGCTCCCGGTGATCGGCCCGCTCGCCGCCCGAGTGCTACGCAGCCGGCCCTGGCTGGTGTACGCCCACTTCACCGAGGTACAGGGCAACCGGCTGGCCGGGGCGGTCACCTTCTTCGCCTTCCTGGCGCTCTTCCCGCTGCTCACGGTGGCGCTGGCGATCGCGGTGGCCGCTCTCTCGGACAGCCGGGTGGACCAGCTCCAGCAGGACATCGCCGACCAGCTGCCCGGCCTGTCCGACTCGCTCGACCTGCCCTCGCTGGTCGCCAACGCGGGCACGGTCGGGCTGATCAGCGGCGTACTGCTGCTGATCTCCGGGCTCGGCTGGGTGGCGACCATGCGCGGCTCGGTCCGGGAGATATGGCGGCTGCCCGCCGACCCGGGCAACCCGGTGATCGGCAAGCTCTGGGACTGCGCGGTGCTGCTCGGCCTCGGCCTGGTCTCGGCGGTCTCGCTGGGCGCCTCGGCGCTGGCCACCACGCTGGCCCGAAGGGCCGCCGAGTGGCTCGAACTCGACGGCGTGGGTTGGCTGTTGACCCTGGTCGGGTTCCTGATCGCGGTCGCCGCCGACCTGGTGCTGTTCGCCTATCTGCTCGGCCCGTTCCCCCGGATCACCGAGCAGCAGCGGCGCCGCGCCCTGTTCCAGGGCGCCCTGATCGGCGCGGTCGGCTTCGAGCTGCTCAAGCTGCTGCTCTCCTCCTACCTCGGCTCGGTCGCGGGCAAGAGCCTGTACGGGGCCTTCGGCGTGCCGGTTGCATTGCTGCTCTGGATCAACTTCGTCTGCCGGCTGCTGCTGTTCTGCGCCTCCTGGACCGCGCTGGCCGACCCGGCCGCGGCCCGGGCCAGGACCAGGGCACAGGCCGACGCGCTGCTGGAGAGCGCGGCCGAGCCGCCGGCCGAGGCCCGCTGACGCCGGGTCAGCGGGTGGGCCGGCGCCTGGCCCAGTGCACGGCACCGACCACGGCGGCCAGGCAGAGCCCGGCGGCCAGCCAGCCGGGCCAGCCGATTCCCTCGGGTACGGGCGCCGCCGCGACCTGCTCCACCTGCTCCGCCTGCTCCACCGGTGCGGCCTGTGGCGGTTCGGTGGCGGTGGCCGGGCCGGTGGCGGCCCCGGCACCCCCGGCACCCCCGGCGGGGGTGGCGGGGGTGGTGGGGGCGGGCGGCAGGTCGGCCAGCCGGCCGACCGGGGTGACCTTCCCCGCCGCCGCGAAGCCCCAGTCCAGCAGCGCCGCCGTCTCGTCGTAGACCTGCTGGTACCCGGCCGGGCGCATCACCGTCACCAGCAACGTGCGGCCGCCCCGTTCGGCCGCGCCGGTGAAGGTGGCCCCGGCGTTGGTGGTGTAGCCGTTCTTCACCCCGATCAGTCCCTGGTACTTGCCCAGCAGCCGGTCGGTGTTGGCGATGCCGAAACTGCCGCGCAGCCCGGTGGTCTTGTCGACCAGCCCGGGGAACTGCGCGTCCCGGGTGGCGCAGTAGACCCGGAAGTCCGGGTTGCGCAGGCCGGACCGGGCGAACAGCGTCAGGTCGTACGCCGAGGAGAGCTGCCCGTCGGTGTCGTACCCGTCCGGTGTCACCACCTTGGTGTCCAACGCCCCCAACGCCTGCGCCCTGGCCTGCATCTGAGCCACCGTCTCGGCGATCCCGCCGTTCATGTGCGCCAGCACCCGGACCGCGTCGTTGCCCGAGCTGAGGAACACCCCGCGCCACAGGTCCTCCACCCGGTAGTCCAGGTTCTCCTTGATCCCGACCATGCTGCTGCCGTGGCCCATCCCGGCCAGCTCGGCGTCGGTCACCCGGTGCACGGTGTTCTTGTCGAGCCTGGGCAGCACGGTGTCGGCGAACAGCATCTTCAGCGTGCTCGCGGGCGGCAGCCGCAGGTGCGCGTTGTTCGAGGCCAGTACCTCACCGCTGCCCGCGTCCGCGACCAGCCAGGACTGCCCGGTCAGCCCGGCGGGCAGCGGCGGCGCACCGGCCGACGGCGCCAGCTGCACTCCTGGCTGGCCCAGCCGCTCGCCGCCCACGGCGGACATCCCGGGCGGCGGATCCTGCCAGGGCACTCCGGCGGAGCAGAGCGAGACGGCCGCGGCCACCGCGGCGCACCGGTACACGAAGTGACGGAGTGTGGACACCCAGGGACCGTACCCGGACGCCCCGCCGACGGCCCGCCGCGCCGCCATCGTCCCCCGAACGAGTGCCGCCGGTTGGCCCGCCCGGCCCACTCCGCATACTGGACCGGACAGCTCCGCCCCCGCCCGCTAGGACCTCCCATGAAGCTCGGCCGCCGCACCTCCTGGTTCCTCACCGCCTTCGGCGTCTGGTCGGTGATCATCTGGACCACCTTCCTGAAGAACCTCTGGAAGGACTCCGGCGGCCAGGCCTTCACCAACGGCGACCACGGGCAGCCCACCACCTTCTTCTGGGTCCACCTGCTGCTGGCCGTCACCTCCCTGGTGCTCGGTCTGCTGGTCGGCGCGGTCGGCGTCCGCAGCCTGCGCACCCTCCGCCGGGCCTAAAGGCATTGCCCCCACCCGGCGGAAATGCCAGGATCCCCGCCGGGGGCGTACACGGCGCACCCTTTTTCTTCTGGGTGGGGATTTCCAAGTGACTCTCTCTCGACGGCTGCTGGCTTCCGCCGCGACGGTGGCGGCCGTCTCCGGCCTGCTCTCGGTCCCGGCCGCGTCGGCGGCCTCGCCCGACCAGGTCACCGCGGCCTGCACGGCGGACTGGCTGAACACCACGACCCCGGTCCTGACCGGGACCACCTCCGGTACGGGCGCCCGGTTCGGACTCTGGGACGAGACCACCGGTACGAAGCTGGTGGACCGTCAGGTCGACGGCCAGGCCGGGCAGCTGTCCGTCACCCCCGAGGCGCTGACGGACGGTCACCGGTACGCCTGGCGGTTCTGGCCGCAGGGCGGCGGACAGCCCACCGCCAAGTGCGGCTTCGGGGTGGACGTCACCGCGCCGGTCGCGGCGGTCAGCTCCACCGACTTCCCGGCCGAGGGCACCAACAAGTTCGCGGGCCAGAAGGGCGTCTTCACCTTCCGCGCGACCGAGACCGGCTCCGGAGTGGCGTGCTACCGGTACGTGCTGGACGGCACGATCAGTGTCGGGGACGGTTGCACGGGAGCCGTACCGGCGGGAGCGGACGGCTCCGCGACGGTCACGCTCAGGCCTCGCGACTGGGGGACGCATGTGCTCCAGGTCCAGGCCGTGGACCGGGCCGGCAACGTGACCCAGCCCACCTACTACAGCTTCTACGCCCCCTGGAACGCCAACGCCCCCAAGGCGTTCGGCGACGTGGACGCCGACGGTGTCCCGGACATCGTGCTGACCGACCTGGCGGGCAACCTTCAGGTGATCAGTGCGGACGCCACCGGCACCGAGCCGAGCGCCGTCTTCCCGGCCCAGGTCGCGCCGGGTGGTACGGGCAGCTGGGACGGTCTGGAGATCACTCACGGCGGCTGGTCCCGGGGCAGGAACCCGGTGGACGACGTACTGGTCCGCCGCCCGGGCTCGGCCGGTGGCTATTACCTCTACCGGGGTGGCCTCGACCCCGTCCGGTCGTCGCCGACGTACGACTACCTGCCGGATGCCGAGGGGCTCGACTGGTCCCGGGCGGGGCAGCTGGTGTCGATCGGTTCGGGCTCCCGCTCGGCCCCGGAAGGCCTGCAGCAGCTCACCGTGGTCGACGGGGACCTCTGGGTGGCCGCCATCGAGGGCTGGTGGGGGGAGACCGTCCGGGTCACCACCACCGGCAACTGGGGCGGGTACCAGCTGATCGGTCCCGGCCCCGACGCGGCCGGCAACCTCACCGTCTGGGCCCGGGAGAAGGCGACCGGCACGTTGCGGGCGTACGCCGTCCCGCGCGACGCGGCCGGTGTGTACGACTTCGCGGCGCTGGCCGACCCGGCGGCCGGGACGGTGCTGGGCAGCTTCCCGGTCGCGCAGTACCCGACCCTGGGCAGCTCCGGTGACGGCGACGGTGACGGGGCCACCGGCTGCGGGCCCGCCCGGCAGACGCCGGACGGGCCCTCAGTTCGTGGCGAAGACTAGAAGCGGCGGGTCACCAGGGCCCGCTTCACTTCCTGGATCGCCTTGGTGACCTCGATGCCACGGGGGCAGGCCTCGGAGCAGTTGAAGGTGGTGCGGCAACGCCACACGCCCTCACGGTCGTTCAGGATCTCCAGGCGCTGCTCGGCACCCTCGTCACGCGAGTCGAAGATGAAGCGGTGCGCGTTGACGATGGCCGCCGGGCCGAAGTACTGGCCGTCGTTCCAGAACACCGGGCAGGACGAGGTGCACGCGGCGCACAGGATGCACTTGGTGGTGTCGTCGAACCGCTCGCGGTCCTCGGCGGTCTGCAGGCGCTCGCGGGTCGGCTCGTTCCCGTTGGTGATCAGGAACGGCATGACGTCCTTGTACGCCTGGAAGAACGGGTCCATGTCCACGATCAGGTCCTTGAGGACCGTGAGGCCCTTGATGGCCTCGATCGTGATCGGCTGCTCCGGGTTGACGTCCTTGATCAGGGTCTTGCACGCCAGCCGGTTGCGGCCGTTGATCCGCATCGCGTCGGAGCCGCAGATGCCGTGCGCGCAGGAACGGCGGTACGTCAGGGTGCCGTCCTGCTCCCACTTGACCTTGTTGAGGGCGTCAAGGACGCGCTCCTTCGGGTCCATCTCCAGCTGGTAGTCGACCCACACCGGGTCCGGCAGCTCCTCCGGGTTGAACCGGCGGATCCTGAGGGTGACGGTGATCAGCTTGATGCCACCGGCCTCGGCCGCGTCCAGAGCGGCCGAGTGCGTCTCCACGGTCGGAGTGCTCATCAGTACTTACGCTCCATCGGCTGGTAGCGGGTCGTGACGACCGGCTTGTAGTCGAGGCGGATCGAGGTGGTGCCGTCCGCGGCGACCTCCTGGTACGCCATGGTGTGCTGCATGAACTTCACGTCGTCACGGGTCGGGAAGTCCTCGCGGTAGTGACCGCCGCGCGACTCCTCACGGGCGAGCGCGGAGACGGCCAGCACCTCGGCCAGGTCGAGCAGGTTGCCCAGCTCGACGGCCTCCAGCAGGTCCGTGTTGTAGCGCTGGCCCTTGTCCTGGATCGCGACGTGCTTGTACCGCTCGCGCAGCCCGGCGATGTCGGCCACGGCCTGCTTCAGGGTCTCGCCGGTGCGGTAGACCATGGCGTTGGTGTCCATGGTCTCCTGCAGTTCCTTGCGGATCTGCGCGACCGACTCGGTGCCCTCGGAGTCGCGGAGACCCTCGATGATCGCCACGACCTTCTCGGCCGGGTTCTCGGGCAGCTCGGTGAAGTCGACCTTCGACGAGTAGTCGGCGGCGGCGATACCGGCCCGCTTGCCGAACACGTTGATGTCGAGCAGCGAGTTGGTGCCCAGGCGGTTGGCGCCGTGCACCGAGACGCAGGCCACCTCGCCGGCCGCGTAGAGGCCGGGCACCACGTCGGTGTTGTTGCGCAGCACCTCGCCCTCGACGTTGGTCGGGATGCCGCCCATCGCGTAGTGCGCGGTGGGCTGGATCGGGATCGGGTCCGTGTAGGGCTCGATGCCGAGGTAGGTCCGGGCGAACTCGGTGATGTCCGGGAGCTTGGCGTCCAGCTGCTCCGGCGGAAGGTGCGTCAGGTCCAGGTAGACGTGGTCGCCGTCCGGGCCACAGCCGCGACCCTCGCGGATCTCGGTGTAGATCGCGCGCGAGCAGACGTCACGGGACGCGAGGTCCTTCATGACCGGGGCGTAGCGCTCCATGAAGCGCTCGCCGTCCTTGTTGCGCAGGATGCCGCCCTCGCCGCGGGCTCCCTCGGTGAGCAGGATGCCCATCCGCCAGATGCCCGTCGGGTGGAACTGGAAGAACTCCATGTCCTCCAGCGGCAGGCCGCGACGGTAGACCAGCGCCTGGCCGTCACCGGTCAGGGTGTGCGCGTTGGAGGTCACCTTGAAGAACTTGCCGGTGCCGCCGGAGGCGAAGACCACCGACTTGGCCTGGAAGACGTGGATCTCGCCGGTGGCCAGCTCGTAGGCGACGACGCCCGCGGTCTTGCCGTCGTTGATCAGCAGGTCCAGGACGTAGAACTCGTTGAAGAACTCGACGCCGTGCTTGACGCAGTTCTGGAACAGCGTCTGCAGGATCATGTGACCGGTGCGGTCCGCGGCGTAGCAGGACCGCCGGACGGCCGCCTCACCGTGGTTGCGGGTGTGACCGCCGAAGCGGCGCTGGTCGATCCGGCCCTGCTCGGTCCGGGAGAAGGGGAGACCCATCTTCTCCAGGTCGAGGACGGCGTCCACGGCCTCCTTGCACATGATCTCGGCGGCGTCCTGGTCGACCAGGTAGTCACCACCCTTGACCGTGTCGAAGGTGTGCCACTCCCAGTTGTCCTCCTCGACGTTGGCGAGGGCGGCGCACATGCCGCCCTGGGCCGCGCCGGTGTGGGAGCGAGTGGGGTACAGCTTGGTCAGCACCGCGGTGCGGCTGCGCTGGGTCGACTCGATGGCCGCGCGCATGCCCGCGCCACCGGCGCCGACGATGACGGTGTCGTACTTGTGAATCTGCATGGGGTCTACGTCGCCTCTGGCTGGCCGATTAGATGTTCGGGTCGAAGGTGAAGATCACCAGGGTGCCGAGCAGGACCGTGAAGACGGTCGCGGCACCCATCAGGGTCTTCAGCCACAGCCTGGTGGAGTCCTTCTCCGCGTAGTCGTTGATGACCGTGCGCATGCCGTTGCTGCCGTGCAGCATGGCGAGCCACAGCATCAGCAGGTCCCAGCCCTGCCAGAACGGCGAGGCCCAGCGACCCGCCACGAAGGCGAAGTTGATCTTCGACACGCCGCCGTCGAGCACCAGCATGATCAGCAGGTGACCGAGGATCAGCACGACCAGCAGGACACCCGACAGGCGCATGAACAGCCAGGCGAGCATCTCGAAATTGGTGCGGGTACGCCGAGGGGTCTTCTTGGTACGCGTACGCGGGGGCTCGACGACGAAGGCGTCGGCGGGGTTCCCGGTGCCCAGGCCCTGGCCCGTGTGGGCGTGGACGGAGGGGACCACCAGGGTCTCGTTGGTGTCAGCAGCCATCGTCGATCACTTCCCGAACCAGGAGAGGAGGGTGTGCTCGAGGATGCGGTAGAACGACGCCGCCATCAGCACGACCCAGACACCGACGACGGACCAGAGCATCTGCTTCTGGAGCTTCGGGCCCTTGGACCAGAAGTCCACGGCGATGACCCGAAGACCATTCAGTGCGTGGAACAGGATGGCGGCGGTGAGGCCGTACTCCATCAGGTTCACCAGCGGTGTCTTGTACGTCTGGATCACGGTGTCGTACGACTCGGGTGACACCCGCACGAGAGCGGTGTCGAGAACATGGGCGAACAGGAAGAAGAAGATGAGGACGCCGGTGACTCGATGAGCCACCCAACTCCACATGCCTTCCCGGCCGCGGTACAGCGTTCCAGCCGGCACGGAAAACCCTCCGGAAGCGGATTGGGGGCTCGGCCGGCTTCGGTGTCGGTCAGCCCGGCCGGTACGGTCTCCGGCCGCCAGCATCCTATCGACGCCGTGCGGTGAACCGCGTCCGGGGGTGTCAGGTGTGATCAAACAGGCACGCACGGCCTAATCGACCCCCCGAATGTGACTCTGAGTCACGTCATTGCCCGCGCCAAGGCGGCGTCACCGCCGCCCGGTCAGTTGCCCGACCGGGTGGCGGTGGCGGTGGCGACGAGGTGCTCCAGCCGGGTCAGCGCGATCCGGCGGAGCTCGTCGGCCGCGATCAGCCGCTCCTCGTCCGGATCGTTGGCAAGCCTGGTCCGTACGGAGCTGAGCACGGTGTCGAGCATCTCCTCCGGTTCGATCCCGTCCAGGCAGACCACGAAGACGTGGCCGAACCGCGCCTCGTACGCGGCGTGGGCGGCCCGCAGTGCGGTGTGTGCAGCCTGGCTGCCGGGTGCGCGCATGCCGAGGAGCGGCTGCGGCATCCAGCTCTCGTCGGCCAGCGCTTCGGCCAGATCGGCCGGGCGCAGGTCGTAGGAGGCCTCGCTGGCGGCGGCCAACAGGGACTCTATGTCGGGGTAGGGGCGGTGTGCGGTGAGCCGAAGCGCCCACCGGTGGCTGCCGCAACAGGCCAGCAGGGCCTCCTCGGCAGCGCCGGGGTCGGCCTCGTTGAAACGGTGAAGCCCGAGCAGGGACGGCACCAGCAACGGCAGGTCGAACCGTCGTGGCGGGATGTCACTGGACAGCGGGTCCTCCTCGTGAGGGCGGGAAGGGGAGTTGCTCCAGAGACGAAACGTAGGTGGTCAGCGGTTGCGCGAGGGACCGGTCGGCCAGGCCCGGGAACAGGCATCTTGTGGACCGCCCGGGCAGCGGCACCACGGTAGTTGAGGGTTCGTCAATTGAGGAAGGGTCATACCGAATTCACTCGAACGAGCTATCAAGTCGTAACGTTGTCATGTTCGTTGAGGTGGCCGGCCCGCCCGGCCACCCCGACGCCGGGTCGAGGTCAGCCCCGGTACACCTTGTGGTTGGCCGCCTGGGCGCGCGGCCGGACCACCAGCAGGTCGATGTTGACGTGCGGCGGCCGGGTGACCGCCCAGGAGACGGTGTCGGCGACGTCCTCGGAGCTGAGCGGTTCGGCCACGCCCGCGTAGACCGCCGCCGCCTTCTCCTCGTCGCCCCGGAAGCGGGTGACCGCGAAGCCCTCGGACTTCACCATGCCGGGGGCGATCTCGATCACCCGGATCGGCTCGCCGCACAGCTCCAGCCGCAGGGTGGCCGCGATGGTGTGCGCGGCGGTCTTGGCGGCCACGTACCCGCCGCCGCCCTCGTACGCGGCCAGCGCGGCGGTCGAGCTGAGCACCAGGACCGTGCCGTCACCACTCGCCCGCAGGGCGGGCAGCAGGGCCTGGGTCACGTGCAGCACGCCGAGTACGTTCACCTGGTACATCGCCAGCCAGTCGGCCGGGTCGGCCGCCTCGACGCTCTCGGCGCCGATCGCGCCGCCCGCGTTGTTGACCAGCACGTCGACGGGGCCGACCTCGGCCGCGAACGCGTCCACCGCGGCCCGGTCGGTCACGTCGACGGTGAAGGCCCGGCCGCCGATCTCCTTGGCCAGCGCCTCGATCCGCTCGGTCCGGCGGGCCGTGACGACCACCTCGAAGCCGTCCGCCGCCAGCCGCCGCGCCGTCGCCGCGCCGATGCCACTGCTCGCACCGGTGACCACGGCCACCTTCCGCTCGGTCATTTCCACTCCCCAGTTGTTCGGTCGTTGCCGCCGATCATCGCAAACGGCAGGTCCGCGCCCCGGGCGGGTGGCACCGGCCGGGGCGGGGAGTGTCGGGCCGGATGCGGCCTGTGAGCAAGGTCCCAGCCGTGGCATCTGTCCGCTCCGGACCGTGGCCGACTACATTGCGTAGCTCCAGCTGACGTTAATCAGCATTCACTCACCGCATCCCTCACCCTGCGGAGGACCCCCCATGGCAGCCGAGCCCCGTCGCACCGAGTCGGGCCTCCCGATCGAGCCGCTGTACGGTCCGGAGACCCTCGCCGGCTGGAGGCCGGAGGCCAAGCTCGGCCGGCCCGGCGAGTACCCGTACACCCGTGGTGTCTACCCCTCGATGTACACCGGCCGGCCCTGGACGATGCGTCAGTACGCGGGCTTCGGCACCGCGGCCGAGTCCAACGCCCGGTACAAGCAGCTGATCGCCAACGGCACCATGGGCCTCTCGGTCGCCTTCGACCTGCCGACCCAGATGGGCTACGACTCGGACGCCCCGATCTCGGCCGGCGAGGTCGGTAAGGTCGGCGTGGCGATCGACAGCGTCGACGACATGAACGTGCTGTTCGGCGGCATCCCGCTGGGCGAGGTCTCCACCTCGATGACCATCAACGCGCCGGGATCGCTGCTGCTGCTGATGTACCAACTGGTCGGCGAGGCCCAGGGGGTGGCCTCCAACCAGCTGACCGGCACGATCCAGAACGACGTGCTGAAGGAGTACATCGCGCGCGGCACGTACATCTTCCCGCCGAAGCCCAGCTTGCGGCTGATCGCCGACGTGTTCCAGTACTGCCGGGCCGAGATCCCGAAGTGGAACACCATCTCGATCTCCGGCTACCACATGGCCGAGGCCGGGGCGAACCCCGCGCAGGAGATCGCCTTCACGCTGGCCAACGGCATCGAGTACGTCCGCACCGCGGTCGCGGCCGGGATGGACGTGGACGACTTCGCCCCCCGGCTCTCGTTCTTCTTCGTCTCCCGCACCACGCTGCTCGAAGAGGTCGCCAAGTTCCGTGCCGCGCGCCGGATCTGGGCCCGCGTGATGCGCGAGGAGTTCCACGCGAAGAACCCGAAGTCGCTGATGCTGCGCTTCCACACCCAGACCGCCGGGGTCCAACTCACGGCCCAGCAGCCCGAGGTGAACCTGGTTCGGGTCTCGGTCCAGGCGCTCGCGGCGGTCTTCGGCGGCACCCAGTCGCTGCACACCAACAGCTTCGACGAGGCCATCGCACTGCCCACCGAGAAGTCCGCCCGGCTGGCGCTGCGCACCCAGCAGGTGCTGGCGTACGAGACCGACATCACCGCCACGGTGGACCCGTTCGCCGGCTCCTACGTGGTCGAGCAGATGACCGACGAGGTCGAGGCCGCCGCGCTGGAACTGATGCACAAGGTGGAGGAGATGGGCGGTTCGGTGGCCGCCATCGAGCAGGGTTACCAGAAGGGCGAGATCGAGCGGACCGCCTACCGGATCCAGCAGGAGCAGGACTCCGGCGAGCGCACCGTGGTCGGCGTCAACCGCTTCCAGCTGGACACCGAGGACCCGTACGAGCCGCTCCGGGTGGACCCGGCGATCGAGGCCCAGCAGGCCGAGCGGCTGGCCAGGCTCCGTGCGGAGCGCGACAGTTCGGCGGTGGACCGCTCGCTGACCGCACTCCGCAAGGCGGCCGAGGGCAGCGACAACGTGCTCTACCCGATGAAGGAGGCGCTGGCCGCCCGGGCCACCGTCGGTGAGGTCTGCAACGCGCTGCGGGAGATCTGGGGCACCTACGTCCCGGTCGACCGGTTCTGAGCGGACGTCAGTCCGGTACGTCGACGGGGTCCGGGGCGCACGCCTCGGGCCCCGCGCCGTGTCCTGCCCCCCGACCGCTCGTTGCACAGACCAGCGAGCACCGGAAGGCGGATGAAACGGTATGTCATACCCAGCTGCAGGGCCGGTATGCACCCATCCGGGGACCAGTTCGGCGGAAGTCGGGCCAAAACCCCACCACCGGCCTAGTCTTGTTGAGGTGAACGATCCTCAGCCCGCCGCTCAGGCCACTCTCACCCCCGCCCGCCCCGGCTCGGACCTGCGGGCACGGGTACGGGCCTACCAGGCGGAGTTGATCGCCTTCCGCCGTGACCTGCACCGGCACCCGGAGTTGGGGCGGCAGGAGTTCCGCACCACCCGGCTGCTCCGCGAGCGGCTGCTGGCCGCCGGGCTCTCGCCGAGGCTGCTGCCGGGCGGCACTGGGATGACGGTCGACATCGTGCCGGCCGACTGCAAGCCCGGTACCCCGTTCCTGGCCTTCCGGGCGGACATCGACGCGCTGCCGATCGACGACGCCAAGACCGAGGCCCCGTACCGCTCCACGCTGCCCGGCCGGGCGCACGCCTGCGGCCACGACGTGCACACCTCGGTGGTGCTCGGCACTGCGCTGGTGCTGGCCCAGGCGGCCCGGGCGGGGGAGCTGAAGCAGCCGGTGCGGCTGATCTTCCAGCCCGCCGAGGAGGTGATGCCCGGTGGTGCGCTGGACGTCATCGAGGCCGGCGGGATGGCCGACGTGGGCCGGATCTTCGCGGTGCACTGCGACCCGAAGGTCCAGGTGGGCCGGATCGGCCTCAAGGTCGGCGCGATCACCTCGGCCTGCGACCGGCTGGTGCTGCACCTGGACGGGCCCGGCGGCCACACCGCCCGCCCGCATCTGACGACCGATCTGATCACCGCGGTCGCCCGGCTGGCCTCCGACCTGCCGCCCGCGCTGGCCCGCCGGATGGACCCGCGCTGGGGCGTCAGCCTGGTCTGGGGCCGGATCGCCTCCGGCTCGGCCTCCAACGTGATCCCGCAGCACGCCGAGCTGGAGGGCACCGTCCGCTGCCTGGAGCTGGCCGGCTGGCGCGAGGCGCCGGACGCGCTGCACGAGCTGACCGCCAAGCTGGCCGAGCTCTACCGGGCCAAGTGGACGGTCGACTACCACCGGGGCGTGCCGCCGGTGGTGAACGAGCACGCCTCGATCAGCCAGTTCGAGGCGGCGATGACCGGCCGCTTCGCGGCCGGGGCGGGCCCGGTGGTCGAGGACACCGAGCAGAGCCTCGGCGGCGAGGACTTCTCCTGGTACCTGGAGCACGCGCCCGGCGCCCTGGCCCGGCTGGGTGTCAGGAGCCCGCACGACAGCACGGTCCGCGACCTGCACCAGGGGCGTTTCGACGTGGACGAGCGGGCGATCGCGATCGGCGTCGAACTGTTCGCAGCCCTCGCGCTGGAGTACGGCCGAGTCTGAGACCCGCAGGCCGAGGTCGGCGTAGAGTGGCGGCGTACTACCAGGGAGTAGTGACATTCAGGTGTGGCAAGCTTGGTCATATGTCTGGTTTGTCCCGACATAGGACCACGTTTTGATAACAACCCGAATGCCCTTCCGGCCCGTAACACAACCGTGTTCTACGCGCGTTACGGTGGCGCTCGACCACGCCATACGGGTGTGTGAGAAGGAGATACTCCCTTGCGCCGTTCAATGAAGCTCGCCGCGGTTGTGCTCTCGGGTTCCCTGGGCATCGCCTCGCTCGCCGCTTGCGGCGCAAAGAGCACCGACAGCAACACCGCCTCCCCGGCCGCCGGCGCCTCCGGCATCAAGGTCGGCATGGCGTACGACATCGGCGGCCGTGGCGACCAGTCGTTCAACGACTCCGCCGCCCGCGGCCTGGACAAGGCCAAGGCCGACCTCGGTGTGCAGGTCACCGAGGCCGAGGCCAAGACCGGTGAGGCCGAGGCCGACAAGGAGACCCGCCTCAAGTCCCTGGTGACCAGCGGCTACAACCCGGTCATCGCGGTCGGCTTCGTCTACCAGGCCGCCGTCGAGAAGGTCGCCAAGGAGAACCCGAACGTCAAGTTCGCGATCATCGACTCCGGCTCCTCCACCCAGCCGACCAACGTCACCTCGCTGACCTTCTCGGAGCAGGAGGGCTCGTACCTGGCCGGCGTCGCCGCCGCCTCGAAGAGCACCGCGAAGCACATCGGCTTCATCGGTGGCGTGCAGTCCGAGCTGATCAAGAAGTTCGAGGCCGGTTACGTCGCGGGCGCCAAGTCGGTCACCCCGGACATCAAGATCGAGACCACCTACCTCACCACCCCGCCGGACTTCTCGGGCTTCAACGACCCGGGCAAGGGCAAGGACGCCGCGCAGGGCCAGCTCGACAAGGGCGCGGATGTCATCTACTCCGCCGCCGGCTCCTCCGGCAACGGCGCCATCGAGGCCGTCTTCAACGCCAAGAAGTGGGCCATCGGCGTCGACTCGGACCAGGCCGCCCAGCCGGCCCTGGCCAAGTACAAGGACCGCATCCTCACCTCGATGGTGAAGAACGTCGACACCGCGGTGTTCTCGTACATCGACTCGGTCAAGAAGGGCACCCCGATCACGGGCGCCAAGAACTTCGACCTGAAGGAGAAGGGCGTGTCGCTGGCCACCACCGGCGGCTTCATCTCCGACATCCAGAAGAAGCTGGACGACGCCACCACGGCGATCACCTCGGGCGCCACCAAGATCCCGACCACCACCAGCTGACACTTGCTCAGCCTGCCGCTGACCTTCGCGGTCAGCGCGCATGATTGACACAGCATCAGGGCGGGGCCCGGCGGGGTGCGCACGACGCACGCCACCGGGCTCCTCCTATTCCCCCAAGCCTTCTCCAGCGCAACGACGCGCCCTGTGACCACCAGGAGATCGCCATCACCGCTTCCGAACCCGCCCCGACCCCCACGGGCGGCAACCCCAGCGCGGGGACGGCGACACCGGCCGTCGAACTGCGCGGCATCACCAAGCGCTTCCCCGGTGTCGTGGCCAACCACGACATCGACATCACCGTGGCTCCCGGCACCGTGCACGCCCTGATGGGTGAGAACGGCGCCGGCAAGTCGACCCTGATGAAGATCCTCTACGGCATGCAGAAGCCGGACGAGGGCACCATCGCCATCAACGGCGAGCAGGTCGAGTTCAACACTCCCGGGGACGCCATCGCGCGCGGCATCGGCATGGTGCACCAGCACTTCATGCTGGCCGACTACCTGACGGTGTGGGAGAACGTCGTCCTGGGCGGCGAGAAGCTCTACGGAATAGGAGCCAAGGCCAAGGCGAAGATCCGCGAGATCTCCGACCAGTACGGCCTGGGCATCCGCCCGGACGCCCTGGTCGAGGACCTCGGCGTGGCGGACCGCCAGCGCGTGGAGATCCTCAAGGTGCTCTACCGGGGCGCCCGGATCCTCATCCTGGACGAGCCCACCGCCGTGCTGGTGCCGCAGGAGGTGGACGCGCTATTCGCGAACCTCCGGGACCTCAAGTCCGAGGGCGTCACCGTCATCTTCATCTCGCACAAGCTGCACGAGGTGCTCTCGGTGGCCGACGCGATCAGCGTGATCCGCCGCGGCACCACGGTCGGCGACGCCGACCCGCGCACCGTGACCGCCCGTCAGCTGGCCGAGCTGATGGTCGGCGCCGAGCTGCCCTCCCCGGAGAGCCGCGAGTCGACCGTCACCGAGACCGAGATGCTCAGGGTCGACACCCTGCGGATCGCCAAGGCGGACGCCGAGGGCATCGAGCGCGTGGTGCTGGACGACATCTCGCTGCGGATCCGCAAGGGCGAGATCCTCGGCATCGCCGGTGTCGAGGGCAACGGCCAGGCCGAGCTGGTCGAGGCCATCATGGGCATGCTGCCGCTGGACGGTGGCATCGTCACGCTGGACGGCGTCGACCTGACCGGCACGCTGACCCGGGCCCGCCGCGAGGCCGGCATCGGCTACATCCCCGAGGACCGGCACAAGCACGGCCTGCTGCTGGAGGCTCCGCTCTGGGAGAACCGGATGCTCGGTCACGTCACCGAGGCGCCGAACTCCAAGGGGATGCTGCTGGACCCGGCCGGGGCCCGCAAGGACACCCGGCGGATCGTCGAGGAGTACGACGTCCGTACCCCCGGCATCGAGGTCACCGCCGCCTCGCTCTCCGGTGGCAACCAGCAGAAGCTGATCATCGGCCGCGAGATGAGCCACCACCCCAAGCTGCTGATCGCCTCGCACCCCACCCGTGGTGTGGACGTCGGCGCGCAGGCGCAGATCTGGGAGCAGATCCGGGTCGCCCAGCGCGAGGGCCTGGCGGTGCTGCTGATCTCCGCCGACCTGGACGAGCTGATCGGCCTCTCCGACACCATCCGGGTGATCTACCGCGGCCGCCTGGTCGCGGACGCCGACCCGGCCACCGTGACGGCCGAGGACCTGGGCACCGCGATGACGGGTGCGGCCGCCGGCCACATCGAGTCGGCTCCGGAGGCGGTCGCCGAGTTCCAGGTGATCGTGGCCGAGGGCACCGAGGCCGAGTCCACCGACGACACCGCCACCGACGCGCAGGCGGGGGAGTAACCCACATGACCAGTCCCAAATCCGCCGCCAAGCCGGCGGACAAGAAGCGGTTCGACACCGAGAAGATCGTGCTCGGCCTGGCCGCCCCCGTGCTGGCCGTGCTGCTCTCGGTGGTGATCTGCGCCGTTCTGCTGGCGGTCTCCGGTAAGGAGCCGTTCAAGGCGTTCGACGTGATGTTCTCCTACGGGACCGCCTCCGACGGCCAGGTGCTGACCCTCAACCGGGCCACCGTCTACTACCTGGCCGGTGCCGCCGCCGCGTTCGCCTTCCGGATGAACCTCTTCAACATCGGCGTCGACGGCCAGTACAAGCTGGGCGTGCTGTTCGCCGCCTTCGTCGGCAGCCAGGTCGACCTGCCGGCCGTCCTGCAGGTCCCGCTGCTGCTGGTGACCGCGATGCTGGTCGGTGGCATGTGGGCGAGCATCGCCGGTCTGCTCAAGGTCTACCGGGGCGTCAGCGAGGTCATCTCGACCATCATGCTGAACGCCATCGCGACCGCCGTGGTCGGTCTGCTGCTGGTGCCGGGCGTCTTCGCCCCGGACAAGGGCACCGCCACCAACGCGATCCAGACCGAGCCGATCTCGGCCTCCAGCCACTTCTTCACCGTCGAGACCGCCGGTGGCACCCTCTGGGGCTTCGTCGTGATCGCGATCCTGGTCGGCGTCCTCTTCCAGTTCACCCTGAGCCGGACCCGGTTCGGCTTCGACCTGCGCGCCACCGGCCGCTCGGAGAGCGCCGCCACCGCCTCGGGCGTGAACGTCAAGCGCATGGTGATCACCTCGATGGTGGTCTCCGGCGGGATCGCCGGCCTGATCGGCCTGCCCGAGCTGATGACGAGCTCCTACTACTTCGGGCAGAACATCCAGCCGGGTCTGGGCTTCATCGGCATCTCGGTCGCCCTGCTCGGCCGCAACTCGCCGATCGGCATCGCCTTCTCGGCGCTGCTGTTCGCCTTCCTCGACGTGGCGGGTACTCAGTTGCCGCTCCAGGGTGGCTACCCGCAGGAGATCGTCAACGTCATGCAGGGCACCATCGTCATCTGTGTCGTCGTCGCCTACGAGCTGGTCCGCCGCTACGGCCTCAAGCGCCAGCAGCAGAAGGTCGGCGCCGAGCTGGCCGCTCAGGCCGCCGCTGCCAAGAAGGAGGTGGCCGCATGAGTACCGCCACTGTCGCCCGGCCGAAGTCGCCGGGCAGTTCGCCCGCCAAGAAGGGCAAGCTGACCGTCCCGGTCGTGCTGCTGCTGATCGCCGGAGCCTTGCTGCTGTTCTCCGCCGTCGGCGCGGCCACCGGCAACCACGGCCTGACCTCCTCCGGGCAGATCACGGCCGCGCTCGGCGCCTCGGTGCCGATCGCGATGGCCGGTCTCGGCGGTCTCTGGGCCGAGCGGGCCGGTGTGGTCAACATCGGCCTCGAAGGCATGATGGTCGCCGGCACCTTCTGCGGCGCCTGGGCCGGTTACCTGGTCAACCCCTGGGTCGGCCTGCTCGCCGGTATGGCGGGCGGCGCGCTCGGCGGTCTGCTGCACGCGCTGGTCACCGTCACCTTCGGCGTCGACCACATCGTCTCCGGTGTCGGCATCAACCTGCTGATCCCCGGCATCTGTGCCTACGTCAACCGGATCTACTTCCGCGACTACGTGGCCTTCGGCGCCGGGGCGAACCAGTCCCCGCCGGCCGACCCGCTGCCGTACATCACCATCCCCGGCCTGGCCGACTGGCTGGACACGATCGAGGCGCACCACTGGTTCCTGGTCTCCGACGTCGCGGGCATCCTCGGCGGCATGGTCTCCAACCTCTCGGTGGTCGTGGTGATCGCCGCCGTGTTCCTGGTGGCCAGCTACTTCCTGCTCTGGCGGACGGTCTTCGGCCTGCGGCTGCGCTCCTGCGGTGAGAACCCGACCGCGGCCGAGTCGCTGGGCGTCAACGTCTACAAGTACAAGTACCTCGCGGTGATCGCCTCGGGCGCGTTCGCCGGTCTGGCCGGTGCGTACCTGTCGCTGGTCGCGGCGCACTTCTACAAGGACGGCATGACCCAGGGCCGAGGCTTCATCGGTCTGGCCGCGATGATCTTCGGCAACTGGATGCCGGGTGGTCTGGCGATGGGTGCCGGCCTGTTCGGCTTCACCGACAGCCTCCAGCTGCGCGACCCCGACTCGGTGCACGTGCTGCTGCTGACGGTCTCCATCGCGATGGTGCTGCTGGCGCTCTGGAAGCTGTACCGGCGTCAGTTCAGGGGTGCCGCGATCAGCTTCGTGGTCGCCGCCGGTCTGGCGGCCTGGTTCGCCACCACCGACACGGTGCCGCGCGCGCTGATCGTGGCCACCCCGTACGTGGTCACCCTGGTGGTGCTCGCGCTGGCCTCGCAGCGACTGCGGATGCCGAAGGCCGACGGCCAGATCTACCGCCGCGGGCAGGGCAAGTGACGACCGATCGGTCGGTCGACTGGGAACAGCTGCGGACCGCCGCCCGGGACGCGATGGGGCATGCGTACGCCCCGTACAGCAAGTTCCCGGTCGGCGCCGCGGCCCTGGTGGACGACGGGCGGGTGGTCACCGGCTGCAACGTGGAGAACGCCTCGTACGGCCTCGCGCTGTGCGCCGAGTGCGGGCTGGTCTCGGCGCTGCACGCGAGCGGCGGTGGCCGGCTGGTCGCCTTCACCTGTGTGGACGGCGCGGGCGAGCTGCTGATGCCGTGCGGGCGCTGCCGCCAGCTGCTGTACGAGCACGGCGGACCGTCGCTGCTGGTCGAGCTGCCGTCCGGAGTGCGGCCGATGAGCGAGGTCCTGCCGGACGCGTTCGGGCCGGAGCGGCTCTAGCTACCTCTTTAGTTACGCGCGTAGAGTGTCGCGGGGGATCAGCTCCCCTGCGGCACTCTTCGCATTTCTTCTTCGAACTTCTTCTTCGCACCTTCTGGAGAACCCTCATGGACGCCCCCTCCGTCATCAGGACCAAGCGCGACCGCGGCGAGCTGACCGACCCTCAGATCGACTGGGTGATCGACGCCTACACCCGTGGCGAGGTCGCCGACGAGCAGATGTCCGCGCTGGCCATGGCGATCCTGCTGAACGGCATGAACCTGCGCGAGATCAGCCGCTGGACCGACGCGATGATCCGCTCCGGCGTCCGGATGGACTTCTCCGCGCTCGGCGTCCCGACCTCCGACAAGCACTCCACCGGCGGCGTCGGCGACAAGATCACCCTCCCGCTGGCCCCGCTGGTCGCCGCCTGCGGCGCGGCCGTCCCGCAGCTCTCCGGCCGTGGCCTCGGCCACACCGGCGGCACCCTGGACAAGCTGGAGTCCATCCCCGGCTGGCGGGCGCTGCTCTCCAACGAGGAGATGATGTCGGTGCTGCGCGACGCCGGAGCGGTGATCTGCGCCGCCGGTGACGGCCTGGCCCCGGCCGACAAGAAGCTCTACGCCCTGCGCGACGTGACCGGCACGGTCGAGGCGATCCCGCTGATCGCCTCCTCGATCATGTCCAAGAAGATCGCCGAGGGGACCGGTGCGCTGGTCCTCGATGTGAAGGTCGGCTCCGGCGCCTTCATGAAGAACCTGGCCGACGCCCAGGAGCTGGCCCGCACCATGGTCGGCCTGGGCACCGCCGCCGGGGTCAACACCGTCGCGCTGCTCACCGACATGTCCACCCCGCTCGGCCTCACCGCCGGCAACGCGCTGGAGGTCCGGGAGTCGGTCGAGGTGCTGGCCGGCGGCGGCCCCGCCGACGTGGTCGAGCTGACCCTGGCGCTGGCCCGCGAGATGCTCGCGGCGGCCGGCGTGCACGGCAAGGACCCGGCCGACGCGCTGCGGGACGGCTCCGCGATGGACCACTGGCGCCGGATGATCTCCGCCCAGGGCGGCGACGTGGACGCCCCGCTCCCGGTCGCCCGCGAGCAGCACGTGATCACCGCCTCCGCCACCGGCGTGCTGACCGGCCTGGACGCCTACGCGGTCGGCGTCTGCGCCTGGCGCCTGGGCGCCGGCCGGGCCCGCAAGGAGGACCCGGTGCAGGCCGGCGCGGGCGTCGAGATGCACGCCAAGCCGGGCGACCGGGTGACGGCGGGTCAGCCGCTGCTGACCCTGCACACCGACACCCCCGAGCGCTACGACTACGCGATCGAGGCCCTGGCCGGCGGCGTCACCATCGCCCCGGAGGGCACCTCCTTCACCCCGAACCCGATCGTGCTCGACCGGATCGCGTAACCAGTCCCGCCCTGACGCCTGGTGAGCGGGCGTCAGGGCGCCCGGCGGGTGCGCAGCCGCAGGTAGGCGGCCACCGCGCCGGTCAGCCCGGCCGCCGCGATCAGCCCGTACCCGACCTGGTGCCAGCCGGGCCCGACCGTGAGCAGTTCGGCGAGCCCGGCCAGGGCCAGCGCGGTCACCAGGGCGGTGAGCAGCCCGGCGGCGAAGCCGATGAACGCGTCCAGCTCGGCGGTCTTGTCCTGGTCCCTGCGCATGGCGGGCGATCCCAACTCTCGGGGCTGCGGCACCTGTTGCCTACCCGCGACGGCCCGATCGGATGCGTCGCTCAGGCGTAGGTGAGCAGTCCGCCGGTGTCGATCGACCAGGGGCCGACGGCGACGGTGTCGCCGAACACGAACTTCTCCCGGGAGGCGTAGCCGGGCTGGGAGTGCACGAGGCCGGTGCCGTCGCGGGGGTCCACCAGGAGGTAATGCGGGATGCCCATGGCCGCGTAGTCGTGGACCTTGTTCTCGTAGTCGTTCTCGGGGTTGGACTTGGAGACGATCTCGACCACCAGCAGCACCTCTTGGGGAAGCAACGCCGGCATGGTGCCTTCCAGCGACTTCTCCGCGAAGACCATCAGATCCGGACAGCGCAGCCTGCCGAGTCCGGGGTCCTCCAGGTCGGCGCCGGGGAGGGCGATGTGGCCGGGGTGTGTGCCGGGGAGCTGGGAGTTGAGCTGTCGGGCGATCCGGAGCACTGCGAGCTCGTGGCGCATGACCGGTGGCAGCGTCATGACGATCACGCCGTTCGCGATCTCCGTCCTGCCGATTCCGGGCACCGTCGGAAGCTGGTCGGCGATCTCGCGAAGCCGGGCGTACGCGGTCGGGGTGCGGCTCATGCCCGGAGTGTACGGACGGCCATGGCCTTGCGGGTGGCGTAGAGGGTGACGCCTGCGGCCAGGGTCATCGCGGTGAGGCCGACGGTGGCGGTGCCGGGCCAGCCGGTGGAGTGGTAGGCGTCGGCGCCGAGGGTGCCGCCGAGGCTGTTGCCGAGGTAGTAGGCGATCAGGTAGAGGGCGGAGGCCTGGGCACGGCCCTCGGTGGCGGTGCGGCCGACCGAGGAGGAGGCGGTGGCGTGGCCGGCGAAGAAGCCGGCGGTGATCAGGGTCAGGCCGAGCAGGATGCCGGCCAGGGTGTCGGAGAGCGAGAGCAGCAGGCCGGCGGTGGTGGTGCCGATGGCGACGTAGAGGGTGCCGCGGCGGCCGAGGCGGCCGACCAGGCGGCCGGCGCCGGCCGAGGAGAGGGTGCCGACCAGGTAGACCACGAAGACCGAGGCGGCCACCGACTCGGGGAGGTCGAACGGGGCGGCGACCAGTCGGTAGCCGACGGTGTTGTAGACCGCGCCGAAGACGGCCATGAAGAGCAGGCCGAGCCCGTAGAGCCGGAGCAGCAGCGGGTTGCGCAGATGGCCGGTGACGGTGCGGGCCAGCGCGCGGGCGTCCAGCGGGGTGCGCCGGAACTGCCGGGCGGCGGGGATCAGCAGGCGGAAGGCGAGGGCGGCGGTCAGGGCGAGGACGGCCGAGACGGCCAGGCCCCAGCGCCAGCCCCAGGCGGCGCCCGCCCAGCCGGAGGCGAGTCGGCCGCCCATGCCGCCGATGCTGTTGCCCGCGACGTACAGGCCCATCGCGGAGGCCAGTGCGCTCGGGTGGATCTCCTCGGCCAGGTATGCCATCGCGGTGGCGGGCAGCCCGGCGAGGGCGGCGCCCTGGACGGCGCGGAGGACCACCAGGGTGGTGAGGTTCGGCGCGAACGGCAGGAGCAGGGCGATCCCGGCGGCGGCCAGCATCGAGGCGGTCATCACCGCCGTCCGCCCGTACCGGTCGGACAGCGCGCTGGCCGGGAGCAGCGCCAGGGCGAGGCCGAGGGTGGCCGCCGAGGCGGTCCAGCTGGCCTGACCGGGCGTCAGGCCGAGGTCGGCGGAGAGCAGCGGCAGCAGGCCCTGGGTGGAGTACAGCAGGACGAAGGTGGCGATCCCGGCGGCGAACAGCGCCAGGTTCGCGCGCCGGAAGGCGCGGTCACCGGGGCGGTGCCTGGTGTCGGCGGAGGCGACCGAAGTGGCGGCAGGGGACGGCGAGGAGAGGGCACCCGGCAGCTCGGCTGCGGATGCCCCGGTACTGGCAGGCGGCATGGAAGTGAAGTTAGGGGGCAGGTCACTGATGCGTCCAATGCATGATTCGTCGATAATTCATGCCATGTCGCATGAGAGCAGCTCACCGCCGCCGACCCTGGCCGACCTCGGCCCGGAGACCGATCTCGCGCTGCTCGCCCCGCAGTTGGCACAGTTCGCGGCGGTGGCCCGGCTGGAGCACGTGACCCAGGCGGCCCAGCTGCTCGGGATGCCGCAGCCGACCCTGTCCCGCTCGGTGGCCCGGCTGGAGGCGGAGCTCGGGGTGCAGCTGCTGGCCCGTCAGGGGCGGACGGTGCGGCTGACCCGGGCCGGGCGGATGCTGCTCGGTTCGGTCGAGCGGGCGCTGGCCGAGCTGGAGCGCGGGGCGGAGGCGGCCAGGGCGGAGGCCGATCCGGCGGTCGGCCGGGTGGCGTTCGGCTTTCTGCACACGATGGGGTCGGATGCCGTCCCGGCGCTGCTGCGCGGCTTCCGGGTGGGGCATCCGCAGGTCCGGTTCCAGCTGGTGCAGGACTACGTGGCGGCGATGCTGGAGCGGCTGCGGTCGGGGGAGCTGGATCTCTGCCTGGTCTCACCGCTGCCGGACGACCCTGACCTGACGACCCGTCCGCTGGACGAGCAGCGGCTGCACCTGGCCGTCCCGGCCGACCACCGGCTGGCCGGGCGGCGCCGGATCAGGCTGGCGGAGGTGGCGGAGGAGCCGTTCGTCGCGGTCGAGGAGGGGTACGGCCTGCGGGTGATCACCGACGGCTTCTGCGCGGAGGCGGGCTTCGCGCCGCGGATCGCGTTCGAGGGGGAGGAGGCGGAGACCCTGCGCGGGCTGGTCGCGGCCGGGCTCGGGGTGGCCCTGCTGCCCCCGGCCCTGGTGCCCCGGCCAGGCGTGGTGGAGCTGGAGGTCACCTCACCCCGCACCCGCCGGGCGATCGGCCTGGCCTGGGTGACGGGCCGTCCGCTCACCCCGCCGGTGGCGGCCTTCCGGGACTTCGTGCTGTCCCGCCGGGGCCGCCTGCTCGACCACGACTGAGCGCCGGGCCGAGCAGGGCGCCGCTGGTCAGCGGTTGAGTGCCGAGGTCAGCAGGCCCTTGATGATCAGGTAGGCGAGGGTCGCGCCGAGCGTGACGCCGACCATGGCCAGCGCCTTCACCGGGGTGGCGAGCGGCTTCCGGGCGATCGAGGTGTTGAGGAAGAGCGCACCCGCCCCCAGCGCGCCGCCGATCGCGCCGCCCACGATGAGGAGCCCCATCGGCAGGATCGACAGTGCCTTCTGCCAGGGGGCGAGCCCTTCGAACGGGTTCTTCCGGGGTGCTTTCGGCTCGCCGGTGCGGGACAGCTTGGACACGTGGGTTCCTCGGGGCAGCGGGGGCGGGCCTCCGGGCGGAGAGCCGGGCAGAGCCTAGCCAGTCGCCCCCCCCGGCGGAAGGGGCGGGGCTTCCGCTGCGCCACGGTGCCGCACACCTCAGCAGGGGTGTCGGTATCCGGCCAGGAGCGGGCCAACTTCCCGAACTTATACCGCTCTTTACCAAATTGAGGGATATTGATGGGGGGACTGCAGGCACGGCTGCAAGGATCGAACCAGGGGGAATCGTGTCGGAGCAGGACACGGCCGCGCGCGTCGACGGCGGTGCGCCGGGTGAGGCCCGGCGGGGGCGGTTGGACCGGATGCTGAGGCGCTCGCCGCTCCAGC
The DNA here is from genome assembly GCF_054049135.1 of Kitasatospora sp. P5_F3. Taxonomy (NCBI): domain Bacteria; kingdom Bacillati; phylum Actinomycetota; class Actinomycetes; order Kitasatosporales; family Streptomycetaceae; genus Kitasatospora; species Kitasatospora sp. P5_F3. The sequence continues at coordinate 72,816 of NZ_JBFUMY010000007.1, read as the reverse complement.
CGTTCTTCCGGGCCCGGGCCGCGCAGCGGCTCTCCGTGCTCGCCTATCACGGGGTGGACGACCTGCCGAGCTTCACCGCCCAGCTGGAGCGGCTGACCAGGGGCGCCACCCCCGTCTCGCTCGGCACCGTCGAGCGGGCCGTCACCGAAGGGCGTCCGCTGCCGCCGCGCAGCGTGCTGGTCACCTTCGACGACGGCGACCGTACGCTGCTCACCCGGGGGCTGCCGGTGCTGGCCCGGCTCGGGGTGCCGGCCGCCGCCTTCGTGGTGGCCGGACTCGTCGACGGGGACCAGCCGTTCTGGTGGCGCGAGGCGGCCGGGCTGGCCGCCTCGGGCGGCACCGCCGGTGCGCTGTCCGGTGTTCCGGCGGCTGCGGTGGTGGGCCGCCTCAAGCTTCTTCCGGACGCCGAACGGTGCGCTGCCATCGAGGAGTTGCGGGCCACCGCGGCCCGGCCGGCGGCCCGTCAGCAGCAGCTCTCCGCGCTGGAGCTGCTGGACCTGGTCGCCGCCGGGGTGACGATCGGCAACCACACCCTCGGGCATCCCTGCCTCGACCGGTGCGAGCCGGGCGTGGTGCGCACCGAGATCGAGCAGGCGCACCGCCTGCTGACCGGCTGGCTGGGCGTGGCGCCGACCGCGTTCGCCTACCCCAACGGGAACTTCGACGCCGGGGCCGACACGGTGCTGCGCGAGCTGGGCTACCGGCTCGGCTTCCTCTTCGACCACCGGCAGGACGCGCTGCTGCCGCCACATCCGTTGCGGATCAGCCGACTTCGGGTGAACTCCGACACCAGCCGGGCCCGGTTCGACACAATCCTCTCGGGGCTGCACCCGGCCGTGCACCGACTCCGTGGCGGCTGCTGAAACAGTGTGGCGGGGCCGGGCGGGGTGGGGAGCGGACATGGTCGAGCGGTACACGCCTGAGCAGCTGACGCCGGAACTGGTGGACGGCTGGCGGGAGTTGGTGGCAGAGCTGGCGGAGCGCGGGTCGTGGTTCCTGACCCCCGACTGGGTGCTGTCCTGGTGGGAGACGCTGGGTCGGCGCGGCCCGGCCGAGATCGCGGTCTGGCGGGGCCGGGACGGCGCGGTGGAGGCCGTGGTGCCGCTGTGCCGGACCAGGCTCCGGCTGCACCCGAGGCTCCCGTTCACGGTCGGCTGCCGGACGGTGCTCGGCGCCGGACCGGGCGCCGCCGACCACGGCGGGTTCGCGGTCCGGCCGGGCCGGGCGGACGAGGTCCGGGGCTGGCTGACCGAGCTGGCCCGGCGCGAGACGCTCTGGTTCCCGGACGTGGATCCGCTGCTCGGCGAGCTGCTGCCGGCCACCCGGCGCGAGGTGTCCCGGCAGTCCTGCCCCCGGGCCGACCTGACCGGGGGCCTCGAGTCGCTCGGCTCCCGGCAGTTCCGGGCCGACCTGCGGCGGTACGGGCGCAAGCTGGCCGCCGCCGGGGTGACCTTCCGCTGGGTGCCGCCCGGCGAGGCCGGGCCCGGGCTGCTGGACACCGTGGTGCGGCTGCACCGGCTCCGCCGGGACGCGCTGGGCCGGGGCACCACCTTCGACGAGCAGCGGCTGCCGCTGCACACCCGGCTGCTGGAGCGCGCGCGGCCGTCCGCCGGGCCTGCCTTCCTGCTGGCCGAGCACGAGGGCGAGGTGGTCGGCGGGCTGTACGGCTTCCTCTGGGGCGACACCTTCGCCTACTACCAGATCGGCTGGGACCCGGCCTGGGCGCCGCTGCGGCTCGGCACCGCGATCATCGCCGAGGCCGTCCGGGCTTGCGCGGAGCGGAAGTTGACCACCTTCGACTTCCTGCGCGGCACCGAGTCGTACAAGTACCGGTTCGACGCGGCCGACCGCGCGGACCAGAGCTGGCTGGTCCCGCACGGGCTGTCCGGCGCGCTGCTCGGGCTCAAGTACCGGGTGAAGGGCTGACCGGGCCCGCCGAAGGGCCGACCGGCCCAACGAGGTGCTCTCCAACGATGGAAAGTGAGCAACCGCATGGTGAATCTACGCGCGTAGGGGCTACACTCCCGCAATGGAGAAGCAGATCCCTGTTACCGCGGGCACCACAGGCCCCCGCATCCCCGACGCCGCCCAGATCGCCCGCGCCCCGAAGGTGCTCCTGCACGACCACCTCGACGGCGGGCTGCGCCCGGAGACCATCGTCGAGCTGGCCGCGGCCTGCGGTTACGAGGGTCTCCCCACCACCGACCCGGCCAAGCTCGGCCTCTGGTTCCGGGAGGCGGCCGACTCCGGCTCGCTGGTCCGGTACCTGGAGACCTTCGCGCACACCTGCGCCGTGATGCAGACCCGCGACGCGCTGGTCAGGGTCGCCGCCGACTGCGCCGAGGACCTGGCCGCCGACGGCGTGGTCTACGCCGAGGTCCGGTACGCCCCGGAGCAGCACCTGGAGCAGGGCCTGACCCTCGATCAGGTGGTCGAGGCGGTGAACGAGGGCTTCCGGCTCGGCGAGGCCAACGCCCGCGCCAAGGGCCACCGGATCCGGGTCGGCACCCTGCTCACCGCGATGCGGCACGCCGCCCGCTCGCAGGAGATCGCCGAACTCGCCAACCGCTTCCGGGACCACGGCGTGGTCGGCTTCGACATCGCCGGCGCCGAGGCGGGCCACCCGCCCACCCGGCACCAGGGCGCCTTCGACTACCTCAAGGGCGAGAACAACCACTTCACCATCCACGCCGGCGAGGCCTTCGGCCTGCCGTCGATCTGGGAGGCCCTGCAGTGCTGCGGCGCCGACCGGCTCGGCCACGGCGTCCGGATCATCGACGACATCACGGTCAACGAGGACGGCAGCGTCGAGCTCGGCCGGCTGGCCGCGTACGTGCGGGACAAGCGGGTCCCGCTGGAGATGTGCCCGACCTCCAACCTGCAGACTGCGGCGGCGACTTCGTACGCCGAGCACCCGATCGGCCTGCTCAGCCGGCTCAAGTTCCGGGTCACCGTGAACACCGACAACCGGCTGATGAGCGGCACCAGCATGAGCCAGGAGTTCGGCCACCTGGTGGACGCCTTCGGCTACACCCTGGGCGACATGGAGTGGTTCACGGTGAACGCGATGAAGTCCGCGTTCCTGCCGTTCGACGAGCGGCTGGCGATGATCAACGATGTGATCAAGCCCGGCTATGCCGAGCTGAAGGCGGAGTGGCTGTTCAGCGCGGGTGCGGGCGTCGGCGCCTGACGGTAGCCGACCTGGTGACGGATGAGCGCGTGGCCTTCGCCGTGGCCATGCGCTCATCTGACTATTCAGCCAAGTGAGTTACTCGCCTTTGATCTGTGCGCGACGTTGTCACTACGGTGTGCCAGTCAGAGCTGACACGGCGTAGCGGTGGGCCTTCTCGGATGCCCGCCCGCGACGTCGGCCACCGACGAGGACACGAGGACCAACTCATGAAGCAGGCCACTCTGAAGGCTGCCGGGACCGCTGCGCTCGGCGTTGCGCTCGCGGCTGCGGCTGCCGGTTCCGCCTCCGCCGCCACGCCCGGTGGGCTCGGTCTCCCGACCGGAGCGCTCGCCCACTCCGGTGCGCTGACCGGAGCGGCCACCAGCACCGTCAGCCAGCTGCCCGCCACCGCGCCGGTGACCGAGGCGGTCGGCAACCTCAACCCGGACGTCGCAGGACCGGTGGCGCAGGCCCCGGAGTCCGCCCAGCCGATGACCGCGCCGGTCACCGAGCAGACCGCCCCGATGACCGACGGCGCGACCGCCCCGGTCGCCGAGGCCACCACCCCGCGCGGCCTGCCGCTCCCGGTGCCCGGCGCCGAGGGCCTGACCCAGGCGCCCGGCGTCAGCACCGTGACCGGTGCGCTCGGCGGCGGTCTCCCGGGTGGTGGCGGCCTGCCGGGCCTGGGTGGCTGACCCACCCCCCAAACACCGGACGGCCTGAGGGCCGCCTTCCCGCACGCGGCGGGGGAGGCGGCCCTTCGGGCTTGCGGGACGGCTGGGTCACGGCTCCTGAGGGAGGATCAGCCAGAGCGCCAGGTAGATCAGGAACTGCGGGCCGGGCAGCAGGCAGGAAGCCAGGAAGATGATCCGGACCGTCCAGGGGGCGAGTCCGAAGCGCTTGGCGATCCCGGCGCAGACGCCGGCGATGACGCGGTGGTGTCGGGGGCGGGCAAGTGCGCTCATGGTCAGCTCCGGTTACGTCGCCCGGGCCGGTCTCTCCGGTGGGCATGTATCCATCGTCGGCGCCGCGCCCCGCGAAATCCTCCGCCCTGATGCCGATCCAGGCCCCTGGATTCCTCACCGCTCCGAGGTATCCGCAGCTCAGGGTCGTCCTCGGGGTAACCCTGACGCTCCCTGCCGCGGAGAGCTCAGCGCTGGGGGGAACTGCCGCGTGCGGTGAGGGTGTTGAGTGGAGCGGGCAGCCGGTAGGGGGCCCGGCCGCGGACCGGGCGGGGGCCGGAGCGCTCGACCAGGCGGGACCGGGTGAACGGGACGACCACAAGGTGGCAGGCGGCCACGCCGAGTACGCCGAGCACGATGTCGTCCACGTTCAGCACGTGTCCGGGCGCCCAGCCCTTGAGGATCTCCAGGCCGGTGGCGATCAGCGCCGCGCAGCCCGCCGTCCGCAGCAGCGAGGGCAGCCAGCCGACCCGCAGCCGGCCGCCGGCCAGCGGTAGCAGGACACCCAGCGGCGCCAGCGGCAGCAGTCCGCCGGCCAGTCGGAGCAGGCCGTCCAGGCTGCCGACGGAGAAGGCCAGCCGCACCGAGGCGAACGGCGTCAGGTTGGCCGGTGAGGTCCAGCCGACCGCGAGCGGCCGCAGGATCAGCCACCCGATCAGGCCCAGGTAGCCGGTCAGCCACAGGATGCCCAGCAGCCGCAGCCGGGGCGACACCTCCGGCGCGGGTTGCGAGGGGTTCGCCTGGTCCGTCACACCGGCAGGGACGCGAGCCCGTGCGCGGACGGTTCCCGGCGGCTGTCAGGTACGGCCGGACGGGTGCGCCGGGCAGCTGCGCCGCTCAGGGGCAGGCGGTCGCGCTCGGCGAGGCGGTGCCCGGCGAGGCGCTGAACAGCACCGCGGGCGACTTCGACACCGCGCCCGGCGTCGGCCGCACGGGCGCCAGGGTGGGCTGCGCGCTCGGCAGGGACGGAGTCGGCTCGGCCGCCTCCGGCACCCGTACCGGGGTCGGGCAGGCGGTCCGGCTGGCGGGCGCGCCCGCGTCCACCGGCACCGCCGTCGGCCGGATGCCGCACCCGGCGGCGGTGGTCAGCGCGGCGCCCAGCAGGGCCGCGGTCAGCAGGCGACGTAGCGTCACTTCGGGCCCTCCTGGAAGATCGGCGCGGGCTGGGTGAGCGGCAGGGTGAGGGTGAAGACCGCGCCGGTCGAGCCGTTCGCCGCGGTGATCGAGCCGCCGTGGATCTGGGCGTTGGCCATCGCGATCGACAGGCCGAGCCCGCTGCCCTCGGACCTGGCCCGGCCCTTGTCGGCCTTGTAGAAGCGGTCGAACACGTGCGGCAGCACGTCCTCCGGGATGCCGGGGCCGCTGTCCGAGACCTCGACCACCACGGTCTCGTCGATCTGACGGACCTTCACCCGGACCGGCGAGCCGCCGTGCTTGAGCGCGTTGCCGATCAGGTTGGCGAAGACCACGTCCAGGCGCCGGGGGTCGACCACCGCGAGCACCCCGCGCGGGGCGTCCAGCTCGACCGCGTCGTACCAGGCCCGGCCGTCGATGCAGGACATGATCAGATCGGCGATGTCCACCTCGTCGGCGACCAGCTTCGCGGTGCCCGCGTCGAACCTGGTCACCTCCATCAGGTTCTCCACCAGGTCGGACAGCCGCCGGGTCTCGCTCACCACCAGCCGGACGGCCGGCGCGATCATCGGGTCCAGCGACTCCGCCTCGTCCTCCAGGATGTCGGTCACGGCGGTCATCGCGGTCAGCGGCGTCCGCAGCTCGTGCGACATGTCGGCGACGAACCGGCGACTCTGCGCCTCCCGGGCGCTCAGCTCGGCCACCTGGCCGGAGAGCGACTCCGCGGTCCGGTTGAACGTCCGTGCCAGCTCGGCCAGTTCGTCCGCACCCTCGACCTCGAGCCGGGTGTCCAGGTGCCCTTCGCCGAGCTGCCTGGCCGCCTCGCCGAGCCGCTTCACCGGCCGCAGCACAGTGGCGGCGGCGGCCTGCGCGATCAGCGCCGAGCCGATCAGCGCGAGCAGGGTGGCGATCGCCAGCGACCAGCCGAGGGTGTTCAGGTCGGCCCGCTCGTTCTCCAGCGACTTGAACATGTACGCCGTCGGCCCGGTCGGCACCACCCGGGTGCCGCCGACCAGGTACGGGCCGGGCAGGTTCACCCGCTGCCAGTAGAGGTGATACGCGTACGGATTGCCCGGGCCGACCTCGCGCGGGTCGTTCACCGTGCCGCGCAGCGAGGCCGGGACCTGGGCCGCGGTGAACCTGGCCGGGTCCGAGGAGGCCACGCAGTCGGGCAGCCCGGGGGCCACCACGACCACCTCGTAGCTCAGCCCGGAACTGGCCACCTGGGAGGCCAGGTAGGCCAGCTGGTTGCAGCTCGGGTCCAGCGGCAGTGCAGAGACGTTCCGGCTCAGCGAGTTCCGGAAGTCGTTCAGCGCGGTGTCCTGGGCGCGCTTGAGCACCGCGTCCCGGTTCAGCCAGTACGCGATCCCGGAGGCGGAGACCGCGGTGGTCAGCGCGACCACCGCGAAGACCGCGATCAGCCGGACCCGGAGCGAGCGCAGGTGCCGCCCCCGCCCCGGGCGCGGACGGGGCGGGATCTTGAGGTCAGTCAACGGAGCAGCTCACCATCGTCAGGGATCAGGCCGGCGGATCGAGCCGGTAGCCGACCCCGCGCACGGTGCGGATCAGGGTCGGGGCGGAGGGTACGTCCTCGACCTTGGCCCGCAGCCGCTGCACACAGGCGTCCACCAGCCGGGAGTCGCCGAGGTAGTCGTGCTCCCAGACCAGCCTGAGCAACTGCTGACGGGACAGTGCCTGGCCCGGACGGCGGCTCAGCTCCAGCAGCAACCGCAGCTCGGTGGGCGTGAGTTGGAGATCCTCGCCGTCCTTGGTGACGGTCATCGCGGAGCGGTCGATCACCACGCTGCCGTACGCCGAGGAGTCGGAGCTCTCCCGCTCGCCGCGTCGCAGCACCGCCCGGATCCGGGCGTCCAGCACCCGGGGCTGGACCGGCTTGACCACGTAGTCGTCCGCTCCCGACTCCAGGCCGACCACCACGTCGATGTCGTCCGAGCGGGCGGTGAGCAGGATGATCGGCAGCTGGTCGGTGCGCCGGATCCGGCGGCACACCTCGAAACCGTCGATACCGGGCAGCATCACGTCGAGCACGATCAGGTCGGGACGCTGCTCCTTGAAGAGCTTCAGGCCGTCCTCGCCCGAGGCAGCGGCGGCCACGCGGTGGCCCTGGCGGGTGAGAGCGAGTTCGAGGCCGGTCCGGATGGCGTCGTCGTCCTCGATCAGAAGGAGGAAAGGCACGGGCTCATTCTGGACCAAGTGGCGCCAGTGTTCACCCACCAGGTCCAGTCCCGTAGTTCCTCTGCAACCGGAACCCGGGGTTCTGCGTCCAGGCTTGAAGGGTCGAAGGTCCCGGTGGCTGTGACAGCCCTGTGACAGTCGGCGGACACCGCCATCACAACGGACCGGCAGGATTTTCCTTGTCGCCGCAGTACCGGGCGGCAGAACCGCTGGTACCGATCCATGGGGGTGCACGATGAACGCCACGCTCAAGACCCGCAGCAACGCGGCCGTCCACAACGCGCGTTCGTCTCACACGCACTTCGAGGTACGGACCGACGAGACCTCCGGTGCCGTGATCGTACGGGGGTGCGCACACAGCACCGGATCCCGCCGCCTCGGTGGCGGGAGCAGGGGGGAGCTGTTCGGGATCGGTCGCATGGGGAGTGCGGCCGACTCCGCCTCGACCATGACGCTGCGGGGAATCCTTCCCGTCCGCGTCGAGGGTCGGGAGAACACGGGGGGTACGGGGGAGGGCCTGTCCGGTACCGGCTCGGGGGAGCCGGCCGGACGGGAGGCCGCGGGTGCGACGCTGCTGAGGCTCGCGCCGGCCACCGAGGAGCAGACCACCGCTCCGAGCGACAATGTTGCCGAGTTCACCGCGTACGTCCGGGAGCGCCGGGCCTCGCTGTACGCCACCGCGTACCACCTGACCGGCGACCGCTACGAGGCCGAGGACCTGCTGCAGAGCGCGCTGTTCTCGACCTACCGGGCCTGGGACCGGATCACCGACAAGGCCGCGGTCGGGGGCTACCTCCGCCGCACCATGACCAACCTGCACATCTCCGCCTGGCGCCGCCGCAAGGTCGCCGAGTACCCGACCGAGGAGCTGCCGGAGACGGTCGGCGACACCGACGCGATGGGCGGCACCGAGCTGCGCGCCGTGCTCTGGCAGGCGCTGGCCAAGCTGCCGGAGAACCAGCGGACCATGCTGGTGCTCCGCTACTACGAGGGCCGCACCGACCCGGAGATCGCCGACATCCTGAGCATCAGCGTCGGCACGGTGAAGAGCAGCATCTGGCGGGCGCTGCGCCGGCTGCGCGAGGACGACCAGCTGAACCGCACCGGGGACACCGTCTTCGCCTTCGGCGAGCTGGTCGCGTAGGTCGCGTAAGTCACGTACACAGGACTCCCGTCGGGGGACGGGGCAGGTCACGGAAGTACGGCAGGTCGACTCGGGGGAGCGGACCGCCGGAGGGATGTGACCGAAGCGGAAGGGCCCGGTGCCGGGGAGCGGCTCCGGGCCCTTCCGTATCTCCAGGTGTCGACGGGGCGTCAGGCGGGCTGCGGCTGCCGTCCGGCCACCGCGCCGATCCGCTGCTCGGCCTCGGGCCCGGCGCAGGCGTAGGCGCCGAGCTCGACCTGCCGGGCCACGATGCCGCGTTCGGCCCGCATCAGCCGCCAGCCGCGCCGGAGCAGGTACGGCACGGACTTGCGGGCCTCCCGGACGTCCCGGCGGAACCGTCGCCAGGCGGTGGTCAGCGGACGGTTGCGCAGGCAGATCGCCGCGCCGAGCAGCCCCTCGGCCGCGCACTGCCCGACCAGTTCGGCGGCGAATATCCCCTCGGCGATGAAGGCCGGGGCGCCTGCCAGGTCGAGTACGTGGGTGCCGGCCCGGCCGTTGGCCGGGATCGAGTACACGGGCACCTCGGCCCGGCCGCTCCCGGTCAGTTGCCGGATTGCGGCCAGTGCCTGCTCACGGTGCCAGGAGAGCGGCGAGTCCCAGTCGGTCCCGTCGCCGTCCGGCAGTACGGGCAGCGTCGGGTCGTCGCCGTCCTTGTAGAAGTCGTCCAGCTGGAGCACCGGCAGTCCGGTCCGCTCCGCCAGCGAGGACTTCCCCGATCCGGACGGCCCGGACAGCAGGACGACCAGGGCGGGTGCCGTCGGGGCGGGGTTCATGGGGGAGTCACTCACGAGACACCAGTCTGACGCATCGGAGGGCGATGCCGAAACAGACGGGACGTCAGTTTCTGCCGCCGACAGCCGTCGCCAGCGCGGGCAGGTAGCGGCTGTGCACCTGGATGTGTACCGCGTCACCCTCGGCCGGCGTGTAGAGCTTGGCCGCCCAGTCCTGGTCGTGCCACGCCTCCGGCTCCGGGTCCAGCAGCTCGCCGCCGACCGGGAACAGCAGGTACGGGTACGCCCGGGACCCGAACGCCGCCTCGGCCTGCCCGGGCGTGAACAGCAGGCTCCCGTTGGTGTACTCGGCCGGCCAGCCGGGCCGGTCGGAACGGACCGCGCAGGGCAGCCTGGTCTGCTTCCCGGCCCGCAGCCGACGCAGTGCCCGGCGCGCCCGCAGGGCCCGCAGCGGCCCGTCCCCCAGCAGCACGGCCAGCTCGCCGAGTATCTCCCACACGGTGCCCTCCCAAGATCATGTGGCGCACTCCGGACCCTACCGACGCGGGCCGGCCCGGGTGCACCCCCGACCGGCGGGTCTTGGGCCCTCCGGCGATTGGGGGGCGGCGTCGCGGCGCCGGGGCACGCACCTCGCCGGCTTGTCGTCGGTGGCCGATGCTCCGCATCTACTCCCTCCTCGGCACCGCCGAGCCACGCACTCCACCACCGCTCCTTCACCCACCCCCCAATAGCCGGAGGGTCTTAAGGGCGAGCCCGGAAAGGTCGACGGGCCCGCACCAGGGGGGGAGAGGTGCGGGCCCGTCTGTGGCACGTCCGGGCCCCGGGGGGGGTAGGGCACTGGGGACGGCCAGTCTGTGTGGAGTTTTCCCTGCGGGAGGGTCAGATACCCATCGGGTGCCAGACCGTCTTGGTCTCCAGGAACGAGAGTAGCCGCTCCGTTCCCGGCGCATTGGTCCAGTCCAGCGAGGCCTGGTCGGCCGCCGGGCGGATGACTCGCTTCAGAGTATCCGCGGCGAGCACCTCCAGCTCGACCGCCGCGCCGGGGCCTTCGGCCGCGATCGCGCCGGCCAGGTCCAGGCCGTTGACGTCCTGGTGCGAGGCCAGCGTCGGGGCGATGTCGGCGGTCTTCCCCGAGATGAGGTTGACCACGCCACCGGGCAGGTCCGAGGTGGCCAGCACCTCGCCCAGCGAGAGCGCGGGCAGCGGGGCGTCGGTGGCGGCCGCGACCACCACGGTGTTGCCCGCCGCGATCGCCGGGGCGATCACCGAGACCAGCCCGAGGAAGGAGAAGCCGGCACCGGACTGCGGCGCGACCACACCGATCACACCGGACGGCTCCGGGGTGGACAGGTTGAAGAAGGGCCCGGCGACCGGATTGGAACTGCCCGCGATCTGCGCGACCTTGTCGGTCCAGCCCGCGTACCAGACCCAGCGGTCGATCGCGGCGTCCACCAGCGCGGCGGCCTTCTTGCTGCCGATGCCCTCGGCGAGCGCCACCTCGGCGGTGAACTGCTCGCGACGGCCCTGCAGCATCTCGGCGATCCGGTACAGCACCTGGCCACGGTTGTACGCGGTGGTGCCGGCCCAGCCCTTCACGGCCGCCCGGGCCGCGAGCACCGCGTCCCGGGTGTCCTTACGGGTGCCGAGCGGGGCGTTGGCGAGCCACTGGCCCTTGGAGTCGGACACCTCGTACACCCGCCCGCTCTCGGAGCGCGGGAACTTCCCGCCGACGTACAGCTTGTAGGTCTTGAAGACGCTCAGGGTGGTCTCAGACATCGAGGTACGCCTCCAGGCCGTGGCGGCCGCCCTCGCGGCCGTAGCCCGACTCCTTGTAACCGCCGAACGGCGAGGTCGGGTCGAACTTGTTGAAGGTGTTGGCCCAGACCACACCGGCCTTGAGCTGGTTCGCCATCCAGAGGATGCGCGAGCCCTTCTCGGTCCAGATGCCCGCCGACAGCCCGTACGGGGTGTTGTTGGCCTTCTCGACCGCCTCCGTCGGCGTGCGGAAGGTCAGCACCGAGAGCACCGGGCCGAAGATCTCCTCGCGGGCGATCCGGTGCGCCTGGCTCACGCCGGTGAACAGGGTCGGCCGGAACCAGTAACCGGCGCCCGGGAGTTCGCACTCCGGGGCCCAGCGCTCGGCGCCCTCGGCCTCGCCCGCCGCGGACAGCTCGGTGATCCGCGCGAGCTGCGCGGCCGAGTTGATCGCGCCGATGTCGGTGTTCTTGTCCAGCGGGTCGCCGACCCGCAGGGTGCCCATCCGGCGCTTCAGCGCGTCCAGCAGCTCGTCCTGGATCGACTCCTGGACCAGCAGGCGGGAGCCCGCGCAGCAGACGTGACCCTGGTTGAAGAAGATGCCGTTCACGATGCCCTCGACCGCCTGGTCGATCGGCGCGTCGTCGAAGACGATGTTCGCGGCCTTGCCGCCGAGCTCCAGCGACAGCTTCTTGCGGCTGCCCGCGAGCTGCTTGGCGATCGCCCGGCCGACCGGGGTGGAGCCGGTGAAGGCGACCTTGTTGACGTCCGGGTGCGAGGTCAGCGCGGCGCCGGTCCGGCCGTCACCGGTGACGATGTTGACGACACCCTTGGGCAGACCGGCCTGACGGCAGATCTCGGCGAACCGCAGCGCGGTCAGCGGGGTGGTCTCGGCCGGCTTGAGCACGACCGTGTTGCCGGTGGCGAGCGCCGGGGCGATCTTCCAGGCCAGCATCAGCAGCGGGAAGTTCCACGGGATGACCTGGCCGGCCACGCCGAGCGGCTTCGGGTTGCTGCCGTAGCCGGCGAAGTCGAGCTTGTCGGCCCAGCCCGCGTAGTAGAAGAAGTGCGCGGCGACCAGCGGGAGGTCGACGTCGCGGGTCTCCCGGATCGGCTTGCCGTTGTCGATCGACTCCAGCACCGCCAGCTCGCGCGAGCGCTCCTGGATGATCCGGGCGATCCGGAACAGGTACTTGGCCCGCTCGCTGCCCGGCAGCGCCGACCAGTCGGTGAACGCCTTGCGGGCGGCGGCGACCGCACGCTCCACGTCCTCGTCGGTGCCCTGCGCGAACTCCGCCAGCACCTGCTCGGTGGCCGGGTTGACGGTCTTCAGCGCCTCGCTGCCGGAGGAGTCGACGAACTCGCCGCCGATGAAGTGGCCGTACGAGGTCGCGATCTCACCGGCGGCGGCCGGGGACTCCGGCGCGGGGGCGTACGTGAACAGGCCGCCCTTGGGGGCCTCGACCTGCTGCGCCTGCTTGTTCTTGGCCATGGGGATCAGTCCACCGTCACGTAGTCGGGACCGGAGTACCGGCCGGTGGTGAGCTTCTGACGCTGCATCAGCAGGTCGTTGAGCAGGCTGGAGGCACCGAAGCGGAACCAGTGCGGGGACAGCCAGTCGTCGCCGAGCGTCTCGTTGACCATCACCAGGTACTTCATGGCGTCCTTGGTGGTCTTGATGCCACCGGCCGGCTTCACGCCGATCTGGACGCCGGTCTGCTGCTTGAAGTCGCGGACGGCTTCCAGCATCAGCAGGGTGACCGGGGGAGTCGCGTTGACGGCGACCTTGCCGGTGGAGGTCTTGATGAAGTCGGCGCCGGCCAGCATCCCCAGCCAGGAGGCGCGGCGCACGTTGTCGTACGTCTGCAGCTCGCCGGTCTCGAAGATCACCTTGAGGTGGGCGGAGGTGCCGTCGGCGCGCTTGCACGCCTGCTTGACCGCGACGATCTCGTTGAAGACGTCCAGGTACCGGCCGGAGAGGAACGCCCCCCGGTCGATCACCATGTCGATCTCGTCGGCCCCGGCGGCCACCGCGTCGGCGGTGTCGGCCAGCTTCACCGGCAGCGCGACGCGCCCGGCCGGGAAGGCGGTGGCCACCGAGGCCACCTGGATGTCGGTGCCCGCGAGGGCGGCCTTGGCAGTGGCGACCATGTCCGGGTAGACGCAGATCGCGGCGACCCGGGGGGCGGTCGGGTCGGTCGGGTCGGGGTTCCGGCCCTTCGTGCACAGGGCGCGCACCTTGCCGTGGGTGTCCGCGCCTTCCAGTGTGGTCAGGTCGATCATCGAGATCGCCAGGTCGATGGCGTACGCCTTCGCCGTGGTCTTGATCGATCGAGTACCGAGGGTGGCTGCGCGGGCTTCCAGGCCGACGGCGTCGACGCCGGGCAGGCCGTGCAGGAAACGGCGGAGCGAGGCCTCGGACGCCGCAACGTCCTCAAGGCCGCCGCCCGCAGCGCCGGGGGCTTTGGCTGCAACAGTGGACATAGTCACCAGACCAGCATATCTACGCGCGTAGCGATGCGCTAGGCCCACCCGGTTTCGATGCTGGACCGATATCTGCCCCGGTCGAGGGAAGTCGCTCGCGGTCGGCCGGGGCCGGGGCGTACGGTCTCCGGGTGATCGACTCCTTCCGTCGCCGCTTCGACCGCCACGACTGGCGGCCCGTCACCATCGGGATGTCGGGCGCCGAGGTCTGGCATCTGGTCGGCGGGAGCGCGTACTTCCTCAAGCTGGCGCCGGGCGCGCTCGGCATGGCGCTGCTCGGCGAGGCCGAGCGCTACTCCTGGCTGGCCGAACAGGGCTTCCCGACCGCCGAGGTGGTGGAGCACGGTGCGGATGAACGCGGCGGCTGGCTGCTGACCACGGCCGCACCCGGCCGTTCGGCCGCCGAGCCCTGGCCGGAGCATCGGCGCGACGCAGTGGTGGACGCGCTCGCGGACTGCGCGGCCGCCCTGCACGCGCTGCCCGCCGGCGACTGCCCGTTCGACCGCAGCCTGGCCACGCTGCTTCCCTTTGCCGGACTCACGATCCCTCGCCCGCCGGTCGAGGATCTGGTGGTCTGTCACGGCGACTACTGCGCCCCGAACATCCTGCTCGACCCGGACACGCTGACCGTCACCGCCCTGGTCGACGTCGGTACTCTCGGCGTCGCCGACCGCTACACCGACCTGGCCCAGATGGCCCGCAGCCTCGGCAACGGCCTAAACCCGCAGTACGGCCCGCGCAGCGCGGACCGCTTCGTCGCCCGCTACGGCGCAACGCCGCTGGACGAGCAGCGGCTCGCCTTTTACCGGCTGTTGGACGAGACGGTCAACTGACGACCCCTCATGCTTCCCCTCGTCCCGGTCGTCCCGAGGTTGGGCCACAAGCTGCGGCCCAATCTCCGGGGGCGGCTCTTGGCCAGGCAAGAAGGACGGTCACGTAGCCCAGGGCAGTTGGGCAACAGCTTGTTGCCCAACTGCGCAGGAGGGTCGGGCGCCCTCCTGCTCCCGCTGCTCCAGGATGATCCGCCCGGATGGGCTGCCAGCCCGTGTGCACGGCGCGCATGCTGCAGTTCTGCTCATTCGCGTGCGGAGAAGAAACGTTCAGGCTCACTCGAAAGAGTTGCCGCCCCGTGACAATGGCCTGGTGACCTCAGCAGAGCAGCCCGCAGCCCCAGGCCAGACGCCCCGCAAGCGGACCGGCCGCCGCCCCGGCTCGACCGACACCCGTCGGACGGTGCTCGAGGCGGCCCGGGCGGAGTTCGCCGCGCGTGGGTACGAGAAGGCGAGCATGCGGGCGATCGGCCGGGCGGCCGGGGTGGATGCGGCGCTGCTGCACCACTACTTCGGCAGCAAGGACCAGCTCTTCCTGGCCGCGCTGGAGTTCCCGGTCGATCCGAGGGTGGTGGTCGAGCAGGTGCTGGCGGGTGACCGGGCGACGGTCGGCGAGCGGGTGGCGGGGTTTGTGCTGACGCTCTGGGAACAGCCGGGGGTGCTGGACCGGCTGCTCGCGCTGATCCGGGCGGCGGCCACCACGGAGCAGGTCGCGCAGCTGATGCGCGGCTTCGTACTGGAGGAGCTGGTCCGCCGGGCAGCCGACGAACTCGACATCGACCAGCCGGAGTTGAGGACGGAGCTGATGCTCTCCCAGATCATGGGACTGGCGATGGCCCGGTACGTGATCGCGGTCGAGCCGCTGGCGTCGGCGACCCGGGAGGAGCTGCTCCCGCTGCTCGCGCCGACCTTTCAGGGGTACCTGGGCGGCGCCTGACCCGCTGCCCGAATCCTTCGGTCGCACTGCTTGACGGCACTGGGCCGCAGCGGGAAACTCATCGCATGATGAATTCTTCGGCGGGCCCGGCGCCCGCCATCCGGATCAGCGGCCTCACGGTCGTCCGGGGTGGCCACCCCGTCCTGCACGGCCTCGACCTGGACGTCCCGGCCGGGACGGTCACCGGCCTGCTCGGGCCGAGCGGCTGCGGCAAGACCACCCTGCTGCGCTCGATCGTCGGCGTGCAGCGGACCTCGGGCGGCCGGGTCGAGGTGCTCGGCGAACCGGCCGGCAGTGCCGGCCTGCGGAGCCGGATCGGCTACCTGACCCAGGCCCCGTCCGTCTACGGCGACCTCACCGTGGCCGAGAATCTGCGCTACTTCGCCGCCGTGCTCGGCGCCCCGGCCACCGACCCGGACCGGGTGATCGAGGCGGTCGGCCTCACCACTCACCGGGACCACCGCACAGCCCAGCTCTCCGGCGGCCAGCGGGCCCGGGTCTCGCTCGCCGCCGCGCTGCTCGGCAGGCCCGAACTGCTGGTCCTGGACGAGCCCACGGTCGGCCTCGACCCGGTGCTCCGCCGCGACCTCTGGCAGCTCTTCCGGGACCTCGCCGACGCGGGCAGCACCCTGCTGGTCTCCAGTCACGTGATGGACGAGGCGGTGCGCTGCGACCGCCTGCTGCTGATGCGCGACGGCCGCCTGCTGGCCGCCGACACCCCGGCCGGTCTGCTGGCCCGTACCGGTGCCGCCGATGTGGACGCCGCCTTCCTCAGCCTGGTCGGGAGCACCTCGTGAACCTTCACCGCACCCTGGCCACCGCTCGCCGCGTGCTGGCCCAACTCCGGCACGACCCACGGACCTTGGCGATGCTGCTGGTGGTGCCGTGTCTGCTGCTCACCCTGCTCCGGTACATGTTCGACGGGCAGCCCCAGGTCTTCGACCAGGTCGGCGGCGCACTGCTGGGGATCTTCCCGCTGCTGGTGATGTTCCTGGTCACCTCGGTCGCGATGCTCCGTGAGCGGACCAGCGGCACCCTGGAGCGACTGCTCACCATGCCGCTCGGCAAGCTCGACCTGCTGCTCGGCTACGCGATCGCGTTCGGCGTGGTCGCCCTGGTCCAGGCCGCGCTGGCGTCCGCCCTCACCCTCGGTCTGCTCGGCCTCGACATCCAGGGCCCGACCTGGCTGGTCTTCGCGGTCGCGGTCGGCGACGGGCTGCTCGGCATGGCGCTCGGCCTGCTGGTCTCGGCGTTCGCCGAGACCGAGTTCCAGGCCGTCCAGTTCCTCCCCGCGGTGATCCTGCCCCAGCTGCTGCTCTGCGGTCTGTTCGTCCCCCGGGACGCGATGGCCCCGGTGCTCCGCTGGGTCTCCGACGTCCTCCCGCTCTCGTACGCGGTCGACGCGATGGACCACCTCACCAGCAGTCCGGACGTCACCGGCGCCGTGATCCGCGACCTGGCGGTGATCGGTGGCTGCGTCCTGCTCGCCCTGACCCTCGGTGCGGCCACGCTGCGCCGTCGGACGGCCTGACGGGGCGTCGGTTTCCCGGCGCCGGGCTCGGACCCTCCGGGCGGCCACTCCTCCCGGCGCCGGGTGGGATGCATGGTGCAGAATCGGCCCCATGACCGATTCCGACGGCAGGCCCGACCCGGGCAGCGCCGCCTCCGAGCCCAAGTACGCCGACCGCGTCTACCGCTCCGTTCCCGGCGTGATCTCCGGCGTGCTGCTGCTGGCGGTGGCCGCCTGGCTGATCATCGACGCCTTGCTGACCGGCACCGGCCGGACTCCCTGGGTCGCACTGGCCTGTGCCCCGGTCTTCATGCTGCCGGTGGGCGCCTACACGATCCGGCCCACGGTGCGCGCGGACGACCGGCGGCTGCTGGTCCGCAACCCGTTCCGGACCGTGCACGCGCCCTGGGCCTCGGTCGAGGGCCTGCGGGCCGGGTACTCGGTGGAGCTCTTCGCCGGCGGCAGGAAGTACCAGGTCTGGGCCGTCCCGGTGTCGCTCCGGGCCCGCAAGAAGGCCACCCGTGCGGCCTCCCGCGCCGCAGCCGCCGACGACCCCCGGGCCTCCCGCAGCTCCGGCCTGGTCAACCCGATGCGCTCCGTCCGGGCCGGCCAGCCCGACCCCACCAAGGCCTGGTCCGACCAGGTGGTCAGCACCCTGCTGGAGATCGCCGAACGCAACGCCGGCAACCCCGCCGCAGTCGGCCCGGTCGTGGTCCGCTGGTGCTGGTGGATCATCGCCCCCACCGCGATCGGCCTGGTCACCCTGGTCACCCTGATCATCGCCACCAACTGACGGCACGTATGGCTGTGCCCGGCTCCCGCCCATGGGGAGCCGGGCACAGTGCTGTCACGGGTCGGCTCAGTCCGTGGCTTTCGGGTGGCCGGTTCCTGCGTACACGATCCAGGCCGTGCGATTGGCGTCGTCAAGGAGATACCAGATGCGGCCGCCACCGGTGACCTCGTACTGCCAGCGCTCAAGGGTCTGTCCCTTGAAGGTGGTGGTGCCGAGCTTGCCCCTGAGGCGGTGTTGGCGTTCGGGGCTGTCCGATGCTCGCGGGGCGGAGCGGATTCGCTCGAAGGCACGGCGCAGATTGCCCGAAGCGTGGCGGGACAGGTGCTCCCAGCCGTCGGCGGCCTCGGAGTTGGCGAACCGAAGGTCGTACTCGTCGTCGACCGGAGGCGGGGCCGCCCGGTCGCCCCGCTTCGGGCTCACTCGGCGGCCTGTGGCATCGGGACGGGGCCGAGGTCTCCTTCGGGTTCACGGGTGAGGAGGGCGAGCAGGGCTGGATCCGCGTAGATCTCGGCGCTGTGACGCCACTGGGCCAGCAGTATCGCGATCGGCGCCAGGTTCTCCAGGGCCGCTGCACCCTGGGCGGTGTCCACCAGCTCGGCGAGCAAGGTGTCCATGTCCTCCGACGGAAGGAACGTGGTCCACGGCAGGGCCTCGGGAAGGGCTTGACGCAGTGCGGTGGTGTTCTCGGTGCGCACCAGTCCAGCGAGCAGACGGGCAGTGAAGTCGACCACGGTGGTGTCCTGCTCCAGCTGGTCGACACGCATGAGCGCGAGGTCGCCGGCGTCGCGCCGCCGCAGGCGCAGCGCTCGGACGGCGTCCAGGCGTCGGGTGGTTGCGGCCGGATGGTGGAGCAGCTCGCTGAACGGCACGTCCTCGTAGGCCACAGTCATGACATCCACACTAGCTCGGATGTTGCCGGTCCGATAGCTGGACGCTCGTGTCGGCAGTCGACGGTGCCCGGGGTTGGTGGAGGAGCCCGGGCGCCGTCGACGTCCCGTCAGATGCCGGCGGCCGCTGCTAGGTCGCGCTTGATCGCTGCGAGCAGCTCCGCCGCCCGCGCCCGGGTGTCCGCCAGGTCGGCGGCGGTGGCGACCGGGAGGACGACCTCGAGGTAGCACTTGAGCTTGGGCTCGGTGCCGGAGGGGCGGACCACGATGCGGGCGGCGGTGACGGACTCGCCGGCCAGGTAGTAGCGCAGGCCGTCGGTGGGCGGGAGCTCCGGGGTGCCGGTTGCCAGGTCGTCGGCGCGGGTGACGCGCAGGCCGGCCAGGGCGGTCGGGGGCTGGGAGCGCAGGCGCTGCATGGCGTCGGAGATGACGGAGAGGTCCTCGACCCGGACCGAGAGCTGGTCGGTGGCGTGCAGGCCGTGCTCCAGCGCCAGGTCGTCGAGCAGGTCGGTCAGGGTGCGGCCGGACTGCTTGAGGGTGGCGGCGAGTTCGGCGACCAGCAGGGCGGCGGTGATGCCGTCCTTGTCGCGGACGCCCTCGGGGTCGACGCTGTAGCCGAGCGCCTCCTCGTAGCCGTAGCGCAGGCCGTCCGCGCGGGAGAGCCACTTGAAGCCGGTCAGCGTCTCGGTGTAGCCGAGCCCGGCGGCGGCCGCGATCCGGCCGAGCAGGGTGGAGGAGACGATGGTGGTGGCGAAGACGCCGGTGGCCCGCTTGGCGACCAGGGCGGAGCCGAGCAGTGCGCCCACCTCGTCGCCGCGCAGCATCCGCCAGCCGCCGTTGTCCGCGACGGCGACGGCGCAGCGGTCCGCGTCCGGGTCGTTGGCGATCACGATGTCGGGGCCGACCGAGGTGGCGGTGCGGAACGCGAGGTCCATCGCGCCCGGCTCCTCCGGGTTGGGGAAGGCCACGGTGGGGAAGTCCGGGTCGGGCTCGGCCTGTTCGGCCACCACGGTCGGGGCGGGGAAGCCGGCCTGCTTGAAGGCGGCGACCAGGGTGTCCCGGCCGACGCCGTGCATCGGGGTGTAGACCACCTCGAGGTCGCGGGCCCCGGCCGGGTCGACCACGGTGACGGCGCGGTCCAGGTACGCCTCGACGACGTCGTCGCCGAGCACCTCCCAGCCGCCGTCGGCGAGCGGCACCTGGTTCAGCGAGACGATCGCGTCGATCTCGGCGGCGATGCCCGCGTCGGCCGGCGGGACGATCTGTGAGCCGTCGCCCAGGTAGACCTTGTAGCCGTTGTCCTGCGGCGGGTTGTGGCTGGCGGTCACGGTCACGCCGGCGGCCGCGCCGAGGTGGCGGACGGCGAAGGCCAGTACGGGGGTGGGCAGCGCGCGGGGCAGCAGGGCGGCGCGCAGCCCGGCGCCGACCACCACGGCGGCGGTGTCCCGGGCGAAGTCGTACGACTTGTGCCGGGCGTCGTAGCCGATCACCACCAGGTCGCCGAGCTGCTCGGCCTTCACGTACGCGACCAGACCGGCGGCGGCCCGGATCACCACGGCGCGGTTCATCCGCATCGGGCCCGCGCCCAGCTCGCCACGCAGCCCGGCGGTGCCGAACTGGAGCCGGTCGCTGAAGCGTTCGGCCAGCCGGGACCAGGCGATCCGCTCGCTGCCCTCGGGCTCGCCCTCGGCGGCGGCCAGCAGCGCGGTCAGCTCCTCGCGGGTCTGCGGGTCCGGGTCCTCGGCGAGCCAGGTCCGGGCGCGCGCGAGCAGATCGGTGGTCTGGGACATTGCTGCCAGCTCCCTCTGAGGGTGAGTGGGAAAAGAGACGGAGCCGCCACCCCGGACAGCGGGTGGACGGCTCCGGACTACTGATTCTGCGTCAGATGACGGTCAGATCCGCTCAAGAACCTTCGCCAGCAGCGCGCCCATCCGCTCGGCGCTGGCCTTGCCGGCCTCCAGCACCTCTTCGTGGTTGAGCGGCTCGCCGGTGATCCCGGCCGCCAGGTTGGTGACCAGCGAGATGCCCAGCACCTCGGCGCCGGCCTCGCGGGCGGCGATCGCCTCCAGCGTGGTGGACATCCCGACCAGCTCGCCGCCGATCGCCCGGACCATGCCGATCTCGGCCGGGGTCTCGTAGTGCGGACCGCGGAACTGCACGTAGACGGCCTCGTCGAGGGAGGAGTCCACCTCGCGGCAGAGCTCGCGCAGCCGCTTGGAGTACAGGTCGGTGAGGTCGACGAAGTTGGCGCCGACGATCGGGGAGTCCGCGGTGAGGTTGATGTGGTCGCTGATCAGCACCGGCTGGCCGGGCACCCAGCCCTCACGCAGACCGCCACAGCCGTTGGTCAGCACCACGGTCTCGACGCCCGCCGCGACGGCGGTGCGGACGCCGTGCACCACGGTGGCCACGCCGTGGCCCTCGTAGTAGTGGTTGCGGCCGAGGAAGATCAGGGCGCGCTTGTCGCCGATCTTGACCGAGCGGATCTTGCCCGAGTGGCCGGCCACGGCCGGAGCCGGGAAGCCGGGCAGGTCGGTGACCGGGAACTCAGCCACGGTCTCGCCGAGGGCGTCGGCGGCCGGCACCCAGCCGGAGCCCATCACCAGGGCGACGTCGTGGCGCTCGGCACCGGTCAGCTCACGCAGACGCTCGGCGGCCGTCCGAGCGGCGGCGTAGGGGTCGGCGGAGACGTTGGACTGAGGAGATGCGTTCACGTCACCGAGAATAGACGGCAATCGCCTACGCGCGTAGACATACCCGGTGAACCATGCCGGATCGTTACCCGGATGACCTAGAGACCCAAACGAACACCCGCTACGGGCCGCCCTGTTCGGAGGGTTCTACAACCAGGCCGACAGTCATACCGTCAGCACGGTCGTCGCCGCAGGTCCAGCACGTAGTCGTCCGGTGCGCCCGCGCTCTCCGCCGCGTCCGCGATCATGCCCAGGTAGCGCGCGGCGGGCAGTCCGCCCTCCCAGTCGTTCAGCACGTACGTCCAGACCGGGATCTCCCCGTCCAGGGTGTGCGCCCGGAGCCGGATCTTCCGGTAGATGCCGAGCTGCAGGCCCTCCCAGCGGTCCAGACCGTCCTCGTCCATCGGCGCGACGTCGTAGAGGGAGACGAAGACCTGCTCCTTCTCGTCCTCCACCACGGTGGCCAGCGAGCCCTCCCAGCCCAGCTGCTCGCCGCCGAAGGTCAGCCGCCAGCCGTCCAGCCACCCGGTGCCGCGCAGCGGCGAGTGGGGGGCGCGACGGCTCATCTGCCGGGCGTCGAGGTTCGTGGCGTACGCGGCGTAGAGGGGCATGGCGTCACCATACGGGAGAGCGGAGCCCGCAAGGGAGCGGGTACGGAGCTTCTGACGGTCCGTCCGAACGCGCAGTCCGGACAGTTCACGACCGGGTCCGATCGGAGCTGAGCACAATGCAACGCCCCCGGCGTGGCGCCGGTCTCGGCGTACGGGACAATGGTGCATGTGACTCGGATCGTGATCATCGGTGGCGGACCCGGCGGATATGAGGCGGCCCTCGTGGCCGCCCAGCTCGGCGCGGAGGTGACCGTTGTCGACCGCGACGGTCTGGGCGGATCGGCGGTGCTGACGGACTGCGTGCCGTCGAAGACCCTGATCGCGACGGCGGAGGTGATGACCACCTTCGACAGCTCGTACGAGGAGCTGGGCATCATCGTCGCGGACGACACCCCGCCGATCGAGGGGTCGGCCCGGGTGGTGGGGGTGGACCTCGGCAAGGTCAACCGACGGGTGAAGCGGCTCGCCATCGCGCAGTCGCACGACATCACCCAGTCGGTCACCCGGGCGGGGGTCACGGTGCTGCGCGGCAAGGGCCGGCTCGGCTCCGGCGGCCAAGCGGCGGACGGCTCCCGCGAGGTGATCGTGGACGGTGCCGACGGCTCGACCGAGACGCTCCGGGCCGACGCCGTGCTGATCGCCACCGGCGTGCACCCGCGCGAGCTCCCGGACGCCCAGCCGGACGGCGAGCGGATCCTGAACTGGACCCAGGTCTACGAGCTGGAGGAGCTGCCGCGCGAGCTGATCGTGGTCGGCTCCGGTGTCACCGGCGCCGAGTTCGCCGGTGCGTACCAGGCGCTCGGCTCCAAGGTCACCCTGGTCTCCTCCCGCGACCGGGTGCTGCCCGGCGAGGACCCGGACGCCGCCGAGGTGCTCGAAGAGGTCTTCCGCCGTCGCGGGATGAACGTGATGGGCCGTTCGCGGGCCGAGAGCGCCAAGCGGATCGGTGACCGGGTCGAGGTCACCCTGGCCGACGGCACCGTGATCGAGGGCACCCACTGCCTGATGGCGGTCGGCTCGGTGCCGAACACCGCCGGTCTCGGCCTGGAGGAGGCCGGGGTCAAGCTCAACGACTGGGGCCAGATCCAGGTCGACCGGGTCTCCCGGACCAGCGCCCCCGGCGTCTACGCGGCCGGCGACTGCACCGGCGTCTTCATGCTCGCCTCGGTCGCCGCGATGCAGGGCCGGATCGCGATGTACCACGTGCTCGGCGACGCGGTGCAGCCGCTCAACCTGAAGACGGTGGCCTCCAACGTCTTCACCGACCCGGAGATCGCCACGGTCGGCTACACCGCCACCGACGTCTCCTGCGGGAAGATGGACGCGATCGCGATCAAGCTCCCGCTGCGCGGCAACCCGCGGGCCAAGATGCAGGGCATCCGGGACGGCTTCGTGAAGCTGTTCTGCCGCCCTGGCACCGGCATCGTGGTCGGTGGTGTGGTGGTCGCGCCGCGCGCCAGCGAACTCATCCATTCGATCTCGCTCGCTGTGGACAACAACTTGACGGTCGAACAGGTGGCCGGTGCTTTCACGGTCTACCCGTCGCTCTCCGGCTCCACGGCCGAGGCCGCCCGTCAGCTGCACATCCGCAAGCGGGAGGACTCGGACTCCTGAGCTGCGGAACGGAGTTGGGGCGGTCGCCGACGGCGGCCGCCTCTGCCGTCTCACCCGCCCGGCCGAGCGTGATCACCGGCAGCTGACGGCGCGTATTGTACGGTCGCACGCTGCTCCGAGGTGAGCATTTCCCGATACCAGCTGCAAACGCCTGAAAGCAGACGGTCATTCAGTTACCGTCGGTTCTGTGTTTGCTGCAGAACGTCGCCAGTTGATCCTCGAAATGGTGCGCGCCAACGGAGCGGTATCGCTCCGCGAGTTGGCCCGCGTCGTCCAGACCTCCGAAGTCACCGTACGCCGAGACGTCCGGGCGCTGGAGGCCGAAGGGCTGCTCGACCGCCGGCACGGCGGCGCGGTGCTCCCCGGCGGCTTCAGCCGGGAGCCCGGTTATCCGCAGAAGACCCATCTCGCGGCCGCCGAGAAGAGCGCGATCGCCGATCTCGCCGCCTCGATGGTCGAGGAGGGGGACGCCGTGGTGGTCGGCGCGGGCACCACCACCCAGGAGTTGGCCCGCCGGCTGGCCCGGGTGCCCGGGCTGACCGTGGTCACCAACTCGCTGCTGGTCGCCCAGGCGCTGGCCCATGCCAACCGGGTGGAGGTGGTGATGACGGGGGGCACCCTGCGCGGATCCAACTACGCCCTGGTCGGCAGCGGGGCGGAGCAGTCGCTGAACGGCCTGCGGGTCACCAAGGCCTTCATCTCCGGCAGCGGCCTGACCGCCGAGCGCGGTCTCTCCACCACCAACATGCTCTCCGCGAGCGTGGACCGGGCGCTGGTGCAGTCGGCCACCGAGGTCATCGTCCTCGCCGACCACACCAAGCTCGGCGCGGACACCATGTTCCAGACCGTCCCGACCGAGGCGATCACCCGCCTGGTGACGGACGAGCAGGCCGCCGGGACGGACCCGACCGCCCGCGAGCTGGACGCGCTCGCCGACTGCGGCGTGCAGATCTCGATCGCCCCGCTCGGCCCCCCGGCCGACACCCCCGTGCACCAGCAGCCCGTCCCGGCCGGCGCCACCACCCCCCGGCGCCCCGCCCCGCTCCCGGGCCAGCGCCGTCCGGGCCACCAACTCCCGGGCCGCCTCACCGAACTGAGCCCGTCCCGTGTGCGCTGAGCCGAGGGCACCCGGCGCACGACCAGGGGCTCGGGGAACTGCGACGCCGACCTCGTAGAAGGTCTCTTCTGCGTCGCCGTYCCCCGAGCCCCTGGACAGTGCAGGCGGAGCCTGGACCGAAGGTCAGTCCTTGATCTCGCAGAGCACCGCGCCACTGCTCACGCTGCCACCGACCTCGGCCTTGAGGCCGGTGACGGTGCCCGCCTTGTGGGCGTTGAGCGGCTGCTCCATCTTCATCGCCTCCAGGACCACGATCAGCTCGCCCTCGGCGACCACCTGGCCCTCCTCGACGGCGACCTTGACGATGGTGCCCTGCATCGGCGAGGCCAGCGTGTCACCGCGGGCCGCCGCGCCGGCCTTCTTGGCGCCGACCCGGCGCTTGGCCTTGCCGGTCGCCGAGGCGCCGGCCGCCGGTGCGGAGGAGACGCCGAGCGAGGAGGGCAGTGAGACCTCGATCCGCTTGCCGCCGACCTCGACCACCACGGTCTCCCGCTGGTCGGCCTCGTCCGCGTCCGCGCCCCCGCCGGTGAAGGCCGGGATGGTGTTGGCGAACTCGGTCTCGATCCACCGGGTGAAGACCGTGAACGGGCCCTCGCTGTCGTGCACCTCCGGCGCGAACGCCGGGTCGGTGACGACTGCCTGGTGGAACGGGATGGCGGTGGCCATGCCCTCGACCTTGAACTCGGCGAGCGCCCGGGCGGCGCGCTGCAGCGCCTGCTTGCGGGTGGCGCCGGTGACGATCAGCTTGGCCAGCAGCGAGTCCCAGGCGGGGCCGATGACCGAGCCGGTCTCGACGCCCGCGTCCAGCCGGACGCCGGGGCCCGACGGCGGCGCGAACAGGGTCACGGTGCCGGGCGCCGGGAGGAAGTTGCGGCCCGGGTCCTCGCCGTTGATGCGGAACTCGATCGAGTGGCCGCGGATCTCCGGGTCGTCGTATCCGAGGGCCTCGCCGTCGGCGATCCGGAACATCTCGCGGACCAGGTCGATCCCGGTGACCTCCTCCGAGACCGGGTGCTCCACCTGGAGACGGGTGTTGACCTCCAGGAAGGAGATCAGCCCGTCCTGGGAGACCAGGAACTCGCAGGTACCGGCGCCGACGTAGCCCGCCTCGCGGAGGATCGCCTTGGAGGCCCGGTACAGCTCCGCGTTCTGCTCGGCCGTCAGGAACGGCGCGGGCGCCTCCTCGACCAGCTTCTGGTGCCGGCGCTGGAGCGAGCAGTCACGGGTGGAGACGACCACCACGTTGCCGTGGCTGTCGGCCAGGCACTGGGTCTCCACGTGCCGCGGCTTGTCCAGGTACTGCTCGACGAAGCACTCGCCGCGACCGAAGGCGGCGACCGCCTCACGGACCGCCGACTCGTACAGCTCGGGGATCTCCTCCAGCGTGCGGGCGACCTTGAGGCCGCGGCCGCCGCCGCCGAACGCCGCCTTGATGGCGACCGGCAGGCCGTGCTCGCGGGCGAACACCACGACCTCGTCGGCACCCTGGACCGGCTCCGGCGTACCGGCCACCAGCGGGGCACCGGCGCGCTGGGCGACGTGACGGGCGGTCACCTTGTCGCCGAGGTCGCGGATCGCCTGCGGCGGCGGGCCGATCCAGGTCAGGCCCGCGTCGATCACGGCCTGCGCGAAGTCCGCGTTCTCGGACAGGAAGCCGTAGCCGGGGTGGACCGCGTCCGCCCCGGAGTCCGCCGCTGCCTGGAGCACCTTGGCGATGTCCAGGTAGCTGGTGGCGGGGGTGTCGCCGCCGAGCGCGTACGCCTCGTCGGCCGCACGGACATGGAGAGCGTCCCGGTCCGGCTCGGCGTAGACGGCGACGCTGGCGATACCGGCATCCGAGCAGGCCCGGGCGACTCGGACGGCGATTTCGCCACGGTTGGCGATGAGCACCTTGCGCACGTTTGGCTCCCTTCTTGAACCACGTTGAGTTTATGGATTGCGAGGGTGTACCGGCGAGTAGCCCCAGGTGGTGAGCTTGCCCACACGGAGCGTGACGCGAATTCGTGATCACCCGGATACGGAGCGGCATGCGCCGCTGGTGGCGACGTTACGCGGTCGGCCTATAGCGAGCCCGAAGCCGGTCCGGGGCGCTGCGGGCGCGCCGTGGCCTTCGCCACATCACCCGCACCGTCCGCCTCATTCGCCCACCTCATCCGGCCGCCGCGAACGCTTTGGCCGTTATGTCGGAGGCGAGTTCGACCACATCGGGTCCGTACGCCTCCGGGTTGACCACGCGGAGCATCAGGGCGAAGGCGCCGTCCCGGCCGTGCCGGTGGGCCAGTTGCCGGTGACGGGAGGTCAGGTAGCGGACCGCCGCGTGGTTGGAGGTCGCGGTCTGGCCGGCTATCAGGAAGACCGGGCGGCTGCCGGCGCCGGCGTGCACCCGGGCCAGCAGGACGTACGCCTGCGCCACACCGTCGGCGGAGTCGTAGCGGAAGGTCTCGTCGCCCGCCGCGATGGTGCTGGCGTAGTGCTGTCCTGGCTCCGCGGCGAAGTTCACCCCGGGCAGCCAGTTGCGCAGGTGGGCGGCGGTCCGCTCGTTGCTCTCCGGGCCGCCGAGGCAGAACTCGGCCTTCCCGCCCAGCCCTTGGCGGACCTGGTCGTGCGCGACGATGTCGGCCTGCGCGCCGCACTCCTTGACCAGTGCGGCCAACTCCATCAGCGCGTACACGTCGTTGCGCGAGACGCTCTTCGAACTCGTCGCCGCGGTGTGCCGGTTCACCACCAGCAGGCACTCGGTGCCGCCGGGCATGCCGAAGAACTCCCGCACCCGGCCGAGCCTCCGGCGTCGGCGCAGGGTGGGGGCGAGCCAGCCGAGGCCGGCGCTGATGGCGCTGGCCAGCAGGCCGAGCACCAGGTTGAGCAGGCTGTCGATCATGCGCTGTCCCTTCCTGGTCCCTTCCCGATCCGGCGACCGCGCCAGCCTAGCGGCCGGGCCCGCCCGGCGAGGGTGGCTCAGGGCAACAGATGTACGGGCCAGGATCTGTCCGGATCAGCACGCCCGAAGCGGAGTCGGAGGATCCGGTTCGACCGGTGTTCAACCGTGATGGTCTGGACCATTGACGAGGATTCCCGCTGATCCCTAGCGTTTCGGCCGACGGTCGCCGCCCGGTGCCCGTCGTCAACTCGACGGGGGAGTCGAAGAGATGAAGATTCGTACGGTGATGCCCGCGCTCGGCGGGCTGGCCGCCGTCCTGCTGCTCGCGGGCTGCGGCAGCGACGGCCAGGGCCCGGCCAAGGCCGCGCCCAGCCACACCGCTGACGGCTACGGCTGCCTGGAGCAGGCCAGGGCCGACCAGGGCTCGTTCGCGCTCGACAGCGTGGTGAAGCGGGATGCCTACTACCAGGACTCGGACCCGGGCAAGGCCAAGGTCGCGGTGGTGTTCTCGCACGAGAACGGGGACACGCTCTGCGACTGGATCCCGTTCGTCGAGGACTTCACCAAGGCCGGCTACGCGACGCTGGCCTACACCTCGGCCGGAGACCTGCCGCAGGACATCGAGGCGGCGGCCAAGTACCTCAAGGGGAAGGGCGTCGAGAAGGTGGTCCTGGTGGGCGCCTCGAAGGGCGGTACCGGCTCGCTGGCAGCGGCCGCGACCGCCGGTGGGCCGCTCCCGGTGGCGGCCGTGGTCACGCTCAGCGCGCCCACCAGCTTCGGCAGTTGGAACGGGGTGGCGGCGATCGCCAGGATCAGCGCACCGCTGTTCATCGCCGCTCAGGAGAACGACCAGCCGTTCGCCGAGAACGCCGCCGAGCTGGCGAAGGCCGCCACCGCCCCGGTCAAGGAGCTGAAGATCTACCAGGGCAGCAGCCACGGCGCCCGGCTGCTGCCGCAGGGCACCGCCAAGGCCGACCTGCTCGCCTTCCTGGCGAAGAACGCGCCGAGCAGTTAGACCGGTCGGTCTCAGCTCCAGAGGTCGGTGATCCGGACGTCGAGGTCGGCCAGCAGCCGTCGCAGCAGCGGCAGCGAGAGGCCGATCACGTTGCCCGGGTCGCCGTCGATGCCGTCGATGAACGGTGCCGAGCGGCCGTCCAGGGTGAACGCCCCTGCCACGTGCAGGGGTTCGCCCGAGGCGATGTAGGCGGCCAGCTCGGCGTCGTCCGGGGTGCCGAACCGGACGGTGGTGGAGGCGGTCGCCGAGGACTCCTTGCCGGTGGCGGTGTCGATCAGGCAGTGGCCGGTCTGCAGCACGCCCTCGCGGCCGCGCATCGCCTGCCAGCGGGCCAGTGCGTCGGCCGGGTCGGTGGGCTTGCCGAGCGCCCGGCCATCCAGCTCGAGCACCGAGTCGCAGCCGATCACCAGCTGACCGTCGGTCAACTCGCCCGCCACTGCCCGGGCCTTGGCCTCGGCCAGCACCAGGGCGAGCTCGGCGGGGGTCGACGCGGTGATCGCGTCCTCGTCCACCCCGCTCACGATCACCTGCGGGGCGAGGCCCGCCTGGCGCAGCAGCCCGAGACGGGCGGGGGAGGCGGAGGCGAGGACGAGTAGGCGGTTGGTCATGCGCTCCACCTTAGATGGCAGCGCTGTCGGCAAGAGCTCAGCCGTGTGAGACCAGGGGCTCGGGGAACTGCGAGGAGATCTGGCGCCGGGGTCACATGCGAGAGTGCCTGACCAGGTACGCAGGGATCACGTTGTACGAGGTTGGCGTCGCAGTTCCCCGAGCCCCTGGGTAGTCCCTGGCTGAGCAGCTGGGCGCGATCAGAGCATCAGGAGGACCGCCAGCAGCAGCGCGAGCGCCGCCAGCACCGGACCGGCCCGTCGCAGCATCCGCTGTACGCGACGGGCCTCGGTCGACGGTTCGTCCCGGGGGTCTGACCAGAGCACCTTCTCAGGGTGCGCTGCCGACCACCCGGAACGCTTGAGTACGGATACTCAACTCAGCCTGCCCATCCGGACGTGCGCCAGACGTTCAAGCCGGGCTTCGGCGTGTGCCGCATCCGCCGTGCCCGGTCGTTCCAGGCCGAGGCCGGGCCACCACCCGCGCGGCGGGCCGCCTCTGCGGCGGCCTGTGCGGCGGCGGCCCGGGCTGAGACCACCGCCAGGACGGTGGCCAGCTCCTCAGGGGTCGGCTGCCCGTGCAGCACCTGAATCGGAGTCATAGCTCAATCATCTCCCCGTGAACGCCTAGAGCGGAATGTTGCCGTGCTTCTTCGGCGGCAGGACCTCGCGCTTGCCGCGCAGCGCCCGCAGCCCCCGGACGATGTGCCGCCGGGTCTCGCTCGGCGCGATCACCGCGTCCACGTAGCCGCGCTCGGCGGCCAGGTACGGGTTGAGCAGGGTGTCCTCGTACTCGGCGACCAGCTCGGCGCGGCGGGCGTCGACGTCCTGGCCGGCCTTGGCGGCCTCGGTCAGCTCGCGGCGATAGACGATGTTCGCGGCGCCCTGGGCGCCCATCACGGCGATCTGCGCGGTCGGCCAGGCCAGGTTGAGGTCGGCGCCGAGGTGCTTGGAGCCCATCACGTCGTACGCGCCGCCGAAGGCCTTCCGGGTGATCACGGTGATCATCGGGACGGTCGCCTCGGCGTACGCGTAGATCAGCTTGGCGCCGCGCCGGATGATGCCGTTCCACTCCTGCTCGGTGCCGGGCAGGAAGCCGGGGACGTCCACGAAGGTGATCACCGGGATGTTGAAGGCGTCGCAGGTCCGGATGAACCGGGCGGCCTTCTCGCTGGCGTTGATGTCCAGGCAGCCGGCCAGGTCCATCGGCTGGTTGCCGACGATGCCGACCGGGTGGCCCTCGACCCGGCCGAAGCCGGTGAGGATGTTGCCGGCGTACAGCGACTGGGTCTCCAGGAACTCGCCGTCGTCGAGGATGTGCTCGATCACCTTGTGCATGTCGTACGGCTGGTTCGCCGAGTCGGGCACCAGGGTGTCGAGTTCGAGGTCCTCGTCGGTGATCTCGAGGTCGGCCTCCTCGGGGAAGGCCGGCGGCTCGGAGAGGTTGTTGGAGGGCAGGTACGAGAGCAGGCTCTTGACGTACTCGATCGCCTCCTTCTCGTCCGCCGCGAGGTAGTGCGCGTTGCCGGACTTGGCGTTGTGGGTGCGGGCGCCGCCCAGCTCCTCCATGCCGACGTCCTCGCCGGTGACGGTCTTGATCACGTCCGGTCCGGTGATGAACATGTGCGAGGTCTGGTCGGCCATCACCACGAAGTCGGTGATCGCGGGGGAGTAGACCGCGCCGCCCGCGCACGGGCCCATGATCAGCGAGATCTGCGGGATGACGCCCGAGGCGTGCACGTTGCGGCGGAAGATCTCGCCGTACAGGCCGAGCGAGACCACGCCCTCCTGGATCCGGGCGCCGCCGGAGTCGTTGATGCCGATCACCGGGCAGCC
Source organism: Kitasatospora sp. P5_F3 (assembly GCF_054049135.1). Classification (NCBI taxonomy): domain Bacteria; kingdom Bacillati; phylum Actinomycetota; class Actinomycetes; order Kitasatosporales; family Streptomycetaceae; genus Kitasatospora; species Kitasatospora sp. P5_F3. The sequence goes on along the minus strand of NZ_JBFUMY010000007.1, from coordinate 41,891 downwards.
GGTCTTCAGCGCGAAGTCCATCACCTTGACGATCTTCTCGCCGAACACCTCGCCGAGCGAGCCGCCGAAGACGGTGAAGTCCTGGGCGAAGACCGCGATCTGACGGCCGTCCACGGTGCCGTAGCCGGTCACCACGCCGTCGCCGTACGGCCGGTTCTTCTCCTGGCCGAAGTTGATCGAGCGGTGCCGGGCGAACTCGTCGAACTCCACGAAGGAGTCCTCGTCCAGCAGCTCCTGGACGCGCTCACGGGCCGTCAGCTTGCCCTTGGCGTGCTGCTTCTCGACGGCGGCCGCCGAGCCGGAGTGCACGGCCTCGTCGATCCTGCGGCGCAGGTCGGCGAGCTTGCCGGCAGTGGTGTGCGGGTCGTGCGACGCCTCGGTCATCCGGTCGGCTCTCCCTGAATCCATCGGCCGCTCCCGGGTGCATGACTGCGTGAGGGCAGGTGCGGCGCTGCGAACTACCGCTGGGTAGCGTAGCCAGCCCGGGGCCGTTCCGGTTATGGCCAGCGACACAGTGCAGCCTGGCGTGTTTCTGCGGCAGCATGGTGCGGCTCACGGCCCGGTGGCGGGCGATTCGGCGCTCTAACCTCTACTCGCCAGATAAAGGGTTAGGGTGAGTCCTGTCCGGTCATCAGGTGCGACCAGTGAGGATTCGTCATGTCCGCTGTCCGTCCCCCGCTTCCGCCGTTCACCGCCGAGAGTGCCGCCGCCAAGGTCCGGGCGGCCGAGGACGCCTGGAACTCCCGCGACCCGCAGCGGGTGGCGCTGGCGTACACACCCGACTCGGCCTGGCGCAACCGCGACGAGTTCCTCGCCGGGCGCGAGGCGATCGTCGAGTTCCTCACCCGGAAGTGGGCGAAGGAGGAGGAGTACGCGCTGCGCAAGGAGCTGTGGGCGTACACCGGCAACCGGATCTCGGTGCGGTTCACCTACGAGTGGCGCGACCGGACCGGCCAGTGGTGGCGCAGCCACGGCAACGAGCAGTGGGAGTTCGCCGAGGACGGGCTGATGCGCCGTCGGGAGGCGAGCATCAACGACCTGCCGATCGCCGAGGCCGACCGGACCATCTTCGGTGCACGCGCCGGAAGTGACGACTGACGCGCCGTCGGTACGCTGGCCCGGTGACCGAGACTCCTCGCCCCCGACGCAGTGGTCTGCGTGGCTTCGGCCACGACGGGCCCTCCCCCTGGACCGATCTGGAGCGGCCGCCGCTCGACCAGGCCGCGCTGCGGCAGGACCTGCTGACCCCCGGCGGGCTGTGGACGGCGCTGGACGTGGTGGCCGGCACCGGCTCGACCAACACCGATCTGGCGGCCCGGGCGAAGCAGGGCGTAGCCGAGGGCGCGGTGCTGGTGGCCGAGGAGCAGACGGCCGGCCGGGGCCGGCTGGAGCGGCAGTGGTCGGCGCCCGCGCGCTCCGGCCTCTTCCTCTCGCTGCTGCTGCGGCCGAAGGACGTTCCGATGGAGCGGTACGGCTGGCTGCCGATCCTGGTCGGGGTGGCGGCCGCGTCCACCCTGAGCCGGGTCGCCGGGCTGGACACCGGCCTGAAGTGGCCGAACGACCTCCAGGTCACGGTCGGCGGCGCCGAGCGCAAGCTCGGCGGCATCCTGACCGAGCTGAGCGACGGCGCGGTGGTGGTCGGACTCGGCGTGAACGTCTCGCTGCGCGAGGACGAGCTGCCGGTGCCCACGGCCACCTCGCTGGCCCTGGCCGGGGCCGAGGTGACCGACCGGGAGACCCTGCTGCGCTCACTGCTGCGCGAGTTCGCCGAGCTGTACGGCGAGTGGGTGGCGGCCGCGGGTGACCCGCAGGCCAGTGGGCTGCTGCCCGCGTACACCGCCAGGTGCACCACCCTGGGCCGTCCGGTGAAGGTCCAACTGCCGGGCGACCGCGAACTGTTGGGCGAGGCGGTGGCGATCGACGGGGACGGCAGGCTGGTGGTCAGGACGGCCGACGGCACCCGCCACCCGGTGGCCGCCGGGGATGTCGTGCACGTACGGCCGCAGGAAGCCTGAAACCGTCCGGCTCGTGGACACGACACCGTCCACGAGCCGGTCGGCTCTCCGGCGGATGCCCCGGATCGGGGGATTCCGTGCGACGATTCCACCTGGCAGCGGTGTGAGGCGCACCACTACCCGCGTGGTGGTCGGTCGCCCCTGGACAGTCAGGACATGAGGCAAGTGCGGCAACCGCACGGGGACGTACCGGTGGAGCACGAAGGCGGCGGCGAGGAGCAGGACCACGACGGCCGGACGGTCGCGCTGGACCTGGAGCGCCTGATCCTCGACGCACCGCGCAGATACACGCCGTACCAGGCCGCCCGTGCCGCCGACGTCCCGATGGAGCTGGCCACCAGGTTCTGGCGGGCGATGGGCTTCCCCGACATCGGCCAGTCCCGCGCCCTCACCGACGGCGACGTGATCGCGCTGCGCCGACTGGCCGGTCTGGTCGAGTCGGGACTGCTCAGCGAGTCGATGGCGATCCAGGTGGCCCGCTCCACCGGCCAGACCACCGCCCGGCTGGCCGGCTGGCAGATGGACACCTTCCTGGACAACCTGACCCAGGCCGTCGAACCCGGGCTGACCAGGGCCGAGGTGGCCTACCCGCTGGTCGAGTTGCTGCTGCCGGAGCTGGAGCAGTTCCTGGTGTACGTCTGGCGGCGTCAACTGGCCGCCGTCACCGGGCGGGTGGTCCAGGCCGCCGAGGACACCGAGATCACCAGCGGTCGGCTCGCGGTCGGCTTCGCGGATCTGGTCGGTTTCACCCGGCTGTCCCGCCGCCTGGAGGAGGAGGAGCTCGGCGAGCTGGTCGAGAGCTTCGAGAACACCTGCTCCGACCTGATCGCCGGTCACGGCGGCCGGGTGGTGAAGACCCTCGGTGACGAGATCCTGTACGTCTCGGAGGACCCGGCCACCGCCGCCGAGATCGCGCTCAGCCTGGTCGAGACGCTGGCCGACGCGGAGAACATCCCGGCCCTGCGGGTCGGCATGGCCTTCGGCACCGTGACCTCCCGGATGGGCGACGTCTTCGGCACCACGGTCAACCTGGCCAGCCGGCTCACCTCGATCGCGCCCAAGGACGCCGTGCTGCTGGACGGTGAGTTCGCGGCCGCGCTGGAGGGGAGCGGCGCCGCCGAGCCCTCCGGTGAGCCGGACGGCACCGAACGGGCCGGGCCGCACCGCTTCCACCTGCAGCCGATGTGGCGGCGCCCGGTCCGTGGCCTGGGGCTGGTGGAGCCGTGGCTGCTCACCCGGATCGGACGCACCCACCTGCCGTAACACCGGGCCGCACCGGCACCGGATTCTCACAGCTTCGCCCCGAGATGGATCCGGCAAAACGGACAAAGTCTTAACAAAGCGTCATAACCTTGGTACAGAGCGGGCAGATCAACCTGCACCAGGGACGAGGCGAGCCGGTGAGCGAGGCGACCATGGCGGAATGCGTACAGGCACCGTCGACGGACCGACGGTTGCGCGCGGTGGTCGAACTGGCCCAGGACATGGCGGGGGCGCTGACCCCGTTGGAGGCGGTCCGGGCCGCCGCCGTCCGGGCCACCACCGCGCTCGGTGCGACGATGGCCGCCGTCTCGGTCTGGGACCGCGAGTCCGGCCGGCTGCGGGTGCTGGTCAACCACGGGGAGCTGGCGGCGGGGGAGGAGGAGCTCCCCGAGGACGAGTCCTACCCGGTGGCCGACTTCCCGGAGATCGTCACCTACCTGGAGGAGCGCTGGAGCACCGGCCGCCTCCCGCGCGCCTGGGTGCAGACCGCCGAGAACACCGAACCGCACACCCAGCACGCGCACCCCGGCGCGGGCGCGTTCTGCCAGCAGCGCGCTGCTGGACTGCGCCGGCGCGGCCGGGAGTGCTGTCTGGTCGCGCCGATCGTGCTGCACGGCCAGGCCTGGGGTGAGCTCTACCTGGCCCGGAAGGTCGGTCTTGCCGTCTTCAGTGACTCCGACGCCGAGTACGCCACCCTGCTGGCCGCCCAGATCTCGGCCGGTCTGGCCGCCACCGAACGCCTCGCCGACCTGCGCCGGCTCGCCTTCACCGACCCGCTCACCGGCCTGGCCAACCGCCGCGCGGTGGACGCCCGGCTGGAGAGCGCGCTGCAGGCGCACAACCGGGACGGCACCGTGGTCTCGCTGGTGGTCTGCGACGTCAACGGCCTCAAGCGGGTCAACGACCGGCTCGGCCACGAGGTCGGCGACCGGCTGCTGGAACGATTCGCCCACCAGCTCTCGCTGGCCGCCGCCCGGCTGCCGGGATCGCTCGCCGCCCGGCTCGGCGGTGACGAGTTCTGCCTGCTCGCGGAGGGCCAGAAGGCCGACGAGGTGGTCGCGGTGGCCGAGGAGCTGTGCGCCCGGGCGCTCCAGCTGGCCGACGGCGAGGGCGTGGCCTGCGGGGTCGCCTCCACCGGCGACTCGATCGGCCCGGTGACCACCCCCGACCGGCTGTTCCGGCTCGCCGACGCCGCGCAGTACCGGGCCAAGGGCGCCAGGGCGGCCCACCCCGTGGTGGCAGGACGCAGCCACGGCCCCGGGTTCTCGCCCGACCCCACCGTGCTGCTCGCCGACGCCGCCGACCCGCACCACCGCGCCGACGGCCGCCCGCGCCCCGGCCGGATCGGCGCCGCCGACCGCCGCCGGTTCCGTGGCGCCGCGCACAGCGCCGACCCGGGCCAGCTGCTCAACGTGGTGCTCGGCGAGCTCGACCGCAGCGGGGCCGGCCGGGCCAGCCACCCCGCCGACACCATCAGCCGGCTGGCCGTGGTCGCCGAGACCGCCGCCCGGCTGCTGGACGCGGTCGGCTGGTGGATCTCGTACGTGGCACCCGGCTCGCAGTTCATGCGCACCTCCCGGCACGCCGTGTACCGGATGACCAGCGGTCCGACCAGCGCCGGGGCGGAGACCCAGCGGGCCCAGATCGAGGCGCCCGACGCGGTCTTCGACCTCGGCCACTACCCGCTCACCCGCCGGACGGTGCGCGGCGGTGCGTTCGCGCTGCGCGCGGGGGCGGCCGGGAACGACCCGGCCGAGGAGGCGATGATGATGGTGAGCGGCTACAAGGCGATGGTCGCGGCGGGCGGCGGCAACGCGGCGGGCGGCTGGCTGCTCGAGCTCTTCGCGGACGAGGCCACCCTGCCGTTCGGTCAGATCGCCCCCGCCCTCCGCTCGTTGGTCGCGGTGGCACTGGCCGGGCCCGCCTCGCCGCCGCCGTGAGCCCCGCGGTCATGGTCGTCACAGCTCTGGCACAAGGCTGTCGCGTCGGCCCGGCCTCTGCCACAGTGGGCGGGAACGCCAGCCGGAGGGGCCTGGGCGGGAACGAGGTACGGGGAACATGCGGACACGACTGGCTGCCACACTGCTCACGATGACGCTCGCCTTCGGCGGGTTGACCGCCACCACCGCCACGGCCAGCGCCGCGAGCGTGCAGCCGAGGAACAGCGTCACGCTGACGGCCGTTCAGGGTGCGCAGCCGAGCGACGCCGTGCTGGTGGTCGCCGCCCCCGCTGTCGCCAAGACGGTTGCGACCACCGAGTTGGCCAAGTCGAAGAGCAAGAAGAAGAAGGGCCTGTCGGTCGTCGCCATCCTGATCATCCTGGTGCTGCTCGGCCTGCTGGCCGCCGCGGTGATCCTGGTGGTCCTGGCCATGAAGCGGCGCGGCAACGACCGGCACTGACCACCGCGCCCAGACGGCCCTCCGATGGGCCGGAGATCGGCCGGTACGGGTGTCCACCTGGCACAGTACGGCTCCGCCCCTGGGTACGGTCACCCCGTCCCACCAGCGCTTCTCCCTTAGCCCCGCAGGTCCCCGACGGCTCGTCAGGCCCGTTCGGCCCGTCCTACGATCCCGGCGTCCGGGACACGGTGGTGGAGGGGAGCGACTCGATGACGACGGTGGCAGCGGAGACGGATCCGTACGGCCGGTCACTGGCCGAGCTGTTCGCGGCGCAGGTGCGCAGGCATCCGCAGCGGTACGCGGTCGACGGGCCGCTGCTGCGGTACACGTACGCCGAACTCGGTGCGCTGGCCGAGCGGTTCGCCCGTGGGCTGGGTGGTGCCGGGGTGGGCCGGGGTGCGGTGGTCGGTGTGCTGGGGCAGCGCGGTCCTGAGGCCTGTGCGGCGCTGCTCGGCGTGGCCTACGCCGGGGCGAGCTACCTGCCGCTGGACGCCGCGCTGCCGCCCGAGCGGCTGCACGGCATGCTGGCCGACGCCGGTGCGGTGGCCGTGGTCCGGCTGCCGGGGGCGGGCCGGCTCGCCGGGGCGGACGTGCCGGTGCTGCGGTACCAGGAGGTGCTGGCGGCAGGCGGGTCGGCGGGTGACGAGCCGTTCGAGCTGCCGGGACCGGAGGCGGCGGCGTACGTGATGTTCACCTCCGGCACCACCGGCCGGCCGAAGGCGGTGGCGGTGCCGCAGCGCGGGGTGGCCCGGCTCTCGGTGGCCAACGGCTTCTTCGAACCCGGCCCCGAGGACCGGGTGCTGCACGCCGCGACGCTCTCCTTCGACGCCTCGGTGCTGGAGTTCTGGCCGACCCTGCTGAACGGCGCCTGCCTGGTGCCGGTCCCCTCCGAAGTGCTGCTGTCCGCACCGGAGTTGCACCGGGTGGTGCGGGAGCGGGGGATCACCGCGCTGTTCCTCACCACCAGCATCTTCCACCGGATCGCCGGGGAGCGGCCGGAGACCTTCGCGGGCCTGCGCTACGTGCTGACCGGCGGCGAGGCGCGGCGGGCGGACGCCGCCCGACGGGTGCTCGAACTCGGCCGCCCGCAGCACCTGGTGAACGCCTACGGGCCCACCGAGGCGGCCTGTGTGGCCACCGCCCAGCTGGTCACCGAGGTCCCGGCGGAGGCGACCGGGGTGCCGATCGGCCGCCCGATCGCCGACACCGTCTGCCATGTGCTGCGCGAGGACGGCAGCCCGGCCGGCGCCGACGAGGAGGGTGAGCTGTATCTCGGTGGCGGCGGGATCGCCACCGGCTACCTGAACGACCCCGAGGAGAGCGCCCGCCGGTTCCGCACCCTAGGCCTCGGGCCCGACGGTGCTCCCCAACTGCTGTACCGCAGCGGTGACTTCGTGCTCCGTCGGCCGGACGGCGGGCTGGAGTTCCGGGGCCGCAGGGACGACCAGGTCAAGGTGCGCGGCTTCCGGATCGAACCGGAGGAGGTCCGCCGCGCGCTGACCGACCACCCGGACGTCACCGACGCGGTGCTGGTGGCCCGGGAGGACGGCATCACCCGACGGCTGGCCGCCTACGTCGCCGTCCGGGCCGGATCTGCGCCCACCGCAGCGGAGTTGCGGACCCACCTGGCCGGGCGGCTGCCCGCCTTCATGGTCCCGGCCACCGTCACGGTGCTGGACCGGCTGCCGCTCGCCCCGAACGGCAAGGTGGACCGGGCCGCGCTGCCCGAGCCGGCCCGGGCGGCCGAGCAGCCGCAGCCGGAGCCCGGTACCGAGTCGGTGGCCGACACGGTGGCCCGGGTGTGGGCCGCGGTGCTGCCCGCCGGCCGGGCCGAACCGGAGGAGGACTTCTTCGCGGCCGGCGGCAGCTCGCTGCTGGCCGTCCAGCTGGTGGCCCGGGTGCAGCAGGAGCTGGGCATCAGCGACCTGCACAACTACCGACTGGTCACCGAGCTGCTCGGCGAACCGGTGCTGCGGGCCTTCGGGACGGCCGTGGCGGAGCTGGTCCGCACCGCCGCCGCCGAGCAGCCGGCCGCCCCGGCCGACCGCTGGCGGCCCGACCTGAGCTGGGACCAGCCCCGGATCACCACCGCGTTCCCCCGGCCGGGCTGGCGCACCCCGCACCACGTGTTCCTCACCGGCGCCACCGGCTTCTTCGGCGCCTACCTGCTGCGCGAACTGCTCGACCGTACCGACGCGGACGTGCACGCCCTGGTCCGGGCCCGCGACACCGACCACGCCCACCGCCGGCTCGCCGAGGCCCAGCTCAGGTACGGCATCGAGCGGCCGCTGCCCGCCCACCGGGTGCGCCCGGTGCTGGGCGATCTGGCCAGGCCCGGACTGGGCATGAGCGAGCTCGAGTGGGACTACCAGGCCGGCAGCACCGACGTGATCCACCACTGCGGGGCCGAGGTCAACTTCCTCTACCCGTACGAGAAACTGCGGGCCGCCAACGTGCACGGCACCCAGGAGATCATCCGGCTCGCGGCCGCCCGGGCGATCCCGCTGCACCACATCTCCACCGTCGCGGTGGTGCACGGCATGGGGGCGGCCGGGGTCCGGGAGGTCACCGAAGCCACCCCGCTCGACCACGTCGAACTGCTGTCGATGGGCTACACCGAGAGCAAGTGGGTGGCCGAGGAGCTGGTCCGGGGCGCCGGTCGGGCCGGGCTGCCGGTCGCGATCCACCGCCCGTACGAGCTGTCCGGGGACACCACCGGGTACACCTGGAACAGCGCCGCCGCGCTCTGCGAGTTCTTCCGGGTGATCGCCGAACTGCGGCTGGCCCCCGACCTCGACCTGCCGCTCAACCTGGTGCCGATCGACTTCGCGGCCGGTGCGGTGGTCCGGCTGGCGACCCACCGGGCCGCCGAGGGGCAGACCTACCACCTGACCAACCCGCGTGAGGCGATGCTCGGCGACCTGGTGGAGCGGCTGCGCGCGTACGGCCACCCGATCCGCACCGTCGGCTACCACGCCTGGGTGGACGCCCTGCTCGCCCACCTCGCGGACCGCCCGGACCACCCGTTCGCGCCGTTCGTCCCGCTGTTCACCACCGAGGCCGCGGGCGGCGGCGCGACCGTCGAGGAGCTGGCCACCTCGCGCTTCTCGCCCCGGCTCGACCGGGCCGGGATCGAACGGGACCTGGCGGGCAGCGGTCTGGTCTGCCCGCCCGTCGACGCCGAGCTGCTGGACCGCTACCTCGACTACTTCCACGCCTCCGGCTTCATCGCGGCCCCGCTCGCCGAGGAGGCCGTCGGTGTCTGAACTCCGCTGGGCGGGGCCGACCACGGACCTGTCCGATCCCAGGGCCTTCCTGCCCGAGCCGCCGTACGAGCTCTGGGCCGAGCAGCGCCGCAGCGGCCGACTGCACCGGCAGGACCGGGACGGCGCTCCGGCGTTCCACTCGGTGACCCGCTACCGCGACATCGACGCCGTGCTGCGGGACTCGGCCGGCTACAGCTCCGAGTGGGGCATGACCCTGGACACCGCGCTCGGCGAACCGGATCCGGCTGCCGGGCGGATGATCGAGCTGACCGACCCGCCGCGCCATCAGCGGCTGCGCAAGCTGGTCAGCAGCGGGCTGACCCGCTCCGCCACCCGCACCATGGACGGCCTGCTCCGGGACCGGGTCGAGCACTGGGTCGAGCAGGCCGTCCGGGCCGGCGAGACGGACTTCGTCGGCGCGGTCGCCGCCCGGGTACCGTCCGCCGGGGCCGGGTTGCTGCTCGGCCTCCCCGAGCGCGAGTGGGCCACCCTGGCCGACCGGGCGAGCCGCGCCGTCTGCGGCTCGCTCGGCGAACACGACCCCGGCGCCGGTGACCTGACGGCCCGTCGGCGTTCCACCGCGACCGCCAACGGGCAGCTGCTGGTGCACCTGGCCGGGCTGCTCGACCATGCCGAACTGGCCGAGGACGGGCTGATCCGCCGTCTGCTGGAGGCCGAGCTGGACGGCGACCGGCTGACCCGCGAGGAGGTCCTGCTGAACTGCCTCAACCTGGCGATCGGCGGCAACGAGACCACCAAGAACGCCACCGCCGCGGGCCTGGCCGCGTTCGCCGCGCACCCCGAGCAGTGGCAGTGGCTGCGCCGCCACCCCGAGCACGTCGACCGGGCGATCGAGGAGGTGCTGCGCTGGACCACACCCCCGCTGCACCTGGCCCGGACGGTGCTGCGCCCCACCCGCCTGGGCGGCACGGCGCTGGAGCCCGGCGACCTGCTCTGCCTCTGGCTGCCGTCGGCCAACCGGGACGAGGAGGTCTTCCCCGATCCGGACGTCTTCCGGGTCGACCGGGCGGTGAACCCGCACCTCTCGTTCACCAGCGGTCGGCACTTCTGCATGGGCGCCGCGCTGGCCCGCAGCCAGCTCCGGCTGGTGCTGGAGGCGCTGCTGGCCCGGGTCGACACCATCACCCTGCTCGGGCCGCCGACCCGCCGGGCGTCCAACTTCGTGGCCGCCTACGACACCCTCCCGCTCGCACTGTCGGCGGCCGGATAAGGCGCTCTAGTCGAGGAACAGCCCGCGGGCGGCGGCGGACTGCTCGATCGACTCCAGCCGGGCCTCGGCACCGGGGATGAAGTCGCACATGGTCTGCAGCAGCACCCGTCCGAGCATCATCGGCGCGCAGGCGGTGTCGAAGACCAGCCCGGTGCCGACGGCGGCCGGCAGCAGCAGGTCGGAGAGCTTGGCGACCGGGGCGAAGGCGCTGTCGGCCACCGTCAGCACGGTCAACCCGCAGTCCCGCGCGACCGTCAGAGCCTCCATCAGCTCCTTGGGGTAGCGCGGCAGCGCGAAGCAGAGCAGGGCCGAGGCCCCGGCCGCGACCGCCTGCTCCAGCCGGTCGGCGAGCATCGAGCCGCCCTCGTCGAGCAGCCGGACGTCGGGGTGCACCTTGGCGGCGAAGTACGCGAAGCCCCTGGCCTGCGCGGAGGCGGCCCGCAGGCCGAGCACGGGCAGCGGCCGGGAGGCGGCCAGCAGTCGGGCGGCCCGGACGATCGGCTCGGGGTCGGCGAGCAGCTCGGCGAGGTGGCGCAGGTGGGCGATCTCGGCGAGTACGGCCTGCTGGTGCTCGTTGCGGACCACGTCGGCGTGCGACTCGGGGGCGGTCGGTTCGCCCGCGCCGAGTTCGCGGAGCTGCTTGCGCAGGGCCGGGTAGCCGTCGAAGCCGAGCGCGACCGCGAACCGGGTGACCGAGGGCTGGCTGACCCCGGCCAGCTCGGCGACCTCGACGCTGGAGAGGAACGGGGCCTCGGCGGCGTGCTTCACCAGCGAGTGGGCGATCCGGCGCTGGGTCGGGGTGAGCCGGTGCCCCTCGAACAGCTGGAGCAGCCGGGCGGACGGGCCGACCGTACCCGTGTCGTCCGTGGCGGTCATCAGCGGTTCCTCCGGGCAGCTCGGGCGGTGCTCCGGACGACTGTGCAGCAGTCCGGGGACACCGGCAACGAGGTATCGAACAGTGGGACGGGGCGGGCGCTCTCGGGGGTGACCCTGATTTACCCCTGAGGTGTCCCGGAAACCGCAGACCTGAAGTGGACCGGGCCGGGCGGGGGACGACAGGATGACTGGTATGAACAGTCGCCAGGACGACCTGAAGCGTGATCTCGACGCGGCTTTGCAGACCCGCAAGGAGCTCGGACAGGAGTACGAGACGGAGATCGTCGACTCCTTCCTGACCCGGCTGGACGCCCGGATCGACGCCCAGGTCGACCAGCGGGTGGAGGACCGGCTGGCCCAGCACGGGGTGGGCAACGGGCCGCGCGGCAGCCGGAGTTGGCCGGGCGCCGGACGGCTGCCGCTGATCTCGCTGGGCCTGGCCATTCCGCTCACCGCCATCGCGTCCGGCGAGCACCTGCCCGGGATGCTGGTCTGCTGGGCGGGCATCGTCGGGGTCAACTTCGCCGCCGCCTTCGCCGGCCGCAACGAGCGCGGCTCCCGCAGCCGGAGCGACTGGCACTGACGTCCAGTCACCCCGGCCTGGGGGGCACTACGCCAGCGGTCCGGTGACCTTCTCGACCGCGGTGACCAGCTCGCCGGTGGCGACCAGCGCGGCGGCGGCCTCCAGGTCGGGCGAGAGGAAGCGGTCGCGGCCGGCGCCGCCGACCCCGGCGGCCCGGGCGGTGGCCAGGGCGGTGGCGGTGGCGGGGGCCAGCGGGCCGCTGCCGTTGTCGAGCCGGATCTCCAGCGCGCGGGCCGAGGCGGTCAGTTCGACGGCCAGGATGCGGCCGAGGTTCTCCACCGACTGACGCAGCTTGCGGGCGGCGGACCAGCCCATCGAGACGTGGTCCTCCTGCATCGCGGAGGACGGGATCGAGTCCACCGAGGCCGGAACGGCGAGCCGCTTGTTCTCGCTGACCAGGGCGGCCTGGGTGTACTGAGCGATCATCAGGCCGGAGTCCACGCCCGGGTCGTCGGCCAGGAAGGCCGGCAGGCCGTGCGAGCGGGCCTTGTCGAGCAGCCGGTCGGTGCGGCGCTCGGAGATCGAGCCCAGGTCGGCGGCGGCGATGGCCAGGAAGTCCAGCACGTACGCGACCGGGGCGCCGTGGAAGTTGCCGTTCGACTCGACCCGGCCGTCGGGCAGCACCACCGGGTTGTCGACCGAGGCGGCCAGCTCGCGGGAGGCGACCAGCTGGGCGTGCGCCAGGGTGTCCCGGCCGGCGCCCGCGACCTGCGGGGCGCAGCGGATCGAGTACGCGTCCTGGACCCGGGGCGCGTCGTCCTGGTGATGGCCCGTCAGGGCGGAACCCTTGAGCACGGCGAGCATGTTGGCGGCGGACAGCGCCTGGCCCGGGTGCGGGCGGATCGGGCCGTGCAGCTCGGGGGCCAGCACCTTGTCGGTGCCGAGCAGTGCCTCCAGGGACATCGCGGCGGTGATGTCGGCGGTGGTGAACAGCCGGGCCAGGTCGGCCAGCGCCATCACCAGCATGCCGAGCATGCCGTCGGTGCCGTTGATGAGGGCCAGGCCCTCCTTCTCCAGCAGCTCGACCGGCTTGATACCGGCCTCGGCGAGCAGCTCGCCGGCGTCCCGCTCGACGCCGTCCGGGCCGAACGCGGTGCCCTCGCCCATCAGGGCGAGCGCGCAGTGCGACAGCGGCGCCAGGTCGCCGGAGCAGCCGAGCGAGCCGAACTCCCGGACCACCGGGGTGATGCCGGCGTTCAGTAGGGCGGCCATGGTCTGCGCGACCAGCGGGCGGACCCCGGTGCGGCCGGAGGCCAGCGTCTTCATCCGCAGGAAGATCAGCGCGCGGACCACCTCGCGCTCCACCACCGGGCCCATGCCGGCGGCGTGCGAGCGGACCAGCGAGCGCTGGAGCTGGGCCCGCAGCTCGGGGCTGATGTGCCGGACGGCGAGTGCACCGAAGCCGGTCGAGATGCCGTAGACCGGGCGCGGCTCGGCGGCCAGCGCGTCGATCCGGGCGCGGGCGGTGGCCATCTCGGCGAGCGCGTCGGGGCCGATCTCGACCCGGGCGTTGCCGCGCGCGACGGCGATCACGTCCTCCGCACTGACGTCGGCCTTGCCGACCAGGACCAGCGGAGCGTCGGGGTCCACAGCACTGTGCATATCCATATACACAATCACACCAGGTGAATGAAGATATGACAACTACGGTGCGGACACCTGGGCGAACGAGCGCCGGTACGAGCGGGGCGGCACGCCTCGGCGGCGGACGAACTGTTCGCGCAGCACCGCCGCGCTCCCGTACCCGACCCGGCGGGCGATCTCCTCGACCGGCAGGCTGGTGGTCTCCAGCAGTTCCTCGGCCCGGCTGAGCCGCAGGTTCAGCAGCCAGGAGTGCGGGGTGGTGCCGGTGGCCGCGGTGAAGCGGCGGGCGAAGGAGCGCCGGCTCATCAGGGCGCGGCGGGCCAGCTCGGCGACCGGGAGCGGCTGGTCGAGGTGCTCGCGGGCCCAGCCGAGCACCTCGCCGAGCCGTTCGTCCTGACAGTCCTCGGGGACGGGCGCCGCCACGTACTGGGCCTGCCCGCCGTCCCGGTGCGAGGGCAGCACCAGGTCCCGGGCGATCGCGTTGGCCGTCGCGGCGCCGTACTCCCGCCGGATCAGGTGCAGGCAGAGGTCGAAGCCGGCCGCCGCGCCCGCGCCCGTGACCAGCGGACCTTCGTCGACGTACAGGGCGGTGGAGTCGACCTGGACGGCCGGGTACTGACGGGCCAGCAGGTCGGCGAACCGCCAGTGGGTGGTGGCCCGGCGGCCGTCGAGCAGCCCGGCGGCCGCGAGGGCGAAGGCGCCGACGCAGTGGCTGGCGACCAGTGCGCCGCGCCGGTGGGCGGCTGACAGGGCGTCAAGGACGGCGGGTGCCGGTGGGGTGCGGAAGTCCGCCCAGGGCAGCGTGAGGACCAGATCGGCGGTGGCCAGCCGCTCCAGGCCGTGTCCGACCACGAGCGGCAGGCCGGTGTCGGTCCTGACCTGTCCGGGACGGTCGGTGCAGAGCGCGAAGTCGAAGACGGGCAGGCCGCCCCCGCGCGGGTCGAACACCTCGGCCACGATGCCGGCGGCCAGGATGCCGACGCCGGGCGGGGCGTAGGCGGCGACGGTCAGGAAAGGCATGCGGGGGAGTCTGGCACGAATCCCGCGATCAGCGGCAGGAAGGCCACTCGTACGGGTCCGGGTGGCCCGGAAGACTCAGGGCCATGAAAGACGCACCGCTCGGCCGCAGCGCCAAGTACACGATCCTGACCACCGGTTACACCCTCTCCACCGGCCCCGGCGTGGCCGCCACCGTCTCCTACCTGCGGGACGGCGACCGGCACGTGATCGTCGACCCGGGCATGGTGGCGAGCCGGGACCGCATCCTCGGCCCGCTCGCCGAGCTCGGCCTCGGCCCCGACGACATCACCGACGTGGTGCTCAGCCACCACCACCCGGACAACACCATGAACGTCGGCCTGTTCGGCCTGGCCCGGGTGCACGACCACAAGGCGGTCTACCAGGGCGACCAGTGGACCGACCGGGACGCCGAGGGATACGAGCTCACCCCGTCGCTGCGGCTGATCCGCACCCCCGGCCACAGCCCCGAGGACATCACCCTGCTGGCCGGCACCCCCGAGGGCGTGGTGGCCTTCGTCGGCGACCTCTGGTGGCGGCCGAACGGCCCGGTGGAGGACCCGGTCGCGTCGGACCACGACCAGCACCGCACCTCACGGCTGCGCGTCCTGGCCGCCGCCGACCTGCTCGTCCCCGGCCACGGACCCGCGTTCAAGGCCGACGAGAACGCACCGCTCTAGGACTTCCCGGCGGTGACGAGACCGGACTCGTAGGCCGCGATGACCGCCTGGGCGCGGTCCCGGACGGCGAGCTTGTCGAAGATGCTGGTGATGTGGTTCTTGACGGTGGAGAGGCTGAGCTCCAGGGCGCGGGCGATCCCGGCGTTGTCGAGGCCGGTGGCCATCAGACGCCACACCTCGACCTCGCGGGGCGTGAGTTCACCCAGGTCGGCCGGGGCCGGACGGGCATCGCGGGGTACCCGTACGTAGGTGGAGATCAGCCGGGTGAGCAGGCGCGGCGCGACCACGGCCTCGCCGGTGTGGACGGTGCGGATCGCCGCAGCCAGGTCCTCCGGGGAGCTGTCCTTGGGCAGGAACCCGTGGGCACCGGCACGCAGCGCGCCGACCACGTACTCGTCCAGGTCGAAGGTGCTGAGGGCCAGCACCCGGCAGCCGGGCAGGGTGGCGGCGAGCTCCGCGGTCGCGGCCACCCCGTCGAGGACGGGCATCCGGATGTCCATCACCACGACGTCGGGGCGCAGCCGGGCGGCGAGGGTGACGGCCTGAGCGCCGTTCTCGGCCTCGCCCACCACCTCGATGGACGGGTCGGGGGAGAGGATCAGCGACAGGCCGCGCCGGACCAGCGGCTGGTCGTCCGCGATCAGCACCCTGATCGGTGTCACCGGTGCACCTCCTCCGTGGTCAGCGGGAGCTCGGCCAGCACGCCGAAGCCTCCCTCGGGCAGCGGGCCGACGGTGAGCGTTCCGCCGTGCAGGGCGACGCGCTCGCGCATCCCGATCAGGCCGTAGCCGCCCGGACCGGTCGGTGGCGGCGCGTCCCCGCCGTCGTCCCGCACCTCGACGGTGACCAGGTTCTGACCGTACGTCAGCCGCACGGAGGCGCGGGCGGACCCCGCGTACTTGCGGGTGTTGGTCAGGGCCTCCTGGGCGATCCGGAAGACCGTCAGACCGACGGTCGGTGGCAGCGGGTGTACCGCCCCGTGGACCGTGAGCTCGGTCGGCAGCCCGGCCAGCCGGGACTCGGCCACCAGGCGGTCGAGGTCGTCGGCACCGGGCTGGGGCAGCGAGGGCGCGGCCTCCGGTTCGTCGTCGGCCCTTAGTACGTCGAGGAGTTGGCGCATCTCGCGGAGCGCGAGCCGCCCGGAGGACTCCAGGGTGACCAGGGCGTCCCGGACCACCTCGGGTCTGCCGAGGTTGGCCCGGGCGCCGCCGGCCATCAGCTGCATGGTGGTGATGTGGTGGGCCACGATGTCGTGCAACTCCCGTGCGATGCGGCGGCGTTCGTCGGCCACCGCACGGTCGGCGAGCAGCCTGCGGTTGGCCTCCACCTCCCGCTGCCAGCGGTTCACCGCGAGCGCGGCGCCGACCACGATCAGGACGGAGAGCGGCGGGCCGACGGCCTCCCGCCAGGGCGGGATCGGGTCGCTGCTCTGGCTCAGCACCGTCAGCGCCGCCGCCGCGACGGCGGCGACCGCCGTCACCCGGCCGGGGCAGGCCCGGGCGACCGAGTACAGGGCGACGACCAGGACGGCACCGAAGTGGCTGGGCAGCGGGAGGGTCAGCGCGGCGGTCGCGTCGAGGGCCAGTACGGCGGCGAGCACCGCCACCGGGTGGCTGCGCCGGGCGAGCAGTGGCACGGCCGCCACCGCGACGAGCAGGAACCCGGACACGCTCACCTGGTGCCGGCCACCGGGGTCGGTGAAGAACACGTAGCTGAGCAGGTTCAGTGCGCAGGCCCCGGCGGCCACGAGCGCGTCGTTGCGGGGCCACGGCGGCTCGCTGCTGCTGCTGGGCATTGTCCGTTCCCCTTCTGTCCGGCTGTCCCGAACAGCCTTGCACAGCGGCCGCAGCGGCAGTACCAGCGGCGGACCGGGCCCGTGACCCCCCCCCCCCCCCACGTCCGTACTCGAGCCCGTCCGTCGGAGGACTCCTTGATCCGCGCCCTGACCGGATACTCCACCAGAAACCCATGGAAGGTCATCTGCCTCTGGGCGGTGCTGGGTTTCGCCCTGACCGCCCTGGCCCCGACCATGATGGCCCGGGTCACCCAGCACCAGACCGGGAACTTCCTGCCCGCGAGCTACGACTCGGCCGCCGCGCTGCGGATCGCCGAGGAGCAGTTCGGGGTGGACCTCGAAGCCACCACCGTGACGGTGCTGGTCGCCAGGTCCGACGGCAGCGCCCTCAGCGCCGCCGACCAGCAGCGGGTCGAGGCGGAGGCGGCGAAGCTGGCCCAGCGCCGGGTGGCCATGCCGAGGAAGGACGACGCCCCGCAGTTCCTGGCCCCGGACGCTTCCCAGACGCCCCGGATCGCCCCGGCGATGACGGCGCCCGACCGGAGCTTCGAGCTGCTCTCCGTCCAGTTGGCCGGGAATCCGTCCGACGAGGGGGTCCAGGGGGTCTACCGGACCTTCCGGGATGCCGCCCGGACGCAGTTCGCCGACGCGGGGATGCGCACCGGCTTCACCGGTGGTCTCGCCGACCTGGTCGACAGCACCGATGCGAACGAGACCGCCACCAAGGTCGGCGGCGCCCTCGTCACGGGGCTCATCGTCCTGCTCAACGTGCTGGTGTTCCGCAGTGTGCTGGCAGCCGTGCTTCCGCTGCTCGCGGTCGCCCTGATCGGCGGCGTGGCGGCGGGTGCGGTCGCGGGTGCCGCGATGATCACCGGGAGCAAGCTCGACCCAAGCACCCCGGGCCTGATCAGCGTGGTCCTGCTCGGCATCGGCATCGACTACCTGCTGTTCCTGCTGTTCCGCTTCCGCGAGCAGTTGCGCGACCGGCCCGAGCAGCCCGCCCGCGAGGCGGCCGCCCAGGTCTCCGGCCGGGTGGGCACCGCGATCACCTCGGCGGCGCTGACCATCGTGGCCGCGTTCGCCACGCTGGGCCTGGCGACCTTCGGGCAGTTCCGCTCGCTGGGCCCGGCCATCGCCACCGCGGTCCTGGTGATGCTGCTCGGCAGCCTCACCCTGATGCCCGCGCTGCTCGCGGCCGCCGGGCGCAAGATGTTCTGGCCCTCCCGCGCTCTGCGCCGGCGACCGCCCGAGGGCCGCGCCGCCCGCTTCGGCGCACTGGTCACCCGACGGCCGCTGGCCATGCTGACAGTCTCCGTCGCCCTGCTCGCCGCGCTGGCCGCCGGGATGACCGGCATCCGGATGGACTACGGCCGGGGCGGCTCCGGGGAGCAGACGCCCGCGGTGGCCACCGCGGCCGAGATCTCGCGCGCGCTGCCGGCCGGAGTGTCGGACCCGACCAGCGTCTTCGTCACCGCCACCGACGGCGGCACCCTCAGCACCGCCGGGCTGGACGGCCTCTCCCGGGCACTCACCCAGGTCGGCGGCGTGGGCCAGGTCGCACCGACCGTCCTGAACAAGGACCACCGGGCCGCCCGGATCGACCTCTACCCGACCGCCGACCCGCAGAGCCAGCAGGCCCGCGACCTGGCCTCCGGGCCGATCCGGGCTGCGGTCGCCCAGCACACGCCCGCCGGGACGACGGCCCACGTGGGCGGGTCGGCGGCGATCCTCGCGGACGTCTCGACCGCCGTCGACCACGACCTCACGATCGTGTTCCCGGTCGCGGCCGCGCTGATCGGGCTGATCCTGCTGCTGCTCCTGCGCAGTCTGCTCGCCCCGGTGGTCCTGATGCTCTCCGTCGGGCTCGGTTTCGCCGCCACCCTCGGCGCCGCCACCCTGCTGTTCCAGCACGGCCTCGGCCGGCCGGGCGTCAGCTTCACGCTCCCCCTGGTGCTGTTCCTGTTCGTGGTGGCCCTGGGCACCGACTACAACATCCTGATCGCCGACCGGATCCGGGAGGAGATGCAGCGGCCGGGCTCGGCCCGGGCCGCCGTGGCCCGTGCGGTACGGCACACGGCACCGGCCATCGCGACGGCCGGTCTGGTGCTGGCCGGCTCCTTCGCCACGCTCGCCACCACCCCGGGAAGCGAACAGGTCGCCTTCGCGATGGCGCTCGGCATCATGCTCTCCGCGCTGGTCCTCTCATTGGTGCTGGTCCCCGCCCTCGCGGCACTCCTCGGCCGGGCCATCTGGTGGCCGCTCCGCCCGCGGGCCGTCGAGGCCGGCCACCCTCAGCACCGCGCGTGGTCCGAGGCCGTCCGGGAGCCGTCGTAGCCTGGCAGGCGGTGGCCGGTCGGCCGTGAAAGGGGTACGAATGGCACGGGCGACGGTGCGGCGGCGGGTGCTGCGGCTGCGCGGCGACGAGCGGGGCGAGCGGGCGGACCTGCTGGCGGCGGAGGAACCGCTGGAGATCCGGGTCGGCGGCGAGCCGCTGACCGTGACCATGCGCACCCCTGGCCACGACTTCGATCTGGTGGCGGGCTTCCTGGTCGGCGAGGGGATGTTGCACGCCTCGGAGGAGCTGGCCGCGCTGCGGTACTGCGCCGGGACCGACGCGGACGGGCTGAACACCTACAACGTGGTGGACGCGACGCTGCGCGGCGGCCGCCCCGCCCTGACGACCCACCGGAACCTGCTGACCACCAGCGCCTGCGGCCTGTGCGGCCGGGACACCGTGGACGCGGTACGGACCCGGGTGCGCTGGCCGGTCGCGGACGACCGAGTCCGGGTGCGGCCGCAGGTGCTGTACGGGCTGCCGGACCAACTCCGGGCCGCCCAGCGGGCGTTCGACTCGACCGGTGGCCTGCACGCGGCCGGTCTCTTCACGGCGGAGGGCGAGCTGCTCTGCGTCCGGGAGGACGTCGGACGCCACAACGCGGTCGACAAGGTGGTGGGCTGGGCGCTCCGGGAGGGCCTGCTGCCGCTGACCGGGCACCTGCTGCTGGTGAGCGGGCGGGCCTCGTTCGAGCTGACCCAGAAGGCGGCGCTGGCGGGCATCCCGGTGCTGGCCGCCGTCTCGGCGCCGTCCTCGCTGGCGGTGGAGCTGGCGGAGGAGCTGGGCCTGACCCTGATCGGCTTCCTGCGTGGCGAGGGGGCCAACGTCTACACGGGTGCCGACCGGTTGGCCTGATCCTGCAACAGCTTGGTGTCGCACGGTTGTTGACGGTCCGTGCGCGGGCATCCCGTCAGTAGGCCCTGGCGTTCGGGGCCGGACGGGGGTCTGCACAGCCATGCGCGTGATCCACGAGATGAAACTGGTCGGCCGCCTCGCCTCGGGCGCCGACGAGTGGTCCTGCCCCACCTGCGGCCGCCGGATCGCTCTCCGCCAACCGCCCCACCCCGACCTGCAGATTCTCGAGGAGGGTGACGAGACCGCCGTCCACGTCGGCGTGATCAACCCGGGCCCGGCCGCCTCGGCCTCCGCCGAGAAGTACGGACTGGGCCCGATCCAGGAGATCCCCCGCCCGCCGAAACCCGTCGCCCCGGAGGCCCCGCACGCCGACGACCGCGCCTGGCTCGCCGACAACGGCATCAGCTGGAACGACGGCGACGCGGCCTGAGCAGTACCGAAAGCCCGGGGTTGCCTCTGGCCGCCGTTCGGATGATTGGATATATTCAGTCGAACAGGCTTTGAATGAATCCATCCGCAAGGAGACCGTGAGCATGGTGCAGCAGCAGGGCAGTGGTCCGCGCGAGGTGCGTGCGGCGCGTGGGACGCAGCTGACGACGCAGGGCTGGCAGCAGGAGGCCGCCCTGCGGATGCTCATGAACAACCTCGACCCCGAGGTGGCCGAGCACCCGTCGAAGCTGGTGGTCTACGGCGGCACCGGCAAGGCGGCCCGGGACTGGCGCTCGTACGACGCGATGGTGCGCACGCTGCAGACCCTCAAGCAGGACGAGACCATGCTGGTCCAGTCCGGGCGGCCGGTCGGTGTGATGCAGACCCACGAGTGGGCGCCCCGGGTGCTGATCGCCAACTCCAACCTGGTCGGCGACTGGGCCAACTGGGAGGAGTTCCGCCGGCTGGAGAACCTCGGGCTCACCATGTACGGCCAGATGACGGCCGGCTCCTGGATCTACATCGGTACCCAGGGCATCCTGCAGGGCACGTACGAGACCTTCGGTGCCGTCGCGGCGAAGAAGTTCAACGACACCCTTGAGGGCACCATCACCCTGACCGCCGGTCTCGGCGGCATGGGCGGCGCCCAGCCGCTGGCCGTCACCATGAACGGTGGCGTGGCGATCTGTATCGACTGCGACCCGTCCCGGATCGCCCGCCGGATCGAGCACCGCTACCTGGACGTCGAGGCCAAGAACCTCGACCACGCGCTCGAACTCGCCACCGCCGCCCGGGACAAGAAGCAGCCGCTGTCGATCGGCCTGCTGGGCAACGCGGCCGAGCTGTTCCCGCAGCTGCTCGCGATGGACGCGCCGATCGACATCGTGACCGACCAGACCAGCGCGCACGACCCGCTGGCCTACCTGCCGATCGGTGTCGACTTCGACGACATGGCGGCCTACGCGGCGGCCGAGCCGGCCGACTTCACCCGGCGCTCGCGCGAGTCGATGGCCAGGCACGTCGAGGCGATGGTCGGCTTCCAGGACCGTGGCGCCGAGGTCTTCGACTACGGCAACTCGATCCGTGGCGAGGCCAAGCTCGCGGGCTACGAGCGCGCGTTCGACTTCCCCGGCTTCGTGCCGGCGTACATCCGGCCGCTGTTCTGCGAGGGCAAGGGCCCGTTCCGCTGGGCCGCGCTCTCGGGTGACGCGCAGGACATCTACAAGACCGACAAGGCCGTGCTCGACCTCTTCCCGGAGAACGAGTCGCTGCACCGCTGGATCAAGATGGCCCAGGAGAAGGTGCACTTCCAGGGCCTCCCGGCGCGGATCTGCTGGCTCGGCTACGGCGAGCGCGACAAGGCCGGCGAGCGCTTCAACGACATGGTCGCGTCCGGCGAGCTGTCCGCGCCGATCGTGATCGGCCGCGACCACCTGGACTGCGGCTCGGTGGCCTCCCCGTACCGGGAGACCGAGGCGATGCTGGACGGCTCCGACGCGATCGCCGACTGGCCGCTGCTGAACGCCATGGTCAACGTCGCCTCCGGCGCCTCCTGGGTCTCCATCCACCACGG
Organism: Kitasatospora sp. P5_F3; assembly: GCF_054049135.1. NCBI lineage: Bacteria > Bacillati > Actinomycetota > Actinomycetes > Kitasatosporales > Streptomycetaceae > Kitasatospora > Kitasatospora sp. P5_F3. Next base: position 19,989 of record NZ_JBFUMY010000007.1, on the reverse strand, counting down.
CGGCGGCGTCGGCATCGGCCGCTCGATCCACGCGGGCCAGGTCACGGTCGCCGACGGCACCGCGCTGGCGGGCGAGAAGATCCGCCGGGTGCTCACCAACGACCCGGGCATGGGCGTGATCCGGCACGTGGACGCGGGCTACGACCGCGCGGTCGAGGTCGCCGACGAGCGTGGTGTGCGCATCCCGATGGGTGAGCTGTGACCTTCGAATCGATGTGGGCGGAGCTGCTCCCCGTGGGCCGCTCCGCCTCCTCCGGGGGCTACCGCCGGCACGCCTGGAACTCGGCCGACGCCGAGTGCCGGGCCTGGTTCGAGCAGCAGGCCACCAACCGGGGCCTGACGTACGAGCTGGACCGCAACGGCAACCAGTGGGCCTGGCTGGGCGATCCGACCGCAGAGGGCGCGATCGTCACCGGCTCGCACCTGGACTCGGTGCCGGACGGCGGCGCCTTCGACGGCCCGCTCGGGGTGGTCTCCTCCTTCGCCGCGCTGGACGAACTCCGTGACCGGGGTACGGAGTTCACCCGCCCGCTGGCGATCGTCAACTTCGGCGACGAGGAGGGTGCCCGGTTCGGCGTGGCCTGCATCGGCTCCCGGCTCAGCGCCGGGGTGCTCTCCCGCGAGAGCGCGTACGAGCTGCGCGACGCCGACGGCGTCCGGCTGCCCGACGCGATGGAGCGGGCGGGCTACGACCCGGCCGCGATCGGTGCGGACGACGACCGGCTGCGCCGGATCGGCGCCTTCGTCGAGCTGCACGTCGAGCAGGGCCGCTACCTGACGGAGGATCAGCCGGTCGGCGTGGCCAGCGCGATCTGGCCGCACGGCCGGTGGCGGTTCGACTTCCACGGCGAGGCCAACCACGCCGGGACCACCCGGATCGAGGACCGCCGCGACCCGATGCTGACCTTCGCCGACACCGTCCTGTCGGCCCGGCAGCAGGCCGAACTGGCCGGGGCGCTGGCCACCTTCGGCAAGGTCGCGGTGGAGCCGAACGGCACCAACGCGATCGCCTCGCTGATCCGCGGCTGGCTGGACTCCCGGGCGGCCGACGAGAGCGTGCTGACCGAACTGGTCGAGCAGATCAGGCAGTCCGCACTGCGGCGGGGCGAGCGGGACGGCGTCCGGGTCGAACTGACCCGCGAGTCGTACACCCCGGTGGTCGACTTCGACGGACCGCTGCGCGACCGCCTCGCCAAGCGTCTGGGCGGCGTGCCGGTGCTGCCGACCGGAGCAGGACACGACGCCGGAATCCTGGCATCGGCCGTCCCGACCGCCATGCTGTTCGTACGTAACCCGAGCGGGGTCTCGCACTCCCCGGCCGAGTACGCCGAGCAGGCCGACTGCCTGGCCGGTGTGACCGCGCTCGCCGACGTCCTGGAGGATCTGGCGTGTCAGTGACCACCTACTGGGCCGAGCACGCCTGGCTGCCGCACGCCAACGGCCCGGTGGTCGAGCGGGACGTGCAGATCGCGGTGGCGGACGGGCGGATCACCCGGGTCACGCCGGACAGCGGGCCCTGCCCGTCCGGCGCGGTCCGCCTGGCCGGGCTGCTGCTGCCCGGCCAGGCGAATGCCCACTCGCACGCCTTCCACCGGGCGCTCCGGGGTAGCGTCCAGGTCGGCTCCGGCACCTTCTGGACCTGGCGGGACACCATGTACCGGTTCGCCGGTGCGCTCGACCCGGACAGCTACCTGGCGCTGGCCACCGCCGTCTACGCCGAGATGGCACTCGCCGGGATCACCAGCGTGGGCGAGTTCCACTACCTGCACCACGCTCCCGGCGGCAGCCGGTACGCCGACCCGAACGCGATGGGCCACGCCCTGATCGAGGCGGCGGCCCGGGCCGGTATCCGGATCACCCTGCTGGACACCTGCTACCTCTCCTCCGGCTTCGGGGCCGAACCGACCAGGCCCCAACTCCGGTTCAGCGACGGTGACTCGGACGCCTGGGCAGAGCGGGTCAGCGCTCTCAAGCCGACCGAGCACGCCCGGATCGGCGCTGCCGTGCACTCCGTCCGGGCCGTCCCCGCCGGGCAGTTGAGCACCGTCGCGCAGTGGGCCGCGCAGGCCGAGGCCCCGCTGCACGTCCACCTCTCCGAGCAGACCGCCGAGAACGACGCCTGCCTCACCGCCCACGGCGTCACCCCCACCAGGCTGCTCGCCGACCACGGCGTGCTCGGGCCGCGCACCTCCGCGGTGCACGCCACCCACCTGACGGACGAGGACATCCAGCTGCTCTCGGACTCCTCGACCACCATCTGCATGTGCCCCACCACCGAACGGGACCTCGCGGACGGCATCGGGCCGGCCCGGCGGCTGGCCAGTGCCGGCTGCCCGGTCACCCTCGGCAGCGACAGCCACGCGGTGATCGACCCGTTCGAGGAGGCCCGGGCCCTGGAGCTGGACGAACGCCTGCGGACCCGCACCCGGGGCCACTGGACCGCCAACTCCCTGCTCCGGGCGGGCAGTCAGGACGGCCACGCCTCCCTCGGCTGGTCCGAGGCGGGCCGGATCGAGGTCGGCGCACTGGCCGACTTCACCGTGCTGGCGCTCGACTCGGTCCGTACCGCCGGGCCGCCGCCCGCACTCGGCGCCGAGACGGCGGTCTTCGCCGCCTCGGCCGCCGACGTCCGCCACGTGGTGGTCGGCGGCCGGCACATCGTCAATGCCCGAGAGGGGCTGATCCTCTCGGGCACACGTGTCGCAGGCGCTCAGCCAGGCACCACCAGGGGCTCGAGGAACGGCGACGCCGACCTCGGAAGCGTTCAACGTACGTACATGGTCAGGCACTTTCGCATGTCGCCCCTGGACCGTAGATGCCTGAGCTCCCCTCGAAAGGCAATCCCGTGAGCACCCTGATCACCAACCTCGGTTCCCTGGTCACCAACACCGGCACCCCCCTGACCGACGCCGCCGTGGTGATCGACGGAGACCGGATCGCCTGGGTCGGCGCAGCCGCCGCCGCGCCGCCCGCCGACGACCGCTTCGACGCCGAGGGCCGGGCGATGATCCCCGGCTTCGTCGACTCGCATGCCCACCTGGTCTTCGCCGGTGACCGCACCGCCGAGTTCAACGCCCGGATGAGCGGCCAGTCCTACACCGCGGGCGGCATCAAAACCACCGTCGCCGCCACCCGCGCCGCCACCGACGCCGAGCTGGAGGCGAACCTCACCCGCTTCATCGGCGAGGCGCTCTGCCAGGGCACCACCACCATCGAGTGCAAGTCGGGCTACGGCCTGACCACCGAGGACGAGGCCCGCGCGCTGCGGATCGCCGCCGCGCACACCCCGGAGACCACCTACCTCGGCGCCCACGTGGTGGCCCCGGAGTTCAAGGACGACCCGGCGGCGTACGTCGACCTGGTGACCGGCGAGATGCTGGACGCCTGTGCCCCGCACGCCCGTTGGGTGGACGTGTTCTGCGAGCAGGGCGCCTTCGACGGCGACCAGGCCCGGGCGATCCTGACCGCCGGGGCCAAGCGCGGGCTGATCCCCCGGGTACACGCCAACCAGCTGCACCACGGCCCGGGCGTCCAGCTCGCGGTCGAGCTGGGGGCGGCCTCGGCCGACCACTGCACTCACCTGACCGACGCCGACGTGGACGCGCTGGCCGGTGGCGACACCGTCGCCACGCTGCTCCCCGGCGCGGAGTTCTCCACCCGGGCGAAGTACCCGGACGCGCGCCGCCTGCTGGACGCGGGCGTCACCGTCGCGCTCTCCACCGACTGCAACCCCGGCTCCAGCTTCACCAGTTCGATGGCGTTCTGCATCGCGGTCGCGGTCCGCGAGATGGGCATGACCCCGGACGAGGCGGTGTACGCGGCCACCGCCGGCGGCGCTCGCGCGCTGCGCCGAACCGACGTCGGGCTCCCCCCCCCCCCCCCTCCGGGCTGAGCAGACGTCAGTGCACGTCGCCCATCAGCTTCACGACCTTCTTGCGGTACATCAGCAGCGCCACCCCGGCCAGGATGGCCAGCAGCCCCTGGGAGGCGAAGTACCAGGTGCTGCCGGTGGAGTCACCGACCAGCAGCTGGATGATCGAGGCGGTACAGTCGCCCGCGGTGACGGCGAGGAACCAGATGCCCATCATCTGGCTGGCGTACTTGGCGGGCGCCAGCTTGGTGGTGACGGAGAGTCCGACCGGGGAGAGGGTCAGTTCGCCGACGGTCTGGATCAGGTAGACCAGGGCCAGCCAGAGCGGGGTGACCTTGGTGCCACCGGAGGCGGCGGCCATCGCCAGCATCATCACCAGGAACGAGCCGCCGATCATCAGCAGGCCGAAGGCGAACTTCACCGTGGTGGACGGGTTCTGCCGGCGCCGGGCCAGCCAGACCCAGAGCCAGGCGAAGACCGGGGCCAGCGCCATGATGTAGAGCGGGTTGAGCGACTGGAACCAGCTGGACGGGAAGTCGAACCCGAACAGCGAGGAGGCGGTGTTGTCCTGGGCGAACAGGTTCAGCGTGGAGCCGGACTGGTCGTAGATCATCCAGAACACGGCGGCGGCCACGAAGAACCAGATGTAGCCGCTCATCTTGGACTTCTCGTCGCTGCTCAGGTCCTTGTCCCGGCGCAGCCGGGCGAAGTAGACCACCGGGATCACGATGCCGGCGATCGAGAGCGGCCAGATGATCCAGTTGATGCTCAGACCGGTGGTCAGCGCGACCACGCCGTAGAAGACCACGGCCAGGGTCAGCCAGAACAGCGCCTTGCGGAGCACGCCGCGCTTCTCGGCCTCGGACATCGGAGCGGCCACCACGCTGCTGCGGGCGCTCAGGTGACGGCTGCCCAGCAGGTACTGGATCAGGCCGATCGCCATGCCGACCCCGGCCAGCGCGAAGCCGAGGTGCCAGTCCACCGTCTGTCCGACCGTGCCGATCACCAGCGGGGCGACGAAGGCACCGAGGTTGATGCCCATGTAGAAGATGGTGAAGCCACCGTCGCGGCGCGGGTCGTTGGGGCCGTCGTAGAGGTGGCCGACCATGGTGGAGATGTTGGCCTTGAGCAGGCCGGAGCCGATCGCGATCAGGCCCAGGCCGGCGAAGAAGGTGGCCTCGGGCGGCAGCGCCAGCGCGAAGTGGCCGAGCATGATGATCGCGCCGCCGATCGCGACCGTCTTGCGGGCGCCGAGGAAGCGGTCGGCGATCCAGCCGCCGGGCAGGGCGAGCAGGTAGACCATGGCGTTGTAGACGCTGTACACGGCGGCCGCCGTGGCGACCTTCATCCCGACGCCGCCGTCCGCGACGCTCGCGCCCATGTAGAGCACCAGCAGGGCGCGCATCCCGTAGAAGCTGAACCGCTCCCACATCTCCGTCATGAAGAGGGTGGCCAGTCCACGGGGGTGTCCGAAGAAGGTCGGGCCGCTGCTGGTCGGGTTCGGCGCAGTGCCGACGTCCAGAGTTGTTGACGCCATGAGTGGGGGTTCCTTGTGGCGGCGGGGCAGGGACCAGAACACTCTACGTCGCGTTTTCAGGACCTATCAGGGGACAAGGCCCTCTATATACCTAATGCCCGAGTAAAGAGAAACACCTCCACGGTGCCTGGATCCATGGTCATTCCGGGGCATGTCCTTGAAATCGCAGCCGCATCCGGCATATCTGTCGTCGATGTCATGATCAGTGCGAAAATCCCGCCGGAGGGCCGTGGGTCCGCCCCGCTAACGCTCTGTGAACTAGTTCACAGAGCCGACGGACCCTCAGGGGCCCCTCCGGCTCCCAGGTCGCCCCGGCGGGCCGAAGCCTCTGAACGTCGCGTCGCACTCGGACTACCATCTGCCACATGACCTGTGTGCTGCTGGCCGAGGACGACCCGGCGATCTCCGAACCGCTGGCCCGTGCGCTCCGACGGGAGGGCTACGAGGTGCTCGTCCGCGAGGAGGGCCCCGGGGCGCTCGCGGCCGGGCTCACCGAGGACGTCGACCTGATCGTGCTCGACCTCGGCCTGCCCGAGATGGACGGCCTGGAGGTGGCCCGTCGGCTCCGCGCCGAGGGCCGGACCTGTCCGGTGCTGGTGCTCACCGCCCGGGCCGACGAGGTGGACACCGTGGTCGGCCTGGACGCCGGGGCGGACGACTACGTCACCAAGCCGTTCCGGCTGGCCGAGCTGCTGGCCCGGGTCCGGGCGCTGCTCCGGCGTGGCAACGTGGACCAGCTGACCACCGGGGCGCACGGCGTGAAGATCGACATCGAGTCGCACCGCGCGTGGCTGGGAGAGGAGGAGCTGACCCTCTCCGCCAAGGAGTTCGAGCTGCTCCGGGTACTGGTCCGGGATGCCGGACGGGTGGTCACCCGGGAGGACATCATGCGTCAGGTCTGGGACACCACCTGGTGGACCTCGACCAAGACCCTGGACATGCACATCTCCTGGCTGCGCAAGAAGCTCGGCGACGACGCGGCCAACCCGCGCTACATCTCCACCGTCCGCGGCGTCGGCTTCCGCTTCGAGAAGAACTGATCAGGGGCAAGCCCGCGTGAAACGCCGGATGATCAACTCCCTGCTCGGCGTGGTCCTGGTGATGGTGGTGGTGTTCTGCGTCCCGATCGCCCTGGTCGAGAAGCAGTCCATCGTCAACGCCGCCGACGCCCGGGTGGACGCCCAGGCCGTCCGGGTGCTCGGCCTGGTGGAGAGCCGGCTCGCGGCGCAGGAGCCGATCACCGGCGAGAAGTTCACCGCCCAGCTCCCCGAGGGCGGCTACGTCACCATCGCGGTGCCGGGGCAGCCGGTGCTGTCGATCGGCACCCCGCCCGCGCCGCCGGTGCTCAGCGTCACCGAGTCCGGCGCCGACGGCGAGACGGTCACGGTGGTGCAGTCCCGGCGCGGGGTGGACCACGAGATCGCCAACATGCTGCTGCTGCTCGGCGCGGTCGCGCTGCTCGCGGTCCAGGCGGCGGTGGCGCTGGCGGTCTGGCAGGCCAAGCGGCTGGCCCGGCCGCTGGTCGACCTGGCGGAGACCGCCGAGCGGCTCGGCTCCGGTGACCCGAGGCCCCGGGACCGCCGGTACGGCGTACCGGAGCTGGACCGGGTGGCCGAGGTGCTGGACGCCAGCGCCGAGCGGATCGCCCGGATGCTGTCCGCCGAGCGACGGCTCTCCGCCGACGCCTCGCACCAGCTCCGTACCCCGCTCACCGCGCTCTCGATGCGGCTGGAGGAGATCAACACACTGGCGAGCGAGCCGGACACCGTGAAGGAGGAGTCCACCATCGCGCTCCAGCAGGTGGAGCGGCTCACCGACGTGGTGCAGCGGCTGCTCACCAACCAGCGCGACCCGCGCAGCCCCACGGCGGTGGTCTTCGAGCTGGACGAGGTGGTCAAGCAGCAGCTGGCCGAGTGGAGCCCGACCATGCGCGGCACCGGCCGGACCCTGCGGGTCGAGGGCCTGCGCGAGGTGCGGGTGCTGGGCACGCCCGGGATGGTGGCCCAGGTGCTGGCCACCCTGATCGAGAACTCGCTGATGCACGGCGCCGGGACGGTCACCGTCCGGGCCAGGCCGTCCGGCCGCTCGGTGGTGCTCGAGGTGCAGGACGAGGGCCCCGGAGTGCCGACCGAGCTGGGCAACCGGGTCTTCGAACGGGCCGTCAGCGGCCGCAACTCCACCGGCATCGGGCTCGCGGTGGCCCGCGACCTGGCCGAGGCGGACGGGGCGCGGCTGGAGCTGCTCTCGTTGCAGCCGCCGGTCTTCGCGCTCTTCCTCACCCGGGCGGACGAGGAGAGCTGAGACCTGGTCAGGTCACTTCGCGTACTGCGGCTGCTCGACGGCCACGGCAGGTGCGCCGGGCGCCGGGACGGCGGCGGGCTCGGCCAGCTCGGGCAGCGCCTTGAAGACCCAGGTGCGGTAGGAGAGGAAGCGGAACACCGTGCCGATGCCCAGGCCGAGGGTCTTGGCGGCGAACTTCTGCAGGTCGCTGTCGAAGCCGAACCCGTACTCCGACAGTCCGAGGATGCCGGTCTCGATCAGCATGCCCGCGCCGCTGAACAGCAGGAAGAGCGTGATCTCCCGCTTGCGCGAGCTGGCGTCGCGGTCCTTGTAGAGCCAGTACCGGTAGCCGAGGTAGTTGCTGGCGATCGCCACCAGGGTGGCCGCGATGTTGGAGCGCAGCGTGGCCAGCCCGAGGCCGTTGATGCAGATCCAGAAGACCGCGAAGTTGACGACCACGCCGCTCAGGCCGACCAGGCCGAATTTGAGCGCCTCGCCGCGGATGCCCCGGAGCTTCTGCGTCAGCGAGGGCTTCGGGCCGGTCATGCTCGTCATCCGCGGATCTCCAGTGTTTTGCCGACGAAACGGTGCTCGCGCAGGTGCAGCGCGGTGGGCTGCTTCGCAAACACATGATCGGACAGTGTGCTTCGGGCCCGGCCAACCAGGCTACTCGCTCCCGCCGGGCACCCCGCCGCTGCCCACCCCCGCCTCCCCGCCGGCGACGGCTGGTGCACCGCCCCCCACCGGCCCGGATATCCTGGGCAGCGTGACTTTCGCGGGCAATGCAAATTTTCCAGTGGTGGGCATGATCGGCGGCGGACAGCTCGCCCGGATGGCGCACCAGGCGGGCATCCCGCTGGGGATCCGCTTCCGGCTCCTCGCCGACACCCCTCAGGACTCCGCCGCACAGGTGGTCTCCGACGTGGTGCTCGGTGACTACCGGGACCTCGACACCCTGCGCCGCTTCGCGGCCGGGTGCGACGTGATCACCTTCGACCACGAGCACGTGCCGACCGAGCACCTGCGCGCCCTGCAGGCCGACGGCATCGCCGTCCGCCCGGGCCCGGAGGCTCTGGTCAACGCCCAGGACAAGGGTGTGATGCGGGCCAAGCTGGACTCGATCGGCGTGCCCTGCCCCCGGCACCGGCTGGTCGCCGACCCGGCCGACGTGACCGCGTTCGCCGAGGAGGGCGACGGCTACCCCGTGGTGCTCAAGACGGTGCGCGGCGGCTACGACGGCAAGGGTGTCTGGGTCGTCGGCGACGAGAACGAGGCTCACGCGCCGTTCCTGGCGGGTGTGCCGGTGCTGGCCGAGGAGAAGGTCGACTTCCTCCGCGAGCTGGCCGCCAACGTGGTCCGCTCGCCCAGCGGCCAGGCGGTCGCCTACCCGGTGGTGGAGAGCCTCCAGGAGAACGGCGTCTGTGCCGAGGTCACCGCCCCCGCCCCCGAGCTCGACCCGGCGCTCTCCGACCAGGCCCAGCAGCTGGCCCTGCGGATCGCCGGCGAGCTGGACATCACCGGCCACCTGGCGGTCGAGCTGTTCCAGACCCGGGACGGCCGGATCCTGGTCAACGAGCTGGCGATGCGGCCGCACAACTCCGGTCACTGGACCCAGGACGGCGCGGTCACCTCGCAGTTCGAGAACCACCTGCGGGCCGTCCTCGACCTCCCGCTCGGTGACCCGCGTCCGCGCGCCAAGTGGACCGTGATGGTCAACGTGCTCGGCGGCGACTACCCGGACATGTACCGGGCCTACCTGCACTGCATGGCCCGCGACCCCGGCCTGCGGATCCACATGTACGGAAAGGACGTGAAGCCCGGCCGCAAGGTCGGCCACGTCAACGTCTTCGGGGACGACCTCGACGACGTCCGCGAGCGCGCCCGCCACGCGGCCGCCTACCTGCGAGGGACGATCACCGAATGACCCAGCCAGTTATCGGCATCGTGATGGGCTCCGACTCCGACTGGCCCGTGATGGAGGCCGCCGCCCAGGCGCTCGACGAGTTCGAGATCCCGTACGAGGTCGACGTGGTGTCCGCGCACCGGATGCCGCGCGAGATGATCGCGTACGGCGAGCAGGCGCACACCCGGGGCCTGAAGGCGATCATCGCGGGCGCGGGCGGTGCTGCCCACCTGCCGGGCATGCTCGCCTCGGTCACCCCGCTGCCGGTGATCGGCGTGCCGGTCCCGCTGCGCTACCTGGACGGCATGGACAGCCTGCTGTCGATCGTTCAGATGCCCGCCGGGGTGCCGGTCGCCACCGTCTCGGTCGCCGGGGCCCGCAACGCCGGGCTGCTGGCGGTCCGGATCGTGGCCGCCTTCGACCCGGAGCTGTCCGAGAAGATGACCGAGTTCCAGGCCGAGCTGAACAGCCAGGCCACCGAGAAGGGCAAGAAGCTCCGCGCCAAGGTGGCGGGCTCCGGCTCCTTCGGCTTCGGCAAGTAGGGCGCTTGTCACTGTCGCGCCGCGCGGCCCTCGCCCTGGGGGCCGCCGCGGTGCTGACGGGGTGTTCGGCGCCCGCGCCGCGTGGCGTGCTGCGGCTGGCGGCCGGCCCCGAGGGCGGGCCGTACCAGACCTTCGGCCGGCGGCTCGCCGAGGAGATCGGGCAGGCTCACCCCGGCCTGACCGTCGAGGTGCTGTCGACGGCCGCGAGCGTGCGCAACCTCAGGCTGATCGGCGAGGGCGGGGCCGAGCTGGGGCTGGCCCTGGCCGACAGTGCGGCCGACGCGGTGGCCGGGCGCGGTGCCTTCACCCGGCCGGTCACGGTGACCGCGATCGCCCGGCTGTACCTCAACTACCTGCACCTGGTGGCCCCTTCGGACCGGCAGCTCTCGACCGTCGGTGAACTCGCCGGGCGCAGGTACTCGATCGGCGCCGCCGAGTCCGGCACCGCCGTGGTGGCCGAACGGGTGCTGACCGCCGCCGGTCTGAGCACGGTGGGCGCTCAACTGCTGGGCCCGGCCGAGTCGGTGGCGGCGCTGCGGGCCGGGGAGCTGGACGCGTTCTTCTGGTCCGGCGGCGTGCCCACCCGGGCGATCACCGAGCTGGCCGAGCTGCGGCCGGTCCGGCTGGTCCCGCTGGCGGCGCAGTCGGCCGCGCTGCGCACCGCGTACGGGCCGGTGTACGAGAGCGTCTCGATCCCGCTCGGCGCCTACCGTCAACCGGGGCCGACCCCGACCGTCGGGACCCCGAGCTACCTGGTCTGCGCCGCCGGTCTCGACCCGGACATCGTGCAGGCCGTCACCGAGGTGCTGTTCCGCCGCCGGGACCACCTGCAGACCCCGGACGCGCCGGGCGGCCGGCTGGACGAGCGGTACGCGATCGGCACCGGTACCGTCCCGCTGCACCCGGGTGCGGCCCGGCACTACCGCGCGGTCTACTGACCCAGCCTCAACTCGACCACCAGGCCGGATGGTTGGTTCGGCAGCAGGGCGAGTGTGCCGCCGCAGCTGCGGGCCAGTTCGACCGCGATGGCGAGCCCCAGGCCGCTGCCGGTGACGTTGCGCTGCTCCGGCGCGCGCCAGAACCGGCCGACGGCGGCCCGGCGGCCGGTCTCGTCCAGCCCCGGGCCGTCGTCGGCGACCCGGAGCACCCGGCCGGTCAGCGAGACCTCCACCCGGCCGCCGGCCGGGACGAACTTCGCCGCGTTGTCGAGGGCGATGTCGGCGATCCGGGCCACGGCGGCGGGCAGCGGCGGTCCGTCCGTGACGTGCACGGTGAGGGTCAGGCCCTTGGCGGTGTACAGCTCCTGCCAGCCGGTCAGCCGGGCGAGCAACCGGCCGGCCGGCAGGGTCTCCGGCAGCCCGGCGTCCGCCTCCACCCGGGCGAGCGTCAGCAGGTCCTCCAACAGGGCCTCCAGCCGGTCGAGTTCGGCCAGCGTCTGCTGGTACCCAGGGTGGCCCTCGGCGGTCAGGTACGGCTCCAGGTTCTCCAGCCGCAGCGAGAGCACGGTGAGCGGGGTACGCAGCTCGTGCGAGGCGTCCGCGACGAAGGCGCGCTGGCGTTCCACGGCGACCGAGATGGCGTCCGCCATGGCGTTGAACCGCTCCTCCAGGCGGCGCAGTTCGACCGGGCCGCGGACGGTGCCGATCCTGGCGCCGAGCCGCCCCTCGGCGATCTCCCGGGTGGTGCGGTCGAGTTCGCCGACCGGTCGCAGGACCCAGGCGGTCAGCCGCCGGGCGGCGATCAGCGAGCAGAGCAGCGCCAGCACCGCGCCGACCGCGAGCGCGGCCCAGACCACGGCCACCGAGCGGCGGGCCGCCGCCGTGGAGACCCGGAGCACCACCACCCCGGACACCTGGTCGTCCCGCCCGGCCGGTTCGGCGACCAGCACCGAGGCCGGGCCGAACGGGGTGAGCAGCGGCAGCCCGTCCGTGGTCCGGCCGGACAGCGCCCGCCCGGCCGCCCGGTCCCCGCCGACCGGGGTGCCCGCGATCAGCCGCCCGTCCCGGTCCCGGATCTCCACCGCTGTGCCGTACAGCTCCGCGTACCGGGTGACCTCGGCCGGCAGGCCGGACGGGCCGCCCTCGCGCAGCGCCCGGTCGGTGAGCTCGGCGAACCGGGTGGCGTCCGCCCGGCGGGCGAGCAGCAGTTGCCCGGTCCGGTGCGAGGAGTACGCCAGTGCGAGCGGTACCGCCAGCGCCGCCACCAGGCAGCCGATCAGCAGGAGTTGGACCACCAGCAGCCGACGCTGCATCAGCGGGCGGCCAGCCGGTAGCCGGTGGCCCGGAGCGTCTCGACCAGCTGCGGGCGGCCGGTCTTGGAGCGGATGCCGGCGATGTGCACGTCCAGCGAGCGGGAGGCCGACAGCTGGACGTCGCCCCAGAGTTCGTCCAGGATCTCCTCCCGGCCGCGCACCGTGCCGGGCTCGCGGGCGAGCACGGCCAGCACGTCGAACTCCCGGCGGGTGAGGGCGACCGGCTCCCCGGTCACGGTGACCCGCCGGGTCTCCAGGTCGATCAGGACGTCGCCGATCTGCACCACCCGCCCGGCGACGGCCAGCGGACGGGAGCCGCGCCGCACCACCGCGGCCATCCTGGCGGCCAGTTCGGCGGTCCGGAACGGCTTCGCCAGGTAGTCGTCGGCGCCCGAGCGCAGGCCGCGCAGGATGTCCCGCTCCTCGGTCCTGGCGGTCAGCACGATCACCGGCACGGTGGACACCCGGCGTAGCCGGCGCAGCAGTTCGAGACCGTCCAGGTCGGGCAGGCCCAGGTCGAGCAGGACGAACTCGCAGGTGTCCTTGAGCCGGAAGGCGTCGTCCGCCCGCCCGGCCCGGACCACCTGGTGGCCGTGCCGGGCGAGCGCCGGGATCAGAGCGGCGGCGAGACGGTCGTCGTCCTCGACCAGAAGCACGCGCATGACCACACCTTAGGCGGGGACCGTGGCCTTGGCAGCCGACTGACGGCCCTCGGTGAGTGCGTTGTCCCGGGTCTCACGCATCGTCAGGTAGACCACCAGGGAGACCGCCGCCAGCGAGGAGACGTACCAGTAGTAGCCCGACTCGATGCCCGCGTCCTTGAACCAGAGCGCCACGTACTCGGCCGTCCCGCCGAACAGCGCGTTGGCCAGCGCGTACGGCAGCGCCACCCCGAGCGCCCGGATCTGGGTCGGGAACAGCTCGGCCTTCACCACGGCGTTGATCGAGGTGTAGCCGGTGACGATGACCAGCGCGGCCACCGCGAGCAGCAGCGCCCCGCCGAAGCTCCCGGTGTGCGAGAGCGTGGTCATCAGCGGGACCGTGCCGAAGGTGGCGCCGACCCCGAAGGTGATCAGCAGCGGCCGGCGGCCGATCCGGTCGGAGAGCGAACCGGCCAGCGGCTGCAGCAGCATGAAGACGGTCAGCGCGCAGAAGCTGACCAGGGCGGCGTCGTTCTTGCTCAGCCCGGCGGTGTTGGAGAGGTACTTGGTCAGGTAGGTGGTGTAGGTGTAGTACGCCACCGTGCCGCCCATGGTCAGCGCCATCACCAGGACGAACTCCCGCCTGTGCGCCAGCAGTCGACGCAGCGTGCCGCGCTCGGCGGAGCCCTCGGTCTCGGTGTACGCCTCGGTCTCCACGAGGTTGCGCCGCAGCCAGAACACCACCGCCGCACCGAGCGCCCCGGCGACGAACGGGATCCGCCAGCCGTACGCGTGCAGGTCGGCCGTGGTCATGGTGTGCTGGAGCACGATCTGCAGTCCCAGGCCCAGCAGTTGACCGAAGGTCATCGAAACGTACTGGAAGCTGGAGACGAACCCGCGCCGGCCCGGCTGCGACGCCTCGGTCAGATAGGTGGCGCTGGCCGCGTACTCGCCGCCGACCGACAGACCCTGGAGCAGCCGGGCGACCAGCAGGACGACCGCGCCCGCGTAGCCGACCTGCTCGTAGGTCGGGGCGACGGCGATCAGCAGGGCGCTGACCGACATCAGCGACACGGTCAGGGTGAGCGCGGCCTTCCGGCCGCGCCGGTCCGCGTACCGGCCGAGCAGCCAGCCGCCGACCGGTCGCATGAAGAAGCCGACCGCGAAGATGCCTGCGGTGTTGAGGAGTTGGGCGGTCGGGTTGCCGTGCGGGAAGAACGCCGAGGCGAAGTAGGTGGCGAAGCTGGCATAGACGAACCAGTCGTACCACTCGACCAGGTTGCCGACAGAGCCGCCGATCACGGCCTTCCAGGGTGTCGCTGACTTCATGGGGTCGCTCCCGGGTGGGTGGAGGGTTCCGCTGTGCCTCGCAGCGTCCAGCAGAGTGAGCGGACCGGCCCAGGGCAGCGGCGAAGAACTAACCTCTGGTTAACAGAGGCGGTAGAACTGTTGGTATGACTACCGACCCGCTGGCCCGAGCCCGTGAGCTTCTCCGAACCGCACCTGTGGTGGACGGTCACAACGACCTGCCGTGGGCGATGCGCGCCCAGGTGGGGTACGACCTGGACGCGATCGACCTGACGGCCGATCAGCGGTCCCGACTGCACACCGACTTCGGCCGTCTGCGGGCGGGCGGGGTCGGCGCGCAGTTCTGGTCGGTGTACGTGCGGTCCGACTACGCGGGGGACCAGGCGGTCAGCGCCACCCTGGAACAGATCGACTTCGTCCGGATGATGACCGAGCGCTACCCGGACCAGCTCCAGCTCGCGCTCACCGCCGAGGACGTCGAGACCGCCCGCGCCGAGGGCCGGATCGCCTCGCTGATGGGCGCCGAGGGCGGGCACTCGATCAACAGTTCGCTGGCCACCCTGCGGGCGCTGTACCAGCTGGGTGTGCGGTATCTGACGCTCACCCACAACGACAACGTGCCCTGGGCCGACTCGGCCACCGACAAGCCCGAGCACGGCGGCCTGACCGCGTTCGGCGAGGAGGTGGTGCTGGAGATGAACCGGCTCGGCATGCTGGTCGACCTCTCGCACGTCTCCGCCGACACCATGCGGGACGCCCTGCGGATCACCGAGGCGCCGGTGATCTTCTCGCACTCCTCGGCCCGGGCGGTCTGCGACCACCCGCGCAACATCCCCGACGACGTGCTGGCCCAACTGCCCGCCAACGGGGGCGTCGCGATGGTCACCTTCGTGCCCAAGTTCATCCTGCCCGCCGCGATCGAGTGGACCGTGGACGCCGACCAGAACATGCGGGCGCACGGCTTCCACCCGCTGGAGACCACCCCCGAGGCGATGGCCGTGCAGCGCGCCTACGAGGACGCCCACCCCCGCCCGGTCGCCACCGTCGGCACCGTGGCCGACCACCTCGACCACATGCGGCAGGTGGCCGGGATCGACCACCTCGGGATCGGCGGCGACTTCGACGGCACGGCCTTCACCCCGGCCGGCCTGGACGACGTGGCCGGCTACCCGCACCTGATCGCCGAACTGCTCGGCCGGGGCTGGTCGGAGGCCGATCTGGCGAAGCTCACCTGGCACAACGCGGTGCGGGTGCTGCGGGACGCGGAGGCGGTGGCCCGTGACCTCCGGTCGGTCCGGCGGCCGTCGATCGTCACTCTCTAGGCACTCTCTAGGCATGGACGCGACGAACGGCTATCGTCCGTCGGCGTGACCTTCTCCGTAGTGGCCCGTTCGGGCAGCGCCGTCGGTGTCGCGGTGGCCAGCAAGTTCCTCGCCGCAGGCGCGGTCGTCCCGGCCGCCGAGGCGGAGGTCGGTGCGCTGGCCACCCAGGCGATGGCCAACTTCGCCTACCGGCCGCAGGGCCTCACCCTGCTCCGGACCGGCGTCGCCCCCGCCGACGTGGTGGCCGGACTGACCGCCGCCGACCCGGGCCGGGCCGACCGCCAGCTCGGCCTGGTCGGCACCTCCGGCGACGGCGTGACCTGGACCGGGGCGGACTGCCTGGACTGGGCGGGCGGCGTCGCGGGCCCCGGCTACGCGATCCAGGGCAACATCCTGACCGGGCCCGAGGTGGTCGAGGCGATGGAGGCGGCGTGGCTCGGCGGTGCCGAACTCCCGTTCGCCGACCGGCTGGTGGCCACCCTGGCGGCCGGTGACGCAGCGGGCGGCGACAGCCGGGGCCGACAGAGCGCGGCCCTGTACATCGCCGACCGGGGCGCCGGCTACGGCGGCCTCAGCGACACCTCCCACGACCTCCGGGTGGACGACCACCCCGACCCGGTCACCGAACTGGCCCGCCTGCTCGTCATCCACGAGACCCTCTTCGGCACCCCGGACCCGGCCACCCTGCTGGAGCTGACCGGAGAGCTGGCCATCGAGGTCACCGGCCTGTTGACCGCCGCCGGCCACCCCACCCTGGACCGCTGGGCCGGCGTCGAGAACCTCGAGGGCCGCCTCGTCCCGGGCTACATCGACCCGCTGGTCCTGGACCACCTGCGCAGAGCCTAGGCGTCAGCCACCAGGGGCTCGGGGAACTGCGACGCCGACCTCGTACAAGGCGATCCGTACGTAGATGGTCAGGCACTTTCGCAGTTCCCCGAGCCCCTGGTGGTGCCTGGCTGGGCGGCAGCTCAGAGGAGCGGCAGCTCGATCGCCGGGCAGCGGTTCATCACCATGTCGAGGCCGGCCGCCGTGGTGCGGGCGTACGCCTCGTGGTCGATCACGTCGAGCTGGAACCAGACCGCCTTCGCGCCCTTGGCGACCGCTTCGTCGGCGACCGCCCCGGCCAGCGAGGAGTTCACGAAGACGTCCACCACGTCCACCGCGAACGGGATGTCCGCGAGCGTGGCGTAGCCCGGCTCGCCGAGCACCGTCTCGGCCTTGGGGTGCACCGGCACGACCCGCTTGCCCGCCCGCTGCAGCACCCGGGCCACCCCGTACGCGGCCCGGGCGGTGTTGTTGGACAGCCCGACCACCGCCCAGGTGTCGCCACTCTCCAGCAGGATCTTCCGCACCACCGCGTCGTCGCTCATACCCGCTGCAACTCCCCGGTGGACAGCGGCTATTCCACCGTCGGGCGGCCCATCGCGCGGTAGTGCCAGCCGGCCGCGCGCCACTTGGCGTCGTCCAGGATGTTCCGGCCGTCCAGTATCCGGCGCTCGGCGACCACGCCGCCCAGGACGGCCGGGTCGAGGTCGCGGAACTCCTGCCACTCGGTCAGGTGCAGGACCACGTGGGCGCCCTCGGCCGCCTCGACGGCGGAGCCGGCGTAGCTGAGGCTGGGGAACATCTTGCGGGCGTTGTCCATCGCCTTGGGGTCGTAGACCGTGACCTGGGCGCCCTGGAGCTGGATCTGCGCGGCGACGTTGAGCGCGGGGGAGTCCCGGATGTCGTCGGAGTTGGGCTTGAAGGCGGCGCCGAGCACGGCGACCCGGCGGCCGAGGAAGCCGCCGCCGCACTGCTCGCGGGCCAGCTCGACCATCCGGGACCGGCGGCGCATGTTGATCGAGTCGACCTCGCGCAGGAAGGTCAGCGCCTGGTCGGCGCCGAGCTCCCCGGCGCGGGCCATGAAGGCCCGGATGTCCTTGGGCAGGCAGCCGCCGCCGAAGCCGACCCCGGCGTTGAGGAACTTGCCGCCGATCCGCTCGTCGAAGGAGAGCGCCTTGCTGAGCTGGACCACGTCCGCGCCCGCGCTCTCGCACACCTCGGCCATCGCGTTGATGAACGAGATCTTGGTGGCCAGGAAGGAGTTGGCCGCGGCCTTGACCAGCTCCGCGGTGGGGAAGTCGGTCACCACGAACGGCACGCCCTCGGAGACCGGCGTCGCGTACACCTCGCGGAGCAGCGCCTCGGCCCGCTCGCTGCGGACGCCGACCACCAGCCGGTCGGGGTGCAGGGTGTCGCCGACGGCGAAGCCCTCGCGGAGGAACTCCGGGTTCCAGGCCAGCTCGGCGGCCGCGCCGACCGGGGCCAGCTCGGCCAGCCTGACGGCGAGTCGGTTGGCGCTGCCGACCGGCACGGTGGACTTGCCGACCACCAGGGTGGGGCGCTTGAGGTGCGGGGCGAGCGAGTCCAGCGCGGCGTCGACATAGGACATGTCGGCGGCGAACTCACCCTTCTTCTGCGGGGTGTTGGTACAGATGAAGTGCACGTCACCGAAGTCCGCGACCTCCTCGTACGAGGTGGTGAAGCGCAGCCTGCCGGACGAGCCGGGGTGACCGGGTACGTGCTTGACCAGCAGCTCGGCCAGGTCGGGCTCGTACATCGGGATCTTCCCGGCGGCCAGCGTGGCGATCTTCTCCGGGTCGATGTCCAGGCCGAGCACCTCGAAACCGAGCTCCGCCATGCACGCGGCATGCGTAGCACCGAGGTATCCGGTGCCGATCACCGTAATGCGGAGGGTCACGCGCTTCCCCTTTGGTTCAGATCTGCTCGGTCGGGCAGGGACCGATGTTATCCGGCGGCGGCCGCGCCGAGTACCCATGGCCGAGAGGTAACGACTTCGCCCTCCTCGTACCGGTTCCGGCCCGGTGCGCGCCGTCCGACCGGACAATGCCCGCATGAGCACCGAGGACGGGGCGGACTCCGCCGGACTGAGCATCTTCGCCGACCGGTCGGACCGGCCCGAGCAGGCCGGGGACGTCGAGGAGCCTGCGGCCCCGCCCAGGTCCCGGCGGCGGGGCCGCCGGCTGCTGCTGGGCGTCCTGCTGACGGTGCTGCTGATCACCGGCGGCTGCGCGGGAGCGGTGTACTGGACGGCCGACCACTACGCCTCCTCGGTGGCCCGGATCCCGGGTGCGCTGCCCAGCCTCGCCGAGTCGGAGCGGCCGAAGCCGGTGCCCAACGCCGGGGTGACCTTCCTGCTGGTCGGCCTGGACGCCAGGACCGACCCGGGCGCCCCTGCCAAGGCCCCGGTCTGGCAGGCGGGGGCGGCCCGCAGCGACACCATGATGCTGCTGCACCTGTCGGCGGACCGGAAGAACGCCTCGGTGATCTCGCTGGCCCGGGACACCTGGGTGGACGTGCCGGGCCACGGCAAGGCCAAGCTCAACGCGGCGTACTCGTTCGGCGGCCCGGCCCTGATGGTGCGCACCATCCAGGACCTGACGGGCATCCCGATCGACCACCTGGCGGTGGTGGACTGGAACGGCTTCCGGTCCCTCACCGACGCGGTCGGCGGGGTGGACATCACCATCCCGAAGGAGATCGAGGGCAAGGGCGAGGCCAGGCACTGGGCGGCCGGCACCCAGCACATGGACGGGGCGACCGCACTGCTCTACGTCCGGGAGCGGTACGGACTGCCCAACGGCGACCTGGACCGGACGAAGCGTCAGCAGAACTTCCTGCGCGCCCTGATGCAGCAGACCCTCAGCTCCGGCACCCTGGGCAACCCCGGCAAGCTGACCGGCCTGCTCGGCTCGGTCGGCGAGGTGGTCAGCGTGGACGACAAGCTGAGCAACACCGACCTCTACGACCTGGCCTGGAGCCTGCGCGGGCTGCGCGGCGACGGAGTGCGGTTCATGAACGCGCCGTTCGGCGGCTTCGGCGACGAGGGCGGCCAGTCGGTGGTCTACCTCGACCAGCGGGTGGCCAAGCAGCTCTGGGAGGCGGTCCGCAACGACGGGGTGCTCGAGTACCTGGCCCAGCACCCCGGCACCGGCGACACGCTGGACGAGAACGTCCGCTGAGCCGGCGTGCTGAACCGGTGTGATGAGTCGGTGTCACGCATGTCACGTACGGGGTAGGCAGGGCGCGAGCCTAGAATTACGCTTACTTAACGGTAACTAACGTGGTCCGAATTCAAGGGGCGAGGCACATGGCGGGCAACTCCGGGGCGGATTTCGACCTCTTCCGGCTTTCCGAGGAGCACGAGATGCTCCGGGAGGCGGTGCGGTCGCTGGCGGAGGCGAAGATCGCTCCGTTCGCGGCGGAGGTGGACGAGCAGGGCCGGTTCCCGCAGGAGGCGCTGGACGCGCTGCAGGCCAACGACCTGCACA